>DBTK01000069.1:5668-7579 GCA_002307015.1 Spirochaetaceae bacterium UBA1318
CCCTTGGCTCCCTTACGTAGGGGTACTGTCCCCGCCGGTGTCCTATATATGGGGAAAGCCCCAGGTTGAGCCTGAAGCGAACGCTGTTTTGCCGATTTCCCATGGTTGATGCCACTGGGGAGCAACTGGTTGGCGCCTCCCTGAATCCAGTTCCAGTCCGACCCGTCCGTACTGGCGATTATCGTTCCCTCGTCCCCGACTCCGACAAAGGTTCCGGTGGCTCCGCCGACCAGTCCGTACGCGACGGCGTTGATGCCCTGGAGGTTCGTCATGATCGGCGTAAAAATATACTGCGGGACCAGGGCCGCCTGGAATGAGACGGTGAGCGTCCACTCGTCGGGCGATGACGATGTCATCCGGTAAACGATGCCGCTTCGGGTATCGAGGTAGAGGTCGCCAGTGGCCGCCGTCGGGGGGGAGATAAGGTTCGGGTCTCCGCTGCCGGTGAACCAGACGGTGCCATTGATTCCATTGGTCCCATCCGTTCCGTTGGTACCGTTGGAGCCGGTCACGCCCGTCGCACCATCGGTCCCCTTGAGCGTGAACAGTGTCGTCCATGTTCCGCTGATTTTCTCGTACGCGATGGTCGAAGCGCTGTCGAGGTAGAGGTCGCCTTCGGTTCCGATACCAGCCGACGGCGTGCCGGTCCCGACGATCCACCCGGATCCCTTGGCTCCCCGGAGCTGTGAAACCATCGTCCAGCTCCCGCTCACATTCACGTAGAGAATGGTCGTGTCCGTGTCAAGAAAGAGGTCTCCGTTCGAGCCTGTCCCTGCGGCGGGAATGCCCTTCGCTACGTACCATTTCGCGTTCAGGCTGACGCCCGAGCTCCATTTGGCGAAGAGGACGAGGTTCGCCGACCCCATCGCGAGGGTGGCCCCTGTCTCATAGCTCGTCCCGCTTCCGTTGGCGGCCGTGTTCCATCCGGTAAAGGTAAAGCCGACCTTCGCAAGGCTTCCCGTATTCCCGATTACCGTCACCGTCTGTCCCTGGGCGTACGGATTGAGATCGGCCGGGGCGGATCCCGAGGTGGCGCCGTTCGGGTCGTAGACCACGTTGACGGACGAGAACACGAAGCTGACGGTTCGGTCCGTGGAACCGGGATTGTAGAGGGTGAGGAACGAGCCCGCCGCCTGGGAGGCCGAGAGGGCTCGAACCGAGGGATCGGGATTCAGGAGCGCCCCGGCGGAGTCCTGGGCGAAAAAGAGGATGCTCGGATCCGCGGTGATCAGGATCCCGTAGCTTGAGGAGATGGCGGCCCCGGCGGGAACGAGCCAGGTTGAGGCGGTTCCCGCGGCGAGGCTGCCCGAATAGCTCTGGGCCCGGGCGAGCTGGGGCAGGGTCGTCGTATCGACGGGTACCATGTTCAGCGTCACCGAGGCGGAAGCCGAGGACAGGGTCAGCGGGGACGACTGCCGGAACGCGAGATTGCCGGCCGCATCGAAGGCCTGGGCCGTTATCGTGTAGTGGCCCAGCTGGACGGAGGGAAAGGAAACGGACACGATCGTCTGAGATGCGCCAATCGTCGCTGTCTGGTCGGTTGGGGCGGTCAGCCACGAGTCGACGGCCGCGAGGGAAACCTTCAGCGAATGGGCCGTGGGCAAAAGGAGTCGCGTGCTCTTTGCGCTGGACGACGCGGAAGTCCCCTGGATGATCAAGGAAATTTTCAGCCCGTTCTTTGAACTGGACGAGGATTTCGAGCCAAATGGCAAAAAACAGCCATCGAATAAAATCATAGCGTATAGACCGATGGCCATCAGGCCGATCAATGCAACCCTTTTTCTGATGGTAATCATAGCAACCTCCTTCAGCCTGTTTCCGCGTGAAATTCCGGCGTCTGCCGCGCCGAACGGCAAATCCTTCATTCGAGGGGAAGGACGGAAGCAGTCCCTGTCCTCGTAATTTTCGAAG
>DBTK01000015.1:0-273 GCA_002307015.1 Spirochaetaceae bacterium UBA1318
TCTCGCTCCAGTTCATGGCCACGCTCAGGAGATGCGACGTCGGCATCTTCTTCGTCGACACCATCGCGGGAACCATCATGACGGTCATCGGCCTCTCTCGCCTCTCCGGTCTCCTCGACGCATGGAGGCTCCTCGGCTATGTCTTTTTTCTTCTCGCGGGTTCCGCGGTGGGCTACGCCCTCTACCTGATACCCCAGTCCCTCGTATTCCGGATAGTCAACGCCCGGGCCATCGCCGGCATCGCCGATTCCTTCTGGGACTTCAACAACGTGC
>DBTK01000015.1:543-31938 GCA_002307015.1 Spirochaetaceae bacterium UBA1318
AACGTGCCGATGATCGTCTACGACAAGGTGGGACAGGCCGTCGGATCCTACCTCATCCCGATGTTCGTCATCACGAGCTTTCCCTCCCTCTTCGCCCTCGGCAAAATGACCGGGACCCAGATGATCTGGGGAGTCCTCGCGCCGGTGATTTTCATCGCGATCTCGCGCTTCGCCTGGACGCGCGGCATCCGCAACTACTCGAGCGCCTCGGGCTAAGTAGCGCAGTGAAGCGTAGGTGTCGGGCGTAACGACGGGCGAATCCCGGCTTCGGCGCCGGTCCGCAATGATGGTGGACCATCGGATAAAAAAAAGGCCGTCCCGATGGACGGCCCCGATTTCTCGCGCGATCACTCTCCGATGGGCTTGCGTTTGTCCCAGGCGTCGTGAAGGGCTGCGAGGACGTTGCCATGGGCATCGGTGATGCTCATCGTCGCTCCGGCGTGGGCGTCGACGGCGACCTGCTGGTCGTCGGGGGAGAGGGCATTGAACTTGGCTTTCTCGGCGGCGTCCTTCGTCGCGGCGTCGAGGGGTCGGCCCGTCTTATCGCTGGCGTAGGTCTTGAACCACTCGTCCACCTCGTCGACCGTCTTGCCGATGAAGATGCCCTGATAGAAGTCCATCTGTTTCCACCAGTCGTTCTTCGGGTTCATGCCGTAGCTGTCGCCGCGCTCGCGCTTGGACTTCCACCCGGCGATGTCGGCCGCCGTCGACTCGACGGTGTTGGGGGAGACGCCTTCCACCTTTTCGGTTTCGTGGTTCGTGACGTTGTACCCCGGGGTTCCCGGCCATCCCGCGAAGTGGGGCATCGACGCGCCGTCGTAGTTCGGCGTGCTCACCTCCAGTTCGTCGAATTCGAGACCGACGATCTTGCCCTCCGCGTCGAAGATGGCGGCGCCGTAGACGTAGGTGAAGCTGTAGACCTGGGTTCCCGTCGAGTCCTTGCCGGGGCCGACGCGGAAGATGGGGGACTTGCCGAGACCGAGGGTCAGGCCCGAGGTCTGGGCGGCGGCGAAAGTCAGGGAAAGGGCCACGAGGGCGACGACGAGGACGATTCTCTTTCTCATGGAAACCTCCACGCGATGTCTACGCGGGCCCTACGGCCCGCGGTATGGACTATTTCGCCGCGGCCTTCTTGAGCGCGGCCTGGACGGCGTACTTGATCAGATCGCAGGACTGGGACGCCCCGCTCACCGCATCGACCTTCATGTAGTCCGGGGCGGCGACGAAGGTCGCGAGCCAGGCGTTCAGCGACTCGTCGTCCAGGGTGACGTCCCCTTTCCCCGAGGGGAGGCTCACCGACTCGATGCGGCCGTCCGCGACGACCACCGAAACGCTCACCGAACCGAGCTCCGCGTCCGTATAGTCGAGCTGGTAGGTGCCGTCGGTGTAGACGGGTGCAGCCTGCGCATAGGCGGCGGCGCCGAAAAGGGCCAGGGCGGCGATAAAAACCGGAATGAAACGCTTCATGGTTGCTCCTCGAGGTGATCTGGATATCACCTCTTTGAGTCTAGTATGGAAAGGCCGGAAAAGAAAGCCGGAAAAGTCCGGTGTTCATGTCGTGAACCTTTCCAGTTCGCCTTCGATGCGGTCGATGGAGTTGATCGATTCCATCGATTCACCGATAGTCAGCACGATTTGACTACCGCGGTTTCCGCCCCGACTTCGCTCCCAATCCCCGGATGAGCTCCCCGATGTCGCCGACGAACTCGAGTCCCGCGTTCCTTCCCTCGCCCTCGAAGAGGGTTTCGAGACCCGAGCGGCTTTTCCCATACAGGCCGACCCGGATCCTCGACCTGAGGGATTCGTTCACCTTCGCCGTCATCTCGCCGAGGGCAGGCGCGGGAAGGTCCACGCCCTCCGTCCTGTCGGCCGAGATTTCGAGGCGGAATCTGGAATCCTCCACGGTCAGTTCGATCCGGCGATCGCTCAGTTCGAGGCGATCGACCCGGGCTCCCGAATAGGTGGCGAACCGGTGGACCTTTCCGTCGAGGAGGAGCCCGAAAATGAAGCCGGTGAAGAAACTCCCGCCCCATGGTATCTTGGCGACCGAGCCGAAAAGGGAAACTCCGGCCGTATCGAAGTGGTTGGTCTGCATCCAGATCCAGGAGGAGGGCATCGACCTGCCCCAGTCCTTCTCGAGGTAGCCCTTGCCTCCCGAGAAGTCGGTCGTGACTCCGTCTATCTCGATGAAGCCCTCGATGGCGTGATCGAAGCTGAGCGTCGCGTGGTAGCATTCCATCAGGGGCACGAAGGCGTACCAGCCCATGGTCCCCGGGGAGAGAATGGTGACCGGCCAGGGCCTGATGGGCCCGAAGCTCTCGGCGGCCCGTATCCGATGCGATCCGTCGTCGATATCGAGCGCCATCCGGTCGAGCGAAAAAAGGTTCTTCCCGATCGTGATTTCGAAGCGTTTCCGGTCGGCGCGGAATTCCTCGAGCGGGTACTTCGCATAGTGTAGCTTCCTCTTCCTCGCGTCGACGACCATGACGAAGGCATGGGATTTTCCGGCATCCCGGGAGATCGAGATGCCGGGGATCACCGCGAAGGCCGAACGTTCATCGCGGTCGACCGACTTGAAATACCATCCCTCGAAGTACTCCCGTTTTCTGCCCCGGCCCTGAAAAATCTCGGGTTTCCATATGCTCGACATGGGTTAAGGCTGACGTCTGACGACGAGGTCGGCGATGGCCTTTCTCGGGCGTTGGGCGGGTGTCTCTTTGGCGTAGCCCAGGGGCGTCATTGCGACGGGTTCCCAGCCATCCTCGACCCCGAAGATCTCCCTTGCCCGCGCTACGTCGAAATTCGCGATCCAGCAGCTCCCCAGGCCGACCGAGGTCGCGGCGAGGATGAGGTGATCCATCGCGATCGTCGCGTCGACATCGGCGTAGTTTTTGCCGTCTCCGCGCGACCACGCCGAACCGGGCACCGAGCAGACGAGTAGGACGAGCGGTGCCGAGACAAACCAGTCCTTGTTGTAGGCCCGCCTGAACTCCGCCTCCCGTCCCTTGGGTGAGGCGACGATGATCCTGAACGGCTGGTAATTGCATGCCGTCGGCGCGAGCCGGGCCGCCTCGAGTACCGCCTCGAGCTTCCCGTCCTCGACGGGCCTCTGGTCGTAGGACCTGACGCTCCTCCTCGAACCGACGCATTCGAAAAAATCCATTGCTGCCTCCTTTGGAATACAAGGACTATAGTTGAATGCTGACGTATTGACAAGTACCCACCTAATTGGTATATACATACTAAAAAGTAAGTGTGAAGGAGCGGCAATGATCGAATTCCGGGGCAAGCAGTTCCAGTGCCATATGGAGGTGACGCTCGATCTTATCGGCGGCAAATGGAAGCTCCTCCTTCTCTGGAAACTCGGCGAGAACGGCGTCATGCGCTTCAACGAGCTCGGCCGGCTCCATCCGAGGCTCACGCAGAAGATGCTCACCCAGCAGCTTCGCGAGCTCCAGGCCGATGGTCTCGTAAACCGCAAGTCCTACGATCAGGTTCCTCCCAAGGTCGAGTACTCGCTCACGGAGCGTGGTCGGGCCCTTCTCCCCATCCTGAGCGAGATGATCGACTGGGGTCGCGACTATGTCGATGGGGAGGAAGCGGCGACGCCGAAACCCGACTGACGGGGTTGCCGCCATCGCGGTCGGAGCATGGGCATTGTCCGTGAAAAGATCGCAGCTCCTTGACGACCAGGCATTATTTTCCTCGGCGAACGGTCTCCCGTACCGGACGCGTTGAAGACTCCTTCGTAACCTCTTCATCGGCCATGACTTGCGTTTTCCAACAATCACCCTCGATTTGGCATAAAACCTGCTTTACTAATGGCTATGGTTACAACTCAGGAGTATTCAGTGAAAAACAGCATGATGGCATCGACTCGTCGCCCGCTCGGGCGAAGGACGCTCATTCGCGTTTTCGGTGTTCTCTGTGCGGGGGCGTCCCTTTTTTCCCTCACTTCATGCCAGAGCGACCGGTCAAGTCGGCCCTCCGGCGACCGGGTATCGATAGGCAGCGGCTCGGGCGGCGGGCCCGGCGGAGACCAGGGAATGCCGCCGAACGGGCCGCCCCCGGACGGCGGTTCCGGCGGAGGTCCGGGAATGCAGCAGGGCAATGGCGGCTCGGGCTCGCAGCAGCCGGGGCAGACCCTCGGACAGGGTAACCCGCCGGACGGCCAGGGGCGCGGTTCCTCAAACGGTCCGAGCAGCTTTTCGGGCATCTTTTCGCAGAAGGGCGGGATCATGACCCTTGCGGGGAAGTCGTTTTCGACCGACCGCATCGATACCTCGGGTGTCGTGGTTGCGAACGGCGGAACCCTCGTCGCCCGGGATCTATCGATCTCGACCGGCGGCAAATCCTCTTCGCTCGAGAACTCGAGTTTCTATGGCCTCGATTCCGGTATTCTCGCCACCGGAGGCAGCACCATCGTTCTTTCCGGCTCGGGGGTCGAAACGAGGGGAGACGGGGCGACGGGGGTTTTCGCGACCGGGGAAGGGACCGTGGTCGTCATGAAGGGCGGCTCGATCGCGACGGGCGGCGCCGGCGCCCATGCGGCGATGGCGGACCTGGGCGGATCGCTGATCCTCACCGACGTCGACATGAAAACGGACGGAGCGAATTCGGCCGCCGTCGCGACCGGCCGCGACGGCGGATCGATCCTGATGGAGGGCGGAAGTGTCGTCGCCTCGGGCAAGGATTCGCCCGGCATCCACTCGACCGGAACCGTCTCCGCTTTCGACACGAAGATCTCGGCTTCCGGTTCGGAAGCAGCCGTCATCGAAGGCGCGGGTACGATAGATCTCCGGGATACCGTCCTTTCCACGAGTTTTGCGGACGGGTGCGGGGTCATGATCTGCCAGAGCAAGCAGGAGAATGCGTCCGGGAAGGACGGCCGCTTCATCATGAGCGGCGGGGCTCTTTCGAGCGCCTCGGTCTCCCAGCCGCTTTTCCGGGTGACCAACTCGATCGGGGTCATCGACCTTTCGCGCGTCGACGTCTCGGCCGCTTCCGGAATCCTTCTCAAGGCCGAGGCCGGTTCATCGGGCAGGGGCAACGCCGGCGGAGGAAACGCCGTTCTCGTCTGCGACGGCCAGGTCCTTTCGGGCTACCTCTCGGCCGACCGACTGAGTTCGATCTCCGTCACGCTGGACAACCGTTCCGTCTGGACCGGCGCCGTGAACTCGGCGAAGACGGCCAAATCCATTTCGGTCGCCCTCGATGCGGCGAGCGTCTGGAGGGTCACCGCCGACTCCTTCATCACCGTCCTTTCCGAGCCCGACGGGCTTTCCGGCTCGACCATCGGCAACATCGTCGGCAACGGCCATACGGTCTACTACCGGGCTTCAGCGAACGCTTGGCTCGGGGGAAGAACCTACCCCCTGCCCGAAGGGGGGACGCTGACTCCCTACTGAGGACCCGATCGGCCGTCCCCGAGGTTCGTGAAACCGTGGGGACGGCACGGTCCGCGAATTACCGGCAACGCCTCGCATTCGTCTCGATCGGCCCAACCAACCTGACCGTCGGTAGCGTTTGGGATGAATTTGCCGCAATACCTTGACAGCACGTATCATGGGGGATAAATTTGCCGCTACGAGGTAACCCATGCATCGTTGCTGTCGCATCCGGGCGCTTTTCACTTGCGCCCTTGTGGCCCTGGTTTCCGTCATGCTGGTCTCTTCCTGTAAAAATCCTTCCGGTTCCGACGGCGACAGATACATCCTCAATTTATCCTGTTTCCCTGAAGACGTGGCAAATTACACGCTGAGGGTTCAAACCTTCAAGGTACGCGATGCAGGTTCCAGTCTGACGGGGAATTTCAACCTGGGAACGGTCAGTCCGACGAGCACCGTCGAGAAATCAATCAGCGTCGATTCGGGATCGACCCACATCGGCATCTATCTTGAGAGTGCCGACGGCAATCCCCGGTATTTCAGGTCTTTCTCGCTCGCCGGCCTGACCGACAAAAAGCTCACCCTGGTCTACTGGCTCGATTACAGTCTTTATTTCACCTATAACACGATTCGCTTTGGCCTGAATCGGACCTATTTGCAGCCGCTTTCCCTCGGCCAAAGCATGGCTCTGGACTATTCCGACGCGCCGTTCTACCTGTACGAGACCGACAAAGCCAAGGCAGAAACCTTCAGGTTTACCATCAGTAATCCTACGGGCTCATCGGTTGTGCGAACAAGCGATACGTTTGCTATTCTTGCGCGTTATAGCGGCGCTGGCGTGTTGAATTTACCCAGCAACACCGCCGACGTCGTTTCAAGCGGGGATTCGCTCTTCATCGCCGTCGCGCCGCAGGACTACAGCGTCACAACGAAGCTTACCCTCAAGGTCGAGGACGTTACCGCAGATCTCGCCTTCGCCAAGACTCAGAGCTTTTCGGTGACGAACGCGGCAAGCTTCGACGAGCAGAACCTGTACCTCGCGAATCAAACCTATGATGCAAGGCTCCCCGACCTCAGATGCGTACTGAAGAAGTGGAACGTCGCAACCGGCGCGGTCCAGGACGTGAAGACCTTCGACTCGCCGATCACCGCTATCGTTCGGGACGGCTCCCTGCTCTATATCGGCTCAGGAAAGCAGCTCTATTCCTTCGACCCCGCCACCGATACGGCCACCCTTCGTACCAGTTTTCCCGGGACGGTCAGCAGCATCAGCCCCGCCGGCGATTTCCTCATCGTCTATGGCAGCTCAGGCACCTTCAGCCTCGTGTCAAAATCTGATTACTCGGTTCTTTCAACCAAGACCGGTGTCCTCAGCCCCGGCAAGATGTCGGTCTACATTCAGAGTCAGAACAGGGTCTACCTCTACGATGGCGAGTATTCTGGCAACATTTGTTATCAGGAATTCGATCCGGTCGCCAAAACCCTGGGTACCTATGGGTACGGTCAGTATTTCAATAAGTATTCCCTGCCCTATCCGCTCAAGCAGTTCGGAACCGATTTGAAATTGATAGCCGGCTCAGGCCTTATTTTCTCGATCAACGACTCGAGCGCGAGCAAGATCAAATATGACGGCTCGCTGGGCAGGAGCTTTACGGATATCCTCTTTCTGTCCGATCGAATCCTGCTTCTGGTCGACGCCGACTCGGGATGCTCCCTGGTGAGCCTTTCCCCGACGAGCCCCTATGCGCAAATCGCCAGTTCCACCCCTTACGCGGGAGAATCGGGAATCCAGCTTGTCCAAACCTCGACCGGCGCCATCATGGTGTCCAAGGAAACCTCGGGGCGGATCCGCGTACGGAAGTTCGATGCCGCGGCCCTGCCCGGGGCCGCCGCCGCGGACGTCTCCCGAGAAGAGTCGCGGTCGGAAACATGGACGCATCGAGGCGCAAAGCGGGGAATCGGCGGCGAGGCGGGTCTCAGGCTCATCCGGTAGCCGGTCGGACGATGGCGGCGAGACGCTATCGTCACGAACGGGTCAGGAAGCCGGACCGGGCGGCCACGAACATGAGAATGAAGCAGAGGTTCATGCAGGCCGATGCGACGAGGTTCATCCTCATGGCGTTTTTCCAGTCCGCCGCGGCGGGGTCGGCGAAGACCCGGACGAGCCAGAGCATGAAACAGGCGAGGACGGGGGCCATGAAGCCGAGAAAAACGATCCCAGCCAGGACCGAGAAGAGGCCCGAGAAATAGAGGGCGAAGCCGATTCCCCCCACGGCGAGGCAGGAACTCGAGACCAGGAAGGTTCCCCTGATTCCCACGAGCATGCTGAACGAGGTCACCCCCTGGCTCTTGTCCTCTTCGTGCTGGTAGACCTGGGTCAGCGGGTAGACGCCGAGGAGTATCACTCCGATCAGGCCTGCCGGAATCAGGAGACGGGGATCGAGGAGGTCCCGGAAGCCAAGGTCGTTGATCGCCCCGTAGGAGGCGATGAAGGTCGCAGCACCCTGGCCGATTCCCACGGAAAGCCAGCTCCAGACCGGGTAGCGTTTGAGCCTGATCCGGTCCCAGCTGTAGGCCTTGGAGCCGAGGCCGTAGAGGAACAGGTAGAGCACGAACCACGCTGAGATGATGAAGCCGAGGGCCAGGGCGAGGATGTCGAGGGCGAGGGAGACCCACAGGAGATCCGGCGTTACCAGCGGGGGCTTTTTGATTCCGCCGATGCTTCCCTCGTCCCGGTCGTAGTAGGAGTTGAAGCCGTTGCTCGCGGGGTAGAGAAGGAAGTGGATGACGAGGAAGGCCGCGACGGCCTTTCCCGGATTCAGGCGAGGGGATGTCGCCAGGGCGGAGAGGAATACCGGAGCGAGGAAAAAGAAGAACGGAAAGCGCAACAGGACCAGCGTCGAACGCGTCGGCTTCGTGACGTGCGGTATCGACGTGAAACCGGGGCCGTTCCGCATCAGCCGGGAAAGGCCGAATGGATCAGGGTGCCTCCGATCAGGCCCAGAATGGCTCCGCAGCCGAGGCAGGCGAGCCCGAGGCCGATGATCCAGTAGGTGAAGCCCGCTACCGCCGAGAATCCGCCCAAGCCCGTCAGGATGGCGAGGACGACCGAAAGGGCGAGGAAGGTCGACCCGAAGGCGATCTTCTTCGTCAGGGCGGGAGTCGAAAGCTTCCTGAACCTGACGAGGCCGTCGAAGATGCCGCTTGCGATCCCGGCCGCCGCGAGAAAGGGAAGGCACCAGGCCATGACGGTCACGGTGACCTCGAGGTCTTTCTTGGCTTCGCCGTCGACGGCGAGGAGGGCCAGGCCGAAGGCGAAAATGGCGAAGGCGAATGCCTGGGGCAGGTGGACGGCGACGGGGTGAAGGTGACGGTCGAGGATGACCCTACGTTTCGGCGAAACCTTGTCCGCATAGGGTTCGAACAGGGTTCTCGGGACTCCGCAGGCCGGACAGACCTCCCCCAGTTTATCCGCTTCGATGATAAAACCGCAGGTCTTGCAGCGCAGTAGAGAGCTCATGGCTACCCCCTTGGGGGTAAGTATCCGGCATGGTTTTCCGGATGTCAATGATCGATTTAGAACTCCTCGAATTCGCCGTCCTTCGAGTCGGGTTTCTTTTCGGCCAGGGTTATCTGGCGGCTGGGGCTCCCGGCCTTTTCCACGGCGGGCAAGGCTCTGGGTGCGGCCTTGGGTTGCGGCGCTTTGGGCAGTGTCGCCTTGGGGAGGGGCGCCTTTGGGGGTTCCTTCTCGTCGGCCTCTTCATTCTCGCGGCCATCGATCTTGAAAAAGCCGATCGAATCCGTCAGCGTGGTCGATTGGGTCGAGAGCCGGTTCGCCATCGTCGCGAGGTCCTCGCTCGCCCCGGCGTTTTGCTGGATTACCTGGTCGAGCTGCCCGAGGGCTTTGTTGATCTGCTGGGCGCCCACCGATTGCTCCCTGCTCGAAGCGGCTATCTCCTGGACCAGATCCGCCGTTTTCTGGATATCCGGAACGATGTCGCCGATGATCTTTCCCGCCTTCTCCGAAACCGTCAGGCTCGACGCGGCGAATTGGGTTATTTCGCCCGCGGCTCTCTGGCTCCGCTCCGCAAGCTTCCTGATTTCGCTCGCAACGACGGCGAAGCCCCTGCCAGCCTCTCCCGCCCGCGCCGCCTCTATCGCGGCGTTCAGGGCGAGGAGGTTGGTCTGTCTGGCGATCTCCTCGATGATGCCGATACGCGCGGTGATGTCTTTCATCGCCGAGACGGCCTGGGATACCGCTTTCCCTCCCTCGACAGCGTTCTGGGCTGCGGCCTGCGCCATCTTTTCCGTCGTCTGGGCGTTGTCCGAGGTGTTCCTGATCGTGGCTCCCATTTCCTCCATGGACGAGGAAACCTCCTCGCCCGACGCCGCCTGCTGTGTCGAACCCTGGGACAGGGTTTGGGCCGTGCCGTTGATGCGTTCGGAGCCGTTCGATACCTCTTCAGAGGCCGTCCGTATCGAGGCGACCGCCTTCGAGATCGAGGCCTTCAGCCCCATGAGGGCCCTCGTCGTTTCGCCGAGTTCGTCGGTTCGGTTCTTCATCGATTCGAGTTCCGTCGTCATCGCCTCGGTCAGGGTGAAGTCCCCGCCGGCGAAGGCGGTGACCGCTTCCGTCGTCGTCCTGACCGGCTTCGAGATGGAGTTCGCGATATAGAGGAGCATCAGGATCATGACGACGAAGAGGCCAATTCCCATGACGGAAACGGTCAGTGCGAGCGATCGGATGTCCGCCTTGATGTATTGGTCGGTGAAGCTGATCTCGACCTTGCCGATCAGTTCGCCTTCCCGCTTGATGTCGACGTTCCGTACGATCAGGCTCTTCCGGTTCGCGTCCTTCGCCTGGGAGGTGATCACGTTTCCCTTTGCGTCCAGGATCTTGATGGCATCGACGTCCCTATCGTTCAGGAAGGACTTGAGGTTGTCTTCCATCGCCTTCGTGTCGATGTTCCATACGTTGTAGATATTGGTCATGGAGACGAGGGCCGCCGTATTGTCCGCCTTCAGTCCCAGCTGTCTGTTCTGCTTGGCGCTCTGGTCGAATACAAGGAAGAGCATGATCGCGGTGAAGGAAAGGAACAGCATGATACCGATCGGCAGCAGCATCCTGGAGCGTATTTTCATGGTTTTCTCCTCACCTACTCGATTCGGGACCGATATGGCACCGTACCCGGTTCGGATCCGAATCGATCAGGGTTGCCAGTCATCGTATTTCGCGGCCTTGACGATGTCTCCCATGATCTGGTCGTATTTCCCGCTGCCCCTGAGGGTCTTGATGGCGCTCGAGAGCATCGCGTTGACAGCCTCGCCGTTGCCTCCCTTCTGGACGGTCAGGACGAGATCGAAATATTCGTAGAGTTGACGTTTCAGATTCGGCAACCCCAGTTTTTTGAGAACGGGGGTCGTCGTCGTTTGCGAATGGATATAGCCGTCGATGGAACCATCGCTGACCCGTTTCAGACTCGCCTCGATATTCGTGGATGGAATGCCCTTGAATTCGAATTGGTCGACGTTGGAGACATCCATCTCGATCTTGTAGCCTTTCGTATTGCCCTTGATGAGTTCGGCCTCGTCGATCGGCTTCCCTCTGTTGGTGATCAAGACGAAGGCTGATTGGTAGAGAATCGGAGTCGAGTAGGCGTACTTGAGCGCGGCAACCTTGGCGGGATCCTTGATCGTGACCATCGGCAGCGTAAAATCCACTTGCTTGTTCTCGATCAGGTAAGCCGTCCTCGCCGGGGGAACGACCTGGATGTCGAAGCTGTTTTTCGTCAGGTCGGCGATCGCTGCGAGGAGGTTCTTGAACGTCTCCTGCGTCGGTAGGTTCATCATGGCGACCTTGAAGGAATCGGCAGAGGCGTGGGCGGCGAGCAACATCGAAATCAACAGGACCAGGATACTTGCCTTGTTTCGTTTCATTGCGATCCTCCTCTATTGGACTCTTCTTCAGCGTAGTGTAACTAAACCATAACGTCAATTTTCGAAACCCAGTATGCGGCTCTGGATTCCCGTCGTAGCCGACCGGCCGAATTTCTACGTCTTGAATTTGGCCATTTCGGCGTCGATGGCGGTGATGTTCCTCGAATTCTGCAGGGAAAGCTCGGACAGGTGGATGATGGAGGCCGATATGTCTCCGATGCCCACCGTCATCTCGTCGATGCCTCGCTTGTTCTCGGCGGCGATCTCGGCGATTTGGGCGAACGAGTTCTCGATGTTGCCCGTCCCCTCCTTCATGTGTCCGCTCGAGCCCCGTACGTCCTCGGTGAGCTTGTTGAGCGCCGAGAGAGCCTCGGTGATCTGGCCGTTGCCGATGGAGATTTCCTGAAGGCCCGAGATGGTCTCGTTCATGCCGCCGGCGACGTCCTCGATCCCGTGGATGACCTCGCCGATGATGCGGCTCGATTCGGCCGTTATCGAGGAGGTGCGCCGGATATCCCCGATGATCGCGGTCAACGAGGTCGAGATCGTCTTCGAGTTCGCCGTCGTCTGCTCGGCGAGCTTGCGGATCTCGTCGGCGACGACCGAAAAGCCCCGTCCGTAATCGCCGGCGTGGGCCGCCTCGATCGCGGCGTTCATCGCCAGGAGGTTGGTCCTGCTCGCGACGTCGTCGATCACCGTTATCATCTCCGAGATGACCTCGGTGGACTTCGAGATCTCGTCCATCGCGCTCACGTTCTTGGCCATGCTCTCCGCGGAGTTCTTGGCGAGGGTCGAGAGTTTCATCGTGAGCGCGAGCTTGGCCTCGGTCGAGTGTTCGATGGCGGCGACGTTGGCGATCATCTGCTCGATGGCGGCCGATGATTCGTTGACTGATGAGGCCTGGTCGTCGATGAGGGCTGCGACCTTCTCGATGTTCCCGTTGACGGTGTTGATGCTCTGGGTCGATTTCCGTATCTCGTCGTTGAGATAGGCGATGCGGCTTCCCATGGACTGCACGGTTTTCGTGATCTCCTCGGCCGAGGCCGAGACCTCGGTCGTGTTGGCGGCGAGGTTGTGGCCGAGCTCCTGGCTCTGCCTGCCGACCGCCTTGAGATTGACGACGATGGTCTTGAGCTTGCCGAGAAAGGTATTGAAGTGACCGGAGAGCCGGCCGATCTCGTCGTTGCTCCCCGCCTCGATGGCGATCGAAAGGTTGCCCTCCCCCTCGGCCATGTCCGTGACGACGCGGAGGAGGGTATTGATGGGTTTCGTGATGTAATTGGCGAGGATGATCATGAGGATGACGAGGAGGGCGAAGACGAAGGTTCCGGAGACGGCCATGAGTCTCCCGATCGCGAAGAGGTCTGCCCTCTCGAATGCGTCCGTGATGGTGACGCTCGCCGTTCCGATTTTTTCGCCTTCATGGATGATGTCGGCCTGCCTCGTCACGAGGACCGGCTTGATGTCGGGCTTCTCGAATTTAATGACGGACTTGCCCTGGATGTCCTTGATTTCGATGGCGACGATGTCCCGATCCTTCGCGAAGGAGGTGAGGTTTCCATCCATGCCCTTCTGGTCCATGTTCCACAGGTGAACCTCGGTTGTCATGGCGACCAGGTCGGTCGTATTCGCGTGCTTGAGCATCAGCTCCGACCGTTTCTTGTTCGACTGGTCGAGCACGAGGAAGGCGACGAAGGCGGAAAAGCTCACGAAGAAAACGACGACGAGGGGCAGGATCAACTTGTATCTGAGCTTCATGGGTTCGTCACCTCCTGAATGGGGAGTGGGGGGCTATCAGAATTACCTGTCCCGTTCGAGATGGCGGTCCATCGAGGCCGAGACGATGTCCCCTCGATTGAACTATACGCGACACGGAGGCAAATGCAAGGATTCGAGATCCGGCTCGGGGAAGCGATGCCTCTTCGACCGAAACGACGAGGCGCACGCGATGCCTGTCCACCGTAGAGGCCGAGAGCAGATGATCTGGGGGTGGTTCTTGACCCGGCGATGGCGGTCCCCCCATGGAGCGGCGACCCGAAGCGATGGCGACGAACTCGTTAGGGATATTGGTCTGGGGAAGGGATATCAGCTGGTCATCGATGTCGTTTTCGCCGCCTCGCCCCAATGCGGATTCGTCGCCGTGTCCGGGCGTTCCTGCCCTGAACCTAGGCCTTCCCGGGGCACGTACAACGTGAATGGGCAATAACTGGCAATATGCGTTGCAAAATCGGGAAATCTATTGACCAAGGATCGGTTTTGTATTTTTATACAATGTATTTACATTTTTATTCGCCATGGAGGCATCATGAAACGCATCGCGCTGCTGCTCCTCATCCTTCCGCTACTTTTCGCCGTCACGGGGTGTTCAAAAGGGAAACCCGATAGCCTCGCTGCGATCAAGAAGGCGGGGAAGATCGTCATCGGCACCTCGGCCGACTTTCCCCCATACGAGTTCCACATCCAAGACAATGGCGCCGACAGGATCGTCGGTTTCGACATCGCCGTGGGAGAGGAAGTCGCCAAGGACCTCGGGGTGAAGCTCGAGATCAAGGACATGAAGTTCGACGGGCTTCTCGCCGCCCTCGCCTCGGGCAACGTGGACATCATCCTTTCCGGCATGACCCCGACCGACGAGCGCAAGAAGGCCGTCGACTTTTCCGACATCTACTACCGAGCCGAGCAGGGCGTGATCGTCCGCGCCGCCGACAAGGACAAATTCACGACGGTCGAGTCCCTCAAGAAGGCCATGATCGGCGTCCAGAAGGGTTCGATCCAGGTCGGGATCGCGAAAAAACAGATCAAGGGGATTGCAGACGCGGCCCAGAATTCGGACGAGGTGAAGGAACTCGGGAAGCTCTCCGACCTCGTGCTCGAGCTCAAGAGCAAGAAGATCGACGCCATCGTCGTCGAGACCGAGGTTTCCAAGGCCTACGTGGCGGCCAACCCCGACCTCTTCGTCGCTCCCTTCGTCTTCCCCGATTCCGACGGCGGAGCGGCGATCGCGGTCAAGAAGGATAACGCGGCGCTCCTCGAGGCGGTGAACAAGACCCTCGCCCGCCTTACCGCGGCCAACGCCATGCCGGGCTTCGTGACGGACGCGAAAGCGCTGATGGAAAAACTCTAGCCGGCCGCCGAAATGGAATTCGATGAGCTTCAGCGGGCCGTCGTCGAAACGATCGACGGGGCTCGAGCCCTCATACTGGACGCATCGCACCGAATCCACGCACGTCCCGAGGTCGCCAAGGAGGAACGGTTCGCCTCGGGCCTCCTCCGGGGCATGCTCGAGTCCTTCGGTTTCAGGGTCGAGGAGGGCTACGCCGGCATCCCGACGGCCTTCCTGGCCACGAAAGGGGACGGGAAGGGGCCGCGGGTCGCCTTCCTCGCCGAGTACGACGCCCTTCCCGGCATCGGCCACGGCTGCGGCCATAACCTGATATGCTCGGCCGCGCTCGGGGCGGGAATCGGCCTCGGCGCCGTCATGGACAGGCTCGGTGGAGAGGTCCTGGTGTTCGGCACCCCGGCCGAGGAGACGGACGGCGCCAAGGTCGCCCTCTCGGCCAAGGGCTGCTTCGACGGCCTCGACGCCGCCCTCATGATCCATCCCTACGCCGGGAACTACTGGATGACCGAGTCCCTCGCGATGGACGCCCTCGAGGTCGAGTTCTTCGGCAAGTCATCGCACGCCGCCGCCTCGCCATGGACCGGGGTCAATGCCCTCGACGCCGCCATCCTCCTCTTTACCAACGTCAACGCGCTCAGGCAGCAGGTCAGGCCGGATGCCCGCATCCACGGGATCATCAAGGACGGGGGCACGACGCCGAACGTCATTCCCGACCACGCGACGGCTCGCTTCTACCTCAGGGCTTCAACGCGGGGCTACCTGGACGAACTGGTGGCGAAATTTCGCCTCTGCGCCGAGGCATCCGCCCTCGCCACGGGAGCGCGGATGGAGATCCGGAACTACGAGGAGAGCTTCGATGACGTCGTGGTCAACGAGTCCCTCTCGATCCGGATGCGCGACTACATGACCGGAGCCCTCGGCGCGGGCGCCTTCGAACGCCTGCCCGACAACTTCGGCTCGATCGATCTCGGCAACGTCTCCCACCGGATCCCGGTCATTCACACCCTCGTGGACATCACCGGGGGACGGAGGATCGCCGCCCACACGGTTGAATTCCGGGACGCGGCCGTCTCCCCCTACGCCGACGAGGCGATGCTCCGAGCGGCCAAGGGCCTCGCCCTGACCGGTCTCGACGTCCTCCGCGATCCAAGCCTTCGCTCGGAAGTCCGCGCCGAATTCGCGAGGAAGCTGGGGCATCAGCCGAAGGGCTAGAGCGTCCGGTTTGGACTACGGCGGCCTGAAAAACCGTCAGGCATTCCCGCGCGATCGTTCCGGCGACAATGAATCGCCAAGGAAGCGCTCTTTCCTTTTCCCCCTTTCGTGCTTTCGAGTTTTCGTGGTAAATCTTGTTTCGGCTTAAAAAGGAGAACCACGAACGCACGAAAGCACGAAAGAGCGCTCGACAGGCTTCTTGGCCATCGCACACAATCAGCTCACCGCTCACTCCTCCTTGCTATTGCGTGGAGCCGGACCTAGACTTCGGATGATGGGGGCGATGAAGCGATGTGCGGTTGCTATCACGTCGAGGCTCGGCGGCGGCTGGTCCTTTCCCTTATGCTCGGCCTCATCCTTCTCCAGTACCTCGATGCCGAGGCGAGGATGGTTCGGGTCGGGGTATTTCCGGCGGCCCCTCTGGTCCAGAGCGGCCAACCGAATCCGTCGGGACTCTTCATCGACATGATCGAATACTTTGCCCATGTTCTCGATTGGCGGGTCGAGTACGTGAACGGAACCTGGAGCGAGCTTCTCGTAAGCCTGCAAAAAGGGGATATCGACCTGCTCCCCGCGGTGGGCTATACCGATGCGAGGACGGCCATATACGATTTCTCGAGGAATCCCGTTTTCGTCGACAGCGGGGTCGTGTTCGGGAGCTCACGGTTTCCTATCCATACGGTATTCGACCTTCAGGGAAAGCGAGTCGCCGGGGTCGCGGGAAGCACCTTCACGAACGCCTTCATCGCCTACGCGGCTTCCTTCGGCGTCCGCTGCGACATCGTCCTGACGAAGGACAATCCCTCCGTGATGCGCTCGATTTCGAACGGATCGGTCGACGCCGGGATCTGCATCTATTCGCTGGGGACTGAGCTCGCGCGGCGCTTTCCCGTCGCCATCACGGCGATCACCTTCTCCCCGATAGCCCTCGACTTCGCCGTGCCCAAGGGCCGGAACCAGGACCTGATCGCGGGTATCGACCGGCTCATGGCCCCGATGATCAACGATCCGGACTCGCTCTACAGCCGATCCTACAACCGGTGGATGCTGCCCCAGCCGGCCTTCGTGATTCCCCTCTGGGTCTGGTGGGGCATCGGTTCCCTTTTCGTCCTCGGCCTGATTCTCGGCTTATGGAGCATTACGCTGCGAAAGCAGGTTTTCGCCAAAACGAGGCACCTCGAGGCGGAAATTTCCGAACGCAGCCAGGCCGAGGAAAACCTCCGGGCCTCCCTCCGCGAAAAGGAAAGCCTGCTGCGCGAGCTTTACCACCGCACCAAGAACAACATGGCCGTGATCAACGCCCTGCTCGGGCTTCAGGCCGGCGGTTTCTCCGACGCTCGTCTCCGCGAGGCTTTCGCTGAAACCCAGAACAGGATTTTCTCGATGGCCCTGGTTCATGAGAAACTCTACGAGGCCCAGGACCTCTCGCGCATCAACCTGAAGGAGTATATCCGCGACCTGGCCGGGCGCCTGATGGTCGGCTACGGCATTTCGCCCGATCGCGCAACCCTCGTCTATGAATTGGACGACGTGCCGGTGTTGATCGATACGGCGATCCCGTGCGGGCTCATACTCAACGAACTGATCAGCAATGCCCTTAAATACGCCTTTCCCGACGGGAGGAAGGGGGAGATCCGCATCGTTCTGCATCAAACGGAAAACGGAGAAATCCGTCTCGAGGTTGGCGACGACGGGGTCGGCGTTCCGAGGGGCTTCGACGTCAGACGCGACGGACATATGGGACTGCAGACCGTTCTCGGCCTGGCAGAAAGCCAGCTCGGCGCGGCGATCGACTTCGACCTGGAGCATGGCTTCGCCTTCACGATGCGTTTCATGGATGATTCCTATCGGCCGAGGGTGTGACGGATGGGAAAAACTGTGATCTTGATCGTCGAGGATGAATTCCTGATCGCCCAGAGCTTGAAATTCGATTTGATCAGGGCCGGCTACGAGGTACGCGAATCGGTGTCGAGCGGAACGGACGCGATCGCCCGGGCGAGGGAAGAGATCCCGGACGTCATGCTCATGGATATCGGCCTGAGGGGCGACATGGACGGCATCGAGGCGGCCCGGCGGATTCGCGAGTTCTCTTCGGTCGTGATCATCTTCATGACCGGATATCAGGATTCCGACCTCGGTGATCGGACGATGGCGATCCACCCCGCGGGAATACTGCACAAGCCGATCAGGCTGCGCGATATCGAGGCGCTGGTTCCCCGCCACGGCTAGGCCGTCCCGAGCTGGGCCCTTGGCAGGCTGTTGAATGATGATGCATTTAACACCCTGTTAGTTCCTCGAAGCTTGTTGGCGGCACCTAACACCGATCACGCATTCCGGCTTGACGGGAGACCGGGACATGGTAAAATCGGTCCCAAGGTCGGGCAATTCACACGAGAGGCGCACATGGCGAACCATCACGAAGTTCCAGATTCATCCTTCTCAACGGGGTACGATTCGCGTTCCGAACCCGGTACGGGGAAAGGAACGAAACGACTCGCATATCTGGACAACCTCAGGTCCTTCGTCATCTTTCTCGTTGTCGTCATGCATTCGAACGTGACGTACAGCGGCTTCGGCGGCTGGTACTACAAGGAAACGAGTTCCGCTTCGTTGGGCCTTGTTTCGACGGCCGTTTTCGGTCTGTACGGGTCCTTCACCCAGGCGTGGTTCATGGGCATCCTTTTCTTTCTCGCGGCGTTCTTCGCGGCGAGGTCGCTCGCGAAGCGCGGAACCGCCGCCTTCATAAAGGAAAGGCTGTTCCGGCTCGGCATCCCCCTCCTCATCTACATGTTCGTCATCGACCCGTTCATCGGCTACTTCATCATGAACTACGCGAACGTCCGCGGGCATTACGGCCCGGGCCAGGCCTATGCCGGTTATCTCGCCTCGTTCGGATGGGTGGGGGCGACCGGACCTCTCTGGTTCGTCGAGGTTCTCCTGCTGTTCAGCCTCGCCTATGCGGGATGGAGGGCCTTGAGACCGGCGAGGACTGCCCCGACCGATCCCCCGAAAACCCGTACGATCGTCATGATGATTCTCGCCACCGGATTGGCCGCCTTTTCCATCAGGCTTTTCCAGCCCATCGGGACGAGCATCGCCAACCTTCAGTTCTGCTATTTCGCCTCCTACCTGGCCCTCTTCCTGCTCGGCCTGCATGCGGGAGAGCGGGGATGGCTCGAGGTCTTTCCTGAACGGGCGGGCCTTCGGTGGTTCGAGGTCGCCCTCGCTGCGGGGCTGCCCCTCTGGGGCGTCATCATGGTCGCCGGCAGGGCTGTCGATGGGAAGCTGCTGATAGCCGGAGGGGCCAACTGGCAGAGCCTCTCCTACGCGATCTGGGAATCCTTCATCGCCATAGGCTTCTCCCTCGGCATCATCGCCGTCTTCCGCAAATGGATCAATTTCGAAAACCCCGGCACCAGGCTCCTCGCGACGAATTCCTTCGGGATCTACATGTTCCACGCCCCAATCCTGATCGGGATCTCGCTGCTGCTGAAGGACTGGCTCGCCCCGCCCCTTCTGAAGCATGTCGCCGTGGCTCCGCTCGCTTTCGCCTGTACCCTCGCCGTCTCATCCCTCCTGCTGCGCCGCATTCCCGGGCTGAGGGCAGTGCTGAAATAAAGGCGATCCGCCCGCGGCGGCGCCACCGGGTTCAGCGGACCGAAAATCCTGCGAGCGCGATCGATCCGATGCGGACGATCATCGCGTCTATTTCGTCGTCCACCGCGAGCAGTTTCGCGTACACCGATCCGGGGCGGCTTCCCGCGGAATGGCCGGTTTTCACTCCTCCGGTCACGGACCGGCCGGTCGTCGACCGTGCTCGGTAGCGGTCGACCGTGCGTGCGAAGGCGCGCAGCCTCGGTCCGCTTTCGGAGGGGACGAAGGCGGCTATCCTGCCCGATCGCTCGTCGATGAAATTTCTCACCGCGGAGACGAGGCTCGAAAGGGGCGGGACGATTTCGGCATCCTCGGGGTTCGAGCCCGCCAGGCGGACGATATCGGCGATCCGAGCGCGGAGCTCGCGGATTTCCTCGAACACCTTTTCCATCCCCGCGGGTGCCGCCATCGGCGGGAGCGTCCGTATCCATTCGACGACACGGTCGGAGACGAGGCCGAGTTTCGCGGCGAACTCCCACTTGTCCCGCACTTGGACCCTCGTGATCGTGAAGAAATTATGGCCGTAGATCGCCATCTCGATGGCCTTCGGGAAGAACCGGGGAAAGCGGCGGAGCGTGGCGGCGAGGAAGCGGAGGTATTCTCGTCCGTAGGGCGAGAGGCTCTGACCGACGAGGGACAGGATCAGGGCCCGACCGTTCATGAGGAGGGACCTGAGGCTGGCGAGGTTCGGGTTCACGAGGGTTTCCTCGGGCAGCCTTTCCAGGAGCGAGAGGCATCGGTCGAAATAGACGCGCGGGTCGTAGATCGTGGTCAGGACCTTGACGTAGGCCGCGATGAGGGCGGCTTTTTCCATCTGAGGGACGAAGTTCACCTCGAGGAGGTGGGTGTTGTTGCCCTTGGACTCGCCCAGGATCCGGTTCTCGGCCTGGAGCCGGCGGTAGAGCTGGGTATTGGGAAGCGCCGTGAGGAGGCCGACCATCGCGGTCGTGATGCCCGAATCCCTGATGAACTCGATCTGCCGGTCGGCTATGTCCTCCGGGTCGGAGTCGAACCCGACGATGAATCCGCCGGTCACCTCGATCCCCTTTTCCTGGATTCGGTGGACGGATTCGACGAGGGAGAGGCCCAGGTTCTGCCTCTTGTGCGCGCCTTCCAGCGATTCCCTGACGGGGGTTTCGATGCCGACGAAAGCCATCTTGAAGCCGGCCCTCGCCATCAAGTCCAGGAGCTCCTCGTCCTTCGCCAGGTCCACGCTGGCCTCGGTCGAAAACTGGAACGGCTTCCCATGGTCCTCCTGCCAGGCGACGAGGAGACGCAGAACCGCCTTGACGCTCGCCTTGTTCCCGATGAAGTTGTCGTCGACGATGAAGATCGATCCGCGGTAGCCGAGGCGGTAGAGAGCGTCTACCTCGCCCATGAATTGAGCCGCTGGCTTGACGCGCGGGGTCCTTCCGAAGAGCTCGATGATCTCGCAGAACTCGCAGCTGAAGGGGCAGCCTCTCGAATACTGGAGGACCATCGCCGAGTAGGGGCGGGGATCGATGAGGTCGTAGCGCGGAATCGGCGTCATCGAGAGGTCGGGCTTGGCCTCGCTCCGGTAGAGCTTCCCGGGCCTGCCCGCCTCGAGGTCCTCGATGAACTCAGGGAGGGTCAGCTCGGCCTCGTTGAGGACGAAATGGTCGACCCCCTCGATGCTTTCCCAGCTCGAGGTCGGGTAGGGCCCCCCGGCGACGACAGGTTTCCCGAATCCGTTGCAGCGTTTGATGACCTTCTCCATCGATTCCTTCTGGACCAGCATGGCCGAGACGAAGACGAGGTCGGAGCCCGAGATATCCGAGTCCCTCAGCGCGCGGACGTTCATGTCGACGATCCTGACATCGTAGTTCTCTGGCAGCAGGGCCGCGACGGTGAGGAGGCCGAGCGGCGGGAAGTTGGCCTTCTTCCCGACGAATTTCAGGCTGTGCCTGAAACTCCAGAATGTCTCCGGCGTTTCCGGATACACCATCAGTACTTTGGTCTTCATGCCGGGCTCCCGTGAAAAAGGCGAATGATAGATAGACACGGGAGAGGGCAGGATGTTTCAGGGGAAATTGCGGTTTATTTTCGAGCTTCGGTGCGACAAGGTCCCCGAAGTGCTAGAGTGGTTCCTCGAAGGTTGTTGGTTGGTAGTTCCTCGAAGAGTGTTGGTGAATGGTTCCCCGGAGCCTGTCGCACCAACAAGCTTCGAGGAACCTATGAGGGGCCCGGCGTCCGCGGAAGCGGGCGCCGCATCTGTCATTTCGCGCGGTAGCTCATGTCGGGATCGAGGGGATAGATGGGCCGGCGGACCTGGGTGTAGGGGATGGTCTCCAGCACCTCGTTCGAGCAGCCCTTCGAGGTCGCCATGATCGCGAGGGCGGCGATGGACCGGAAGCATTCCTCGAGGTACCCAAGCTTCACCACGACCAGGCAGTAGTCGGCCGCGTTCACCCCGAGGGCGGGAAGGAGCTCCTCGTCGCCGAAGCCGATGTGCTTGGAGGTGAGGACGATGCGGAGGTCCCGGTGCTGCACGAAGGCGACCTTGGCGTGATAGGGCCCGAAGTCGGCAAGGGTGTTGAGGACCTTGACGGCGAGCGGGATCTTCCTACCGTTGATCGTGTCCCACCTTCCTCCGATCGTCACGTCGACCGTCTTGCCGATTCCGGCGGCGAGGCAGGCCTCCGTCGCCTCGGCGGCGAAGAAGCCCGAATAGAGGAGGGGGGTCGGGAGGGTATCGACGGACGGAAGGGCCTCGAGAACCCGCTCGAAGAGGTCGGTGGCGTCTCCCGCCGCGCCGGCCGTCGGGTTGTCCCCAGAGTCGGAGAGGAAGACGGGCTTCAGTCCCTTCGTGAGGACGGCGTCGATCGCCTTCTTCACCGAGGTCTTCGAGTCGTAGTATTCGGAACGGAAGATGAAATCCTTCCGGCGTGCCCAGAAGGAATCGGCAAGCTCGACGGCGAGGGCGTCGGCCGTCTTCTTGTCTTCCATGGTCACGGTGACCGCGGTGACCGCCCCGTCGGCGCAGTCCGCCCAGGGAAAGCCGAGGAGGAAGGACGCGGCGAGGATGCCCGGCCTCTTTTCCGCGGCGATGCACTCGTCGATCAGCGAGCGCATCGGCTCGGCGGCCGTCTCCGATTTCTCGCCCGCGATGAGCATCGGCACCTTGCGATATCCCATCGTGAGTTTCCTGCCGGTGTCGAGGGCCAGCTTCAGGAGGCGCGCGGCGTGGGCCCCGGTTTCCTTGCAGTCGACGTGGGGGGCGGTCTTGTAGCCGACGAAGGCGTCGCAGTACCTGAACATGTCGGCCGTCATCGTCGCGTGCATGTCGAGGGCGACGGTGAGGGGAACGTCGGGGAGTATCTCCCTGAAGGCCGCGAGGAGGTCGCCTTCGGCCGAGCCGAGACCTTCGACCTTCATGGAGCCGTGGAGGGCCAGGCACGCGCCGTCGACCTTGCCGGCGGCCTTCGCCTCGCGGACCTTCGCGAGGAACTCGGCCTTGAGCGAGCGGTAGAGGGGGCCGGAGACGACGCCGTTCGGCACGGCCCGGGCGAGGACGGTCGGGACGATGTCCCAGCCGTAGCCCTTGGCCGCCTCGATGATGCCGGTCGACGAGTAATAGGGTTTCATTCCCTCCTCGAGCATCTCCTTGCCGCGAAAGACGACGAAGTCGTCCTCCCCGGTGATGATGGGATTGAGGGTGTTGGATTCGTGATTCATTCCGCCTACGATAATTCGCATAGAACCTCCCAGTTATTCCTTGAGCGAACCTTCCCCGAAGCCCTTGATGAGCTGGGCGTGGAAGATGATGTAGAAGATGATCATCGGCAGGATGCCGATGACGAGGGATGCGTACTGCAGCCCGTATTCGAAATTCAGCCTTCCGGCGAACTGGGTGATCGCGACCGGCAGGCTCTTCATCGCCGCCTTCGTCGTGAACACGAACACGAAGAGGAACTCGTTCCAGTGCTGGAGGAAGGCGAGGATGACGATGGTCGCCACGACCGGCGTGCAGAGCGGGAAGATGATCCGCCAGAATATCCATCGGTACTTCGCCCCGTCGATCTCTGCCGATTCGATGATCGCGTCCGGGATCCCCCTCACGTACGAGACGCCGATGAGTATCGACATCGGCAGGTTGAAGGCGATGAAGGGGATG
Organism: Spirochaetaceae bacterium UBA1318; assembly: GCA_002307015.1. Taxonomy (GTDB): domain Bacteria; phylum Spirochaetota; class Spirochaetia; order Treponematales; family UBA1318; genus UBA1318. The sequence continues at coordinate 23,990 of DBTK01000015.1, forward strand.
ATGACCCCGATCCTGGTGTTGACGAGGTGGAGCTTCACCTCGACCAGGAAGAGCGGGACGATGACCGCGTGCATCGTGATCATGAGTCCGAGCGAGAAGGCGCCGATGAAGAATTTCCGGCTTTTGTAGGGAAACTTCGTCACGCCGAAGGACGCCGCGAGCGCGAGGAAGAGGGTCGAGACGGTCGCCACGGTCGTGTAGATGAAGGAGTTCATCATCGCCAGGTCGAGCTTCCCTTCAGTCCAGGCGTTGACGTAGTTGTCGAACGATGGCGATCGGGGCAGGGCCATCGGATGCTGGATGATCTCGGCGTGGGGCTTCAGGGACGAGTAGCCGAGCCAGAACAGGGGGAAGATCGTCAGCACGACGAAGGCGATCATGAGGACGTAGGCGACGGCGCGCCAGGCGACGGGAGCGGCGATGAGCTTCGAAGTCTTTTCCATGCCCGCCCCCTAGTCCTGGCCCATCGGCCTGGTGACCAGACGGGTCAGCAGGATCGACGCCACGATGAATACGATGATGATGATGGACAGGGCGCTGCCGTATCCATAGTTCTGGTAGACGAAGGTCGTGTTGTACATGTACATCGCGATGACCTCGGTGTAGTGGGCCGGTCCGCCGCCGGTCATCGAGTAGATCAGGTCGAAGCTCTTGAAGCTGCCCGAGATCGCCAGGATCGAGTTGATGAATATGACACCGCCGAGCATCGGCGTAATGATCTTGAGGAAGATGGTCCCCTCGCTTGCACCCTCGAGGCGGGCGGCCTCGATGACGGAGTTCGGGATGCGCTGCAGGTTCGCGAGGAAGATGACCATGTAGAGGCTCGTGTGCTGCCACAGCAGCACGAACATGATCGGCACGAAGGCGAAGGTCTGGTTCTCGAAGATCTTCATCACGAAGTCCTGGTTCCCCGTCACGAGGCGGACGAAGGACGGCAGAATTCCGACCGGAGAGAAGATGCGGTTCCACAGCTGGGCGACGATGACGGCCGACATGGTGATCGGAAGGAAGATGAGCACCTCGAAAAAATCTGCGTGGCGGACCATCTTTCGGTGGAGCATGTACGCCAGGAGCATGCCGAGGGGGATCTGTCCGAAGACGGAAATCAGGACGATGAGGATGTTGTTTCTCAGTCCGATGAAGAAGACGGGATCGGCGAACATCCGGGCGTAGTTGCCCAGGCCCACGAACTTCATGGGCCCGTAGCCCTTCCAGTCTACGAAGCTCAGCGCGCAGCTGAAGATGACCGGAAAGATGATGACCCCGATGTAGATCACGAAGGCGGGCAGTACGAAGGAGAGGTAACTTCTTTTCTTTGAAGCGGTGTAGTTCATGGCGGCTCCGATCGGCTGGTTCGTTTTCTGAAAGGCCTGCCGGGACTTCCTGAAACGGTTCGCGGGACGAGGGTTGGGACCGCCCGGATACAATACGTCCGGGCGGCCCTGGAATTCAGGTTATTTTTTCTTGCGGTTCGAGTCGTTGGCGGCGACCCATGCCTCGTACTCGCCGGCCAGCTGGGCGGGGGTCTTGGTCCCCATCATGACGGCCTGGAGGCCGGGGTTGAGGAGGTTGTTCACGCCCTCGCCGTCCATCTTGGCGTCGATGACGTACCCCATGGACTGGCTGTTGATGAGCTGGATGTACTGTTTGTTGAGGGAATCGATGTCGTACTTGGAATAGTCGAGCTTGTAGGTCGGGACCGTGCCGTACTTCATCAGGATGTCCGAACCTTCCTGTCCGTAGATAAAGGAGAGGAAGTTCCAGGCGGCTTCGGCCTTGGCTCCGGTGAGCTTGGAGTTCATGGCGAGAGCCTCGCCGGTGGTGGCGGCGCTGGATCCGTGGACGACCTCGCCCTTGACGGCCGGGAAGGCGATCGCGGCGTATCCCGCATAGTCCTCGGGAGCGGCGGCCTTCTTGAGTCCGGAGACTCGCCAACCGGCGTCGAGGAGATACACGGCCTTGCCCTGGATGAACTCTTCCATCGCCTGGGGGGTCTCGATCTGGTTCACGCCGGCGGGAAGGAGCTTGGTGTCGATCATCTGCTTCTCGACCGCGATCGCGTCGACGAAGGGCTTGTCGGTGAATTTGGCGGTACCTTTCATCGCCTTGTCAAACCACGCGGTGCCGGCCATGCGGTCGGTGAGCATGGAGAGGAGGAAGGACTGGGCCTGCCACTGGGACTTGTTGCCGAAGGCGAGCGGGGTGAGGCCGGCGGCGCGGATGGCCGGAACCTGGGCGATCATCTCGTCGAGGGTCTTGGGCATGGAAAGCCCGAGCTTCTTCTGGAGCTTCGTGTTCACGTACACGACGGTGCAGACTGCCATGTTCGGGGAGATAATGTAGATCTCGCCGTTGGGACCCTGGGGACTCCAGATGGCGGCGTTGTAGTTCTTCTTGAAGGCGTCGGTCAGCCAGGGGCGGAGGTCCTTGACCATGCCGCGATCCAGGATGTAGCTGGAACGGGCGCCGGCGTAGCAGGTGAACAGGTCGGGAATGTCGCCGGAAGCGGCCATCGCCTGGAATTTCTGGTGGAAGGCCTCGCCCGAAACGTATTCGAAGTCGAGCTTGATATTCGGATACTTCTTTTGGAAGGCGTCGACGGTGACGGGCCAGTACGCGGACTGGGGCTGGGCAAGGTCGAACTGCGCGTAGACGGACAGCGTTACCGTGTCGGTGCTCGCAGCGGACGAGACGAGGACGATGGACGCGAACAAGGCCGCGGCGATCGCCAGTTTTCTCATGTGCATGAAACTCTCCTTTGTAAAGATAGTCTGTTGACTATCCAAACTATGTTTACGATAATGGAGGTCTCAACCAGTGTTGTCAATATCGGTTCGCCGAAATATGAAATTTGTATGAATGTTTTTCTGCGGCACGGTTATCGAATCGTGCATTGTCCGACGGGCAGGACACCGGGGGAATGAATGATAGGCAATCGGAGGGAACAGAGCGCCGGGATAAAAACCGGCGACGCGCACCTGATCAAGAGTTACAACCGAGCCCTCATCCTGAATGAACTCCGGAGCCAGCACAACGTGTCTCGTGCCTCCATCGCGAAGGCGACAGGGTTGAACAAGGCTACCGTGTCGACCCAGGTCGCCGAGCTGATAGACCAGGGCCTGGTCGTCGAGGTCGGCACCGACGATTCCCAGGGCGGAAGAAAGCCGGTCCTGCTCGAATTCGACGAGCGGGTGGGTTACTTCGTCGGACTCAGCCTCAACGAGCAGGAGGTCAGGGTGACCGTGCGCAGCCTCTGCGGCAAGGAGCTGGGGTCGGTCACTGAGCGGGTCGGTTCCAGGACTCCCGACGGCATCGCCGAGGTCATGATTCGCGCGATCGACGGGGCTATCGCCGGCCTGATCGATCAGCGCTCCCTTCCCCTCGGCATCGGACTCGCCCTGCCGGGGGTTATCGATTCCAGGACCCAACGCATCGTCCGGTCGGCACACCTCGATTGGGAGAACGTGGACGTCGTCCGGTTTCTCAATTCCCATTACGCCTGCCCCATCCACGTCGAGAACGACGCGAACCTCGCGACCCTCGCCGAGAACTCATCCGTCAATGCCGAGGGCAGCATGCTCTGCGTCTTTCTCGACGAGGGCGTCGGCGCGGGACTCATCCTGGGCAAGCAACTCTACCGGGGTTCGAACGGCTATTTCGGCGAGGTCGGTCACATGACGATCGTCCACAACGGAAAACGGTGCTCTTGCGGAAACCTCGGCTGCTGGGACGCCTACGCCTCGGAAAACGCCTTGAACGAGATGCTCTCGGCCGAGTTCGGCGGGAATGCCCCGTCGATCGCGGACGCCGCGGAGATGGCCAGGTCCGGAGACCAAAGGGCCGACGCCATTTTCTCGGTCTTCGTCGACTACATCGCCTCCGGTCTCGTGAGCCTCATCAATGTCTTCTCCCCGACGACGACGATCGTCAACTCCAGGGTCCTCGAGATCTGCCCCGAGTATTTCGCGCGCCTGAGCGACTCGGTAAAGGGAAGGGTCCTGCCCTATAATAGGGAGTATACGATCCAGCCCTCGCAGCTGGGCACGGGCGCCCCGGTCATCGGGGCGTCTATGATGGCGATGGACCGCTTTCTCGAGGACGTCGCCGAAACCCCTACCTCCTGAAGCGTTCCCCCGGCAGCACGAGGGCCTTCGCCACGAGGTGGGAGAGGAACTCGACCCTCATCCCGAGCCCGTAGTGCTCGTTGAGGTCCGAAAGCTGGCTGTGGCAGTTCTCGCAGGCGGTGGTCACGATCTGCGCCCCCGAGGCTTTGAGCTGGTCGGCCTTGACCCGCGACGACTTCATGCGGAAGTCGAGCTCTCCCATCGCCACGAGTCCCCCGCCCCCGCCGCAGCACCAGTTCTCCTCCCGGTTCGGCCTCAGCTCCACGAAGCGGTCGGAGATGGCGCGGAGGATTCTCCTCGGCTCCTCCATGATCCCGGAGTTGCGCGCGATCTGGCAGGGATCGTGGTAGGTGACGCTCTCGGGAAGCCGCGACTTGTCGAGCCTGATGCGATCCTCCCTGATGTACCGGTCTATGAGTTCGACGAAGGCCACGACCCTGAATTTCTGGGGCCCTATCATGTGCCTGAGGTAGCGGAAGGCGGTGCCGCACTCGACCACGGCGACTTCCTTCACCCCGAGCCTCGTCGCCTCGTCGATGATGCGCTGGGCCACCCGTTTCGCCTTCCCCGAGTCGCCGACGAAGGTGGCGAAATTGACGGCCTCGAAGGAGGAGAGGGTCCACTTCTCGCCCGCGGCGTTCATGATGGCGGCGGCGCTCACGATGGAATGGGAGCCGGCGAGGGCGACGTAGAGCACGTCGGCCTCCTTTGCCTCGTAGGGAATGGCGCTCGTCCCCTCGGGTACCGGCCAGATCGCCTTCACCTCGCCCTCGAGGTTCTTCAGGGCCTGGGCGTAGTCGGCCCTCGTCTCCTCGATCCCCTCTCCCTTGGCGATGGACATGTCGGCGAGCATCGAGAGGACCTTCGGTTCCCGGTCGGCGCCGATGAGGAGAGCCTTGGCGATAGCCATCACCTGCTGGGTATCGATGCCGAAGGGGCAGTGGACCATGCACCTCCTGCATCCCGTGCAGGAGAAGGCCGCGTCGTAGACCGCGTTCAGGGTAGCCTCGTCGAACTCGAGGACCTCCCCGAGCCAGGGGGCGAATCTCCCCTGCATCCTGAAATAGCGACGGAAGATTTTGCGGACCACCTCGGCCCGCCCGACCGCCGTGTACTTCACCTCGGGCATCGAGGCGTAGACGTGGCAGGACTCGACGCAGATGCCGCATCGGGCGCAGGTGTCGAGGTACATGCGCATCACGCCGTTGAGCTTTTTTTCGAAGAGCTCCTTCAGGGCCGCGCTTTCGGCAGGACTCAGGATTCCTTCCATGGCTGCCTCCTCACGAGATTGAGCGGAAGGGAGAAGAAGGCGTGGACCACCTTCGTGAAGGGAAGGGTGATGAAAAGGAGGTTCGCGAGGAGGACGTGGATCACGACGAAATGGTAGTGTGCGCCGTGAAGGACGGTCCGGGGATCGGCGAAGCTGAAGCTCGCGAGGCCGTCGAAGTAGCGGGCGAAGTCCGCCTTGGTCATCACGAAGCCGCTCGCGGTCCAGGAATTCCCCCAGCTCATGAGGTCGCCGAAAAGGAAAAGGAAGAGGAGCAGCAGCAGGAGGAGGTAATCGCCCGGCGTCGATATGACCCGGTTCGCGTCCCTGAATCGGCGACCGAGGAAGTAGAAGGTCGGCAGGGTGACCATGACCCCCACGGCCCCCGCCCCGAGCATGTGCCGCGATTCGGGCGGCACAAGGTTGATCCCCGAAAGGATGTCGAGGTGGCCCAGGATCAAGAGCAGGAAACCGACATGGTACATCACGAGGAAAAACCAGAAAAGCGGTTCGATCTTCAGAATCTGGGGCATCCCGAAGGTATCGCGAAGCGAGGCGATCAGGGGATGCCGCGGCACGGGATAGAGCGCCAGCTGGAAGGGCGGGGGACCGGCCCGGAACGACCGTACCAGCTTCGCCGCGATCGCGACGAGGAGGAAGGCGACCGAGAGGTAGACCATCGGCACGGTGATGAAGTACTCGATCCCGTCCATCACCAGGGCGAGACCCGTGTGGGCGACCTGGGATGCGCCGCTTACCGCCGAAACCCCGGCGGCGTTTCCCGTTCCGGTTGCGGCCGCGACCGCGTCGGTCGCCACCTTCGCCGCCCCGCCGGTGATCGTTGCTGCCATGGTTCCTCCTACTTCAAGCGCTTGACGTAGATCTTGATGAGGCCCGGTTCCTGCCTGGTTTCGACGACCTGGTTGCCGGTGGTTTTCGCCCAGGCGGGAAAGTCGGAGAGCGAGCCGGGGTCCGTGGTCAGGACCTCGACGATGTCGCCGATCCCGACCTTCGGCAGCTCCTGACTGATCTTGACGATGGGCATCGGGCACTTCAGTCCCTTGTAGTCGAGGGTTTTCTTCGTTTCGTAATCCGCCATGCTATCCTCCTAATAAGGTGTTGAAAAAGCCAATAGAGGCTTTTCCACACTACCTCAAATGAAAAGCTGAATGGACGACTCGCCGGCCTCGGCGAGGAAGGTGGCGACTCCGCCGACCGAGAGCTTCGGGTAGTCGATCATCTCCTCCCGCTTGAAGCCCATGAGGTCCATGGACATCTCGCAGATGACGATGTTCACGCCGAGCTGGCCTGCAATCTCGAACATCTCATCCAAGCTCGCGACGTTCTTCTTCTTCATGATGGCCCGGATCATCGCGGTTCCCGCGCCGGCCATGTGCATCTTGGAAAGCTTGGTCCTGTTGCGGCCCCTTGGCAGCATGAGGCCGAACATCTTTTCGATCAGGTTCTTGCCGCCGGCCTTTTTCTTCGGATCCCGCAGCGCGGCCGTTCCCCAGAAGGTGTAGAACATGACCACCTCCATCCCCATCGCGGCGGCGCCCGTCGCGATGATCATCGAGGCGATGTGCTTGTCCAGATCGCCCGAGAACACGATCATGGAAAGCTTCTTCTTGGCGCCCGGCCTCTCCTCGAGCTGGGCCTTGATCGCCGCCATCTCCTTCTCGACATCGAATCCCATAGTCCCCCCTTGGCCGGCCGTCACTGGACCTTGCCGGCAAACATCGTGCATCCCTCGAGGCATTTCACCAGATCGCGGAGCCGCGGCTCGGCGAGGCGGTAGACGACGTGGCCGTTTCGTCTTTCGGACCTCACGAGGCCGGACATCCTCAGGATCCTCAGCTGCTGGGAAACGATCGCCTGCTTCTCCCCGAGTCCCGTTGCGAGGGCTCCGACGTTCTCCTCGTTTCCGCAGAGGCTCGCGACGATCCTGAGCCTCACCGGGTGGGCGAGGGCCTTGACGATCTCCGCCATGTGGCCCGCGAAGTCCCCATCTTCGACCAACGATCCCATCGTCACTCCCTGTAATATAGTGTTATCTCTATATCTATATACCTGGTTCTCGGATAACGCAAGCTTTTTCTGGCACCCCTTCATTAGTGTTATGAAGCTTAGGTATTTGAAGCGACACGATTTTTGATCGCGTGTCTGGGGTATCTCTCACTTCAGGAGGTACCCCATGTTCAATCCTCCCTTCTGTCCCAATCCCGACTGCACCTTCCATGTCCATCCGCCCGACCTTCCCTGGTTCGTCCATGTCGGCTTTCACGACACCCTCTGCTTCGGCCCCGTTCCCCGCTTCCGGTGCTCTCGCTGCGGAAAGTCCTTCTCCTCCCAATCCTTCTCGGTCGACTACTACGCTAAACGAAAGATCGATTACCCGACCCTCGAGAACTTCCTCGCCTCCTCCATGAGCATCCGTTCCATGAGCAGAAATCTCGGCTGTTCCTGCCTTTCTACCCTTAATCGCCTCGACCGCCTCTCCCGTCAGTCCCTCGCCTGTCATGCCTCCCTTCGCCCCCGGGCTCGACGGCGGGAAAACG
>DBTK01000089.1:0-145 GCA_002307015.1 Spirochaetaceae bacterium UBA1318
GGACACCACGAGGTGTTTGTCATGCAGGAACATAAGAAACTGTCAGGACTTCAGTCCTCATGCAAGGACGAAGCCCAATATGAAATTGGTTATAATGCCTGGTGATCATTGTGGAGGGGCCACACCCGTTCCCATTCCGAACACG
>DBTK01000089.1:469-19522 GCA_002307015.1 Spirochaetaceae bacterium UBA1318
TAGGTCGTCGCCAGGCTTTTTTTTAGAGTTTCATCTATTCCAATCGAAAGGAATGGATTGTTTTGAAAATACATTATTTACTCGAAAACTGAATCCCCGCAGAGACCTGCGGGGATTTTGTGTTTACCGTATTGATGATCAAGGGAAAAGAAAGTAGAATACCATTGTCGTTAAGGGGGATTAATGGCAGACAAAGATCGCCAGTTCCAGCTCGTCACCTTTCAATTGGGAGATGAGAACTACGGCATAGACATCATGGACGTTAAAGAAATAGTCGGTGTGCAGACGATCCGCCCGATCCCGAATGCTCCATCCTATGTCGAGGGAATATTCAACCTCAGGGGAAACATCATTCCCATCATCAACCTCCATAGACGATTTCACCTGAAAAAAACGCAGACCGAGGAAGGTGATTTCGAAAATGGCTTCCTGATCATCGACATCAACGGAATGCTGCTCGGTATCATCATCGATCGCATCGCTCGCGTCGTGACCGTGGACGGCACGATGATTCAGGATCCGCCGCAGATGATTTCCGGCATTGGCGCCGAGTATATCCAGGGCGTGATCCATCAGGAAAACGGATACCTGATCATCCTTGACATTCGTCGGCTTTTCAATCCGAAAGAGCTTCAGAAAATCGACGAAATCCGTAAATAGCTCGCATTATAGGATTCCGCTCATGAAGATACGAGTCTTTAAGCCGTTCATCAAGAGAAAGGATATGGACTCCATCCTCACCTGTATCGTATCCGATGCCATGGGCGAGGGTGGGGAACGAAAGCGTTTCCTCGATCTTGCGAAGGAATATTTCCTCTATGATTACGCCGCGGCTTTTCGCTCCCCTTCGGTCGCGCTCGGATACGCCCTCGACGCCCTTCAATTGGCGGAGGGGTCGGGCGTCGTCATCTCGGCCCTTTCTCCCGCCTACTACCTCACCACGCTGAAGGAAAGGAAACTCGTGCCCCTCTACGCGGACGTTTCGCCGATAAGCGGCGCGATCGCGAAGGAATCGGCGGAGGAACGGATCGCCGCGGGGGGCCGGGCTCTCGTCGTGCATGAAACCTTCGGCATACTTCCCGACATCGCGTCCTTGAAGGCGCTTGGCGTTCCCCTGATCGAGGATATCACCCAGAGCATCGGTGCGCATAACGGTGATGTTCTGGCCGGCTCCGCGGGGGATTACGTCCTTCTTTCGATGGAAAGCGAGGACATCGTGACCGCGGGCGGCGGAGCGGTTCTTTTCACCAGAGACAAGCGGAACGCATCGATCCTGAGAAAGGTCCTTGAGGAAGCCCCCGCGGATTGCCTCATCTCGGACATGAACGCCGCCCTCGCGGGCACCCAGCTGAAGGGCATTCCCGTGTCCCTCGCTCGAAGGAGGGAAATCGCCGAGCTCTACGTTCGGGCCCTTTCCTCGACGAGGCACAAGGCTCCCGTTCCCGAGGGGGATGGCGAGGCGAGTTACTGGTCCTTTCCCGTCCTCGTCGCGACGGGATTGAAGGATGTCGTCGCCTATGCATCGAAGAAGGAAGTCGACACGAGGATAGCCTTCGAGACCTGCTCGGCGGCCATCGCCCCGATCGAAGCGTGTCCATGCCCGAACGCCCGATCGCTGATCATGAGGAGCCTCCTCTTTCCACTCTATCCCGGAATCGGCAGGACCCAGGCCGAAAAGGTAGTCAAGGTCCTCGGGACCCTTCCCTGAGGTGTCTCGGATGAACAATATCGTCGTGAAAGCGCTGATCGTAGTCAATTTCCAGAAGGACGACGCCCGACATTTTGTCGAGGAGGTCAGGGAACACCTTGAGTCCCTCGATATCGCCGTGACCGTCGCCGATTTCGAAGGCGTCACGGCGGAAATTCCCGAGGGAAACTACGATATCGTGTTTTCGCTCGGCGGCGACGGTACGGTGCTCTACTGCGCGAGGCAGCTCGCCAGCCGGCGGGTCCCGGTTTTCGCCATCAATCTCGGGCGGCTCGGGTTCATCGCCGAGATATCGAAGGCCCGGTGGAAGGAGGCTTTCCGCGCCTACCTCGCCGGCGGCCTTTCGGTGACCCAGCGCATGATGCTCGAGGTCGAAGTCGAGCGGGGAGGAGTCCGTGTCGTCGGCATGAGAGCCCTGAACGACGCGGTCATCTCGTCCTCAGGCATAGCCAAGATCATCGATCTCGAGGTCACCCTGCCGGACGGCTCCCTCGGCGCCTACCGGGCCGACGGCGTCATCATCGCGACCCCGACGGGATCGACCGCCTATTCCCTCGCGGCGGGCGGACCGATTCTCGCCCCCGAGCTCGACGCCGTCGTCATCAATCCCATCTGCCCGTTCACCCTTTCGAATCGCGCCCTGGTCGTTCCCGCCGACGAGACGATTGCCGTCAACATCGGCCGGGCCCAGCGGAGCACCATCATCCTCACCGTCGACGGCCAGGAGGTGTTCGGCCTCGAACCCTCGGACACGGTGTTCGTGAGAAAGGCAGCCGATCGGGCCCTGATCGTATCGTCCGAAGAGCGGCGATTCCTCGAGACCCTGAGGACGAAGCTGAACTGGTCCGGAGGACCCGATGCTTGAGGAGATAGCCATCCAGGATTTCGCCCTCATCGACAGGGTGCAGGTCCGATTCTCGGAAGGCCTCAATCTCCTGACCGGCGAAACGGGAGCCGGAAAATCGATAATCGTCGGCGCCCTGGGCGCCGTGCTCGGCGAGCGGCTCGACGCCTCTGTCGTCAGGACGGGATGCGAAGAGGCGAGCGTGTCCGCCGTGGTGTTCGCCAGGGAGGGCTCGGAGGCTCGCGCGTGGCTCGCCTTCCACGATATCCCCTGCGAGGACGGGAACGTCGTCCTCAGGCGCGTGATCCGCTCGAACGGAAGGACCTCGGTCTATATCCAGAACGTTCCCGTGGCGAGGACCGATCTCCAGGAGCTTACCGGGATGCTCTTCGACCTGCACGGCCAGCACGAGCATCAATCCCTCCTCAAACCCGAAAATCATCGCCGGCTTCTCGACGATTTCTCCGGTCTCGGCGACCAGGTCCGTTCCTTCACGGCCTCCTTTCTCGCCCTCGGTGAGAAGAAAAAGCGCCTCGAGGAGATGACGGGTTCGGCGCGTGACCGGACGCAGCGGATGGAACTTCTCGAATACGCCGTCGACGAGATAACCCAGGCCAAGCTCAAGAGGGACGAGGACGTGGAACTCGAGGCCGAGGAGAAGAAGATCTCGCAGTTCGAGAAGCTCTACTCCCATATCGAACAGGCGGCCGAGTATTCGGGGGAAGGGCAGGGGGCCCTGCAGCTCCTGCGCAAGGCGAAGCTCGCCCTCGAAGGCGCCGCGGTCGTGGATCCGAGCCTCCTTCCCCTCACGACCCGCTTCAACGACGCCTATTTCGAACTCGACGACATCGCCTCGGCCATCCGAACCTACAAGGATTCGGTCAGTTTCGATCCGGCCAGGCTCGAGACGATCGAGTCCCGTCTCGCCGAGATCTATCGCCTGAAGAAAAAATACGGGCCGACCCTCGCCGACGTCATCGCCTACCGGGAGAAAAGTTCGGCCGACCTCGATTCCCTCCGTAACTGGGAAGAGGATCGCGGCGGCCTCGAGAAGACGATAGCCGAGGGCGAGCGCGCCCTGTACCTCGAGGCTGAGGCGATATCCGCAAAGAGGAAGGAGGCCGCCGGGCGTCTCGGAACCCTGATCCGGGATTCGGTGCGGAAGCTCGGCATGCCCAAGGCTTCCTTCGAGGTCATGGTCTCGAGGCGGGAAAACGGCAACGGCAGGCAGACCTGCACCGCCTACGGAATCGACGACATCGAGTTCCTGATTTCGCCGAACCCCGGGGAGCCGGCCAAGCCCCTCGCCCTCATCGCCTCCGGCGGTGAGCTTTCCCGGGTCATGCTCGCGGTAAAGACCATCCTTGCCGAGGCCGATACCGTGGAAACCCTCGTTTTCGACGAAATCGACACCGGCATCGGGGGCGAAGTCGCCCTCGAGGTGGGAAAATTCTTGCATGACCTATCGAGCAGAAAACAAATTCTTTGTATAACTCATCTTGCGAGTATAGCCGTTCGTGCCGATAATCATTTAAGAGTCGAAAAAGATGTGAGTGGTGAACGGACCGTAACATCGGTCAGCGTCATCGAGGGAGTCGACCGTGAAGGAGAGATATCGCGGATGTTGTCCGGTGAAAGCGACGATCTTGCTGCCAGGGCCCATGCCCGTGAACTCCTGAAAAAGTACGGATACGGACGAGGACGCATTGATGGCTAAAATCACGAACGAGGCGAAGAACCGGTATTCCGAACGTATCCAGGAATACAACAAGGTCATCGGCATGTACCTGCAGCGCGAGAAGAAGATGCTCGACATCATCGCCGCCGATTCGAATGGATCCTCCTACAAGAAACTGCTCCTTTCCTCGGACCTGCTGAATCTTATTTCCTACTATATTATCATCAATTCGCTTTCCGTTTCCCTGCTCGGAATCAAGAACGAGGAAATGCTGAACGAAGCGAGGAAGGCCATGTACCGCGTCATGGGCTATCTCGAAGACGTGGTGAGCCGGTACATCGACGTGCCCTTCGCCGATTACGAGGAAAAACTCGTCGAGATCGAGGTCTTCGACGAACAGAAGCGCTACGATCTGGTGCGCAAGCTCGGTTTTACCGTGAGGCTCCTTCGGAATGCCTACGGATTCAACTCGAAATACAAGTGGTCCTTCGTCGAGCTCGAGGCTCGGGATGCGGTGATCACCAAGAACTTCATCAACCTGAAACGGGCCCTCACCGACATGGATCCTTCCCAGCCCAATTACGAGTTCACCTACTATCATGTCCAGCTCGCCAAGAAGCTCCTGAACTCCGCTGCGGATCGTTTCCGCGAGCGCTACGAGCTGACGAGCTCGACGACGGACGATTTCCAGAACGCCCTGAATTTCCTCGCCGCCTTGAGACGCGTCCATTCCGCCCTGAACGAGAGGGACGATGCCGAGGTGATCAAGAAGAAGATGGACATCTGGAAGGTGAAGATGGAGAGCGACGCGAAGCGCAAGGAACTGGAAAAGGCCAAGCACTGAGCCGGGGAAACCTTGATGGACTCGCCTTGAAAAAACGCGCCGCATGGCGCGTTTTTTTTGACCAGGCTGTAGCGCGGGTCACTTGACGCCTTTCACCACGCCCGCTACCGGACCTCTCCGAGCTCGTGGAGGGAGTCGTCCGGGAGCAGCTGTCCCATCGACCGTTTCACGAAGATTCCGTCCTTTCCCGCGAAATAGACCGGAAAATCGGCCCCGACGAATTCGCTGATCACCTGGCGGCAGGCGCCGCAGGGACCGACCGCGTAATCCGCGTCAGGGCAGGAAATGGCGAGGGCCGCGAAGCTCCGCTTGCCCTGGGAAACAGCCGAGACGACGGCGCTCCGTTCGGCGCAGATGGTAAGTCCGAAGGACCGATTTTCGACGTTCGTGCCGGTCACGACGCTTCCGTCCTCGCAGAGCAGGGCCGCCCCCACCCGGAAATTCGAATACGGCGAATATGAGGCACTGGCGGCCTTGATGGCCCGGTCGAAGAGCTCGATGGTTGGATCCACAGCAATCCTCCGTGAATGATTGACAAGGAACGGCTGACAATATACCATTTTCCGGGAAAAGGAAAGGTCGGAACGAATGGACGACAAGAAGCGGCTACATCGGGTACTCCTCATCGCGACGATCTTTGTCGCCTATTTTCTGCTGGGCGCCCAGACTGTGCAGAAGGAGCTGATTTTTCAGCCCTCCTGGGCCCGCTCGACCGTGGGCGACGTGGTGAAAAAGAAGAAAACGGATGCCGCGTCGGCGACCGCGCTGCCTTTCCGCCTCGGAAGCCGCTTCGGGTTTTTCACCGATTCGGGTGACATCCTGTACGACGACATCGTTTCGTACAACGTCGCCCTGTCCCCGGCTGCCTGGTCCAACTATCCGGCCGTTCCGGATTCCGTAAACTTCAACGCCCCCGACGGCTCGAAGCTCTTTTCCCTGACGAGCCCGGGCTATCCCTACATCCTGAACGACCGCCTTTTCATGATCGATCCCGACCGGGGCGGTTCTGCCGAGTACGATCGGAGCGGGACGAAGAAGTGGTCCCGGCAGTACTCCTCCGTCATCACCTCGATGGACGCGACGGCAGGGCTTACCCTGACAGGCCTGCTTGACGGAAGGATGGTTCTCGTCGATTCCTCGGGTAGGAGCGTCTTCGAGTTTTCCCCGGGCGGCAGCGGCATCCCGGTCATCCTCGGCTGCGCCCTCTCGCCGAACGGCGAGTACATCGCCCTGGTCTGCGGAATCGACAAGGAGCGTTTCGTCCTCCTGCAGAGGAAGCCCGACAGCTACAAGGTCGTCTTCCACGATTATCTTTCGAGCGATTTCCGCCGGCAGGTCAAGGTCATTTTCCTCCAGAACTCCCGAAAGGTCGTTTTCGAGCAGGAAGGAAAACTCGGGATCCTGGATATCCGCCGACGGCGGCTCGAGGATATCCCATTTTCCGGAAGGCTCTTTTCGATAGAATCGGGCTCCTACAAGGATTTTTTCGTCGTCCTTTCCGAGTCGGGCACGAAGAAGCGGCTCGTCGGCCTGACGAATCCAAACTCGATCTTGCTGGACCGCTATTTCGACTCGGATACCTCGTTCATCTATCAGGCGGGGCGGAGCCTTTTTGTCGGCAAGGATGCCTGGATCATGCGGATCGATATCGTGGAGGGCTGATGCGTGCGTTAGCGTTTTCGCTGGTTTTCTGCCTGGCTGCCGGAAGCGTCGGCGCCCTCGAGTGGCCCATCGTCGACAAAACCATCCTGAGCCTGTTCGGCGAACAGAGGGCGGGTCATTTCACGACCGGCATCGACCTGGGTGGGGATGCCCTTCCCGTATCCTCGCCCGCGGACGGGACCATCGTGTTCATCTACCAGTACAATTCGAACTTCGAGGAAATCCCATCGGGCCTGGGCAACTTCGTCGCGATCGAGCATTCGGATAACCTGATGTCGGTATTCGGCCACCTCAAGGGCGATTCCCTGCCGACGACGAGGAAGATCGTTTCCAAGGGCGATCCGGTCGGCATCTCGGGTTCCTCCGGCTATACCCAGTCGGCACGGCTTTCCTTCGAGCTCTTCGATCGTTCGAAGGGCCAGTTCGTGAACCCGCTTTCTTTCCTGCCCCCGCTCATGGAAAAGTACTCGCCGGTCATCAGGCGGCTCTATCTCGACAGGGGAAACGGCCCCGAACCGGTCGATACCATCAAGAAGACGAAGCCCGGCACCGTGGAACTCCTCGCCGACATAGCCGACCAGAACGAGAAGGGCACGGCGAACAATTCGCTCGGCCCCTATTCCATGGAGGTTTTCTTCAATGGAAACAAACGCTTCGAGCTCATCAACGAGGTCCTGAAGGAATCGAGGGGCCGGATGGTCGTCATGCCGGATACCCCCCTCGGCGTCGAGGATGTGTTCGCCATGCCCGGAAGGTATCGGCTGGGAAAGTACGACCTGAGGAGGGGCAAGGTCAATTTCGAGGTGCTCTGCAAGGATTTCGCTGGAAACCAGAGGGTGGCGTCGGTCTCGATCCCGGTGGAGGACTAGTGGCTGTCAAGACCTTTTCCACGCAGGCCGGCTCAACGCCGGCTCCGATGAGGTCGATACCGTGCGCGCTTTGCGGCTCCTCCACGATGAAGCCACTGTGGGAATGCGGCGATTTCACCTTCGTGCGATGCGCCACCTGCGGCCTCATCCAGCAGAATCCCCAACCCCTCCCCGAAAATGTCCTCGGCCGCTATGCCTCCGAATACTGCGCCTACGAGGAGAAGAACGAAAAACCCTTTCTCGATCTCATGCTTCTCGCCCTTCGGGATATCGGTTTCGACGCCGTTTTCTCAAGGGCCTTCGCCCTTTCCCGCGGTTCCCCTGCACGGTTCCTGGATGTCGGCTGCGCGACGGGCGCCCTCGTCGGCCTTCTCCGCAAGAGCGGATGGGAGGCGAGCGGGGTCGAGCTCGACGCGGAGTCCGCCAGGGTCGGGCTCGAGCGGAACGGAGCCCCGATTTTCGCGGGAACCCTCGAGGCTGCCGGTTTCCCTGACGCTTCCTTCGAGGTCGTCTACTCCTCCCATACCATAGAGCATCTCAACGATCCCGCCGCCTGGATGAGGGAGATCCATCGAGTGCTTGTTCCCGGCGGGGTTTTCCTCTGCATCACCCCGAACGAGGCGAGCCTCCAGCGTCTCCTGTTCGGTCCGTCCTGGCGCTCGGCGATCTACGATCACCTCTACCTTTTTTCGAAAACCACCCTCGCATCTCTCGCCTCCGGTGCCGGCTTCAGGCTGGAACATGCGCGGAGCTGGGGTGGGCTCGCGGCGGGGATCGCCCCCAAACCGCTGAAAACTCTGGTCGACCGGCTCGCAAAAGCCCTCAATATCGGCGATGTGATGGTCTGCCTGTTCGAAAAGCCCGGAGCGGGGGGACGCACTTGACACAAGCGCGGCTTTATCTTCATCATTGGGATCGGTAAACGATGATATGATCCGTGAAAAACTGGAAACGCTATCCGACGATATGCTCATGGAATACGCCGCGACCCTGGGGTTAGAGATACCCGAAGGTCTGGAACGGGCGTTCGTGATAGAATCGATACTCGACTCGATCGAGGACGAACAGGATGAGCGGGACGAGCTCGCCGCGGTGGGCTCCGAAGAGAAGAAGTACACCTATCCCTACGCGGAACTGCCGTCGCTTGAATCCGATGAGATCCTCCTCGATACCTCCTACAACGAAACGCGGATCACCCTGATGCTGCGCGATCCCTACTGGGCCTATACGTATTGGGAAATCCGCGATTCGGAGCGGAAGGCCATGATGGTCGATCCCCTGTTCGAGGAGCTTTTCCTTCGCGTGGTGGAATCGAAACGGGGCGAGGACTCCTCGCCTACGGAAAATTTCGATATTCCCGTGAGCCTGACCGATGACCGGTGGTATATCAACCTTCCCAACCAGGACTGCCGCTACCATATCGAGCTGATTTCCCGTGTTCGGGGCGAGGCTCACGTTCTCGCTCGATCCGGATCCGTTCGTACGCCTCGTGTCATGATGGCTTCTTCCGAAACCGCGGCGGTCGACGAAGGGCTCGTGCTCCTCGGTCTGTCCGGCGTTTCGGAAATGATAGAGTCGGGCATTATCCATTCGAAAGTCGCCTCCCGATCCCGTTCCCAAGCCCGCCCCCGATAAGGATACCTCATGAAAGCCGGATATGTATCCCTCGTGCTGAACGCCCACCTCCCTTTTATCAGGCACCTCGAGCACGACCGTTTCCCCGAAGAGCGATGGCTTTTCGAGGCCATTACCGAGACCTACCTTCCGCTTCTCCGGACCTTCGAGCGTCTCGATTCGGATGACGTTCCGTTCAGGATTACCGTGTCGCTTTCGCCGACCCTCTGCGCGATGCTCGAGGATGAGGTCCTCCAGGCCCGGTACAAGGCCCACCTCGAGCGGCTCGTCGAGCTCTCGGATCGGGAGGTCGCGAGAACGGCAAACATGGGAGAGTTCCATCCCCTCGCCCTGATGTATCAGGAGCTTTTTCGTCAGGACCTCAGCGATTTCGTCGAGGTCTACGACCTCAATCTCGTGCGGGCTTTCGACTATTTCGGAAAACGGGGCAGGCTCGAGCTCGTGACAACGGCGGCGACCCACGCCTTCCTTCCCAACTACATCCAGTTTCCCCAGGATATTTCGTCCCAGATCGAAACGGCCATGGCCGCCTACCGGAGGAGCTTCGGCCTGAATCCCCAGGGATTTTGGCTTCCCGAGTTGGGATATTCCCCCGGACTCGAGGACTATCTCAAGGCCTACGGGCTCAAGTATTTCTTCCTGAGCTCCCACGGCGCCCTCCTCGGGAAGCCCTCCCCGAAATATGGAAGCTTCGCGCCCTTTTCCTGCCCGAACGGGGTCCGCGCCTTCATTCGCGATTATCGCTCCTCCGAAGCGGTCAGCGGGAAGGGGACGGGCTATTCGTCCGATCCCGTGTACCGCGATTTCTACCGGGATATCGGTTTCGACCTGGCCCTTGAGGATCTCACGCCGATCATCGAGGGGCCGAGGACGTCGACCGGGTTCAAGTACTATTCGGCTGGCGGAGAGTCCGGGGAGAAGAAGCCCTACGATCCCGCCGCCGCCGATCTCCGGGTGAAGGAACATGCCCTTTCCTTCGTTCAGGAGGTAGCCGCCGCCGCCCAGGAGGCCTCGGGTTCGATGGACGAACCCCCTGTCATCGTGGCGGCCTTCGAGGCCGAGCTTTTCGGGCACTGGTGGTTCGAGGGCCCCAAATGGATCGAAGCTGTTTTCAGGGGGATCAAGGAGCGGGGATCCATCGAGTCGATCTCCCCGTCGACCTATCTGGACGACTACGAGGTGGCACAAGTGGTCGAGCCCGAGTTCTCCTCCTGGGGAGTGAACGGATTCGGCGAGACCTGGCTCGATTCCTCGAACGATTGGGTGTACAGGCATGCCCACGCCGCGTGTGAGCGCATGATAGAGCTTGCAGACCGTTTCCCCGACGCCCTCGGGCTTCGCGAACGGGCACTCAACCAGGCCGCCCGGGAAACCTTGCTCTCCCAGGCCTCGGACTGGCCCTACATCATGAAGACGGGCAATTCGCCCCAATTCGGCGAACATCAGGTGAAGGAATCGATTTCGAACTTTACCAGGATCTACGACAGCCTTTCGCGGAACGCGCTTTCGACGGAGTGGCTGACGAAGCTCGAGAAGAAGAACAATCTCTTTCCGTTCATGAACTACCGCGTGTTCTGCACGAAGCGGTGATCGGGTCGAGGGCTCGGACGGGTTCCCTTCCCGTCGAGTCCCGAAGCCCGGTTCGCTCATGTTCTACCGGCAATAGCTCACCAACTCCCACGCGCTCACGAGTTCCAGGTGGTAGTAGGTCCGCTCGGAGCCGAGCGAATCCTCCCTCCTTATCTTGACGACCCGATAGGCGATGATCCTCGGACTTTCGAGTGGCGGCTCGAGCAGCCTGCCGTTCAGGTCGACGAGGTCGTTCATCGCGAGTCTCCCCTCGATCTCCTGGGAATCCCCGTCCGGATACACCACGAAACGCTCAACAATGGTCATGAATCCATTCTATGTGGAGTTTTTGCATAATACTACTTAACACCTGTATCGTCATGCACTGCAAGAATTTATTTTTTCAGTCCGAATTTTGTCTACTTCGTTGACAATAGATCGGTTAGCGGTAGAATACATAACATGTGGGAAAAAGTGGGAAAAGATAGGAAATAGTGGTATGGGATTGTTCACCGGCGAGTTTCGGAATACCCTCGACGACAAGGGAAGAGTTTCCCTTCCGGCGAGGCTGCGCTCCGAGGTCACCGGCTCGACGGTCATCATGACCCAGGGCATCGACAAGTGCCTCTGGCTTTTCCCCCCGGAAGCCTGGAATGACTTCTCGAAGAAACTGACCGAGTCGGTTTCTGTTTTCCACGCGCGCACGCGACTGGTGCAGAGGCGGATCATCGCCCCCGCCCAGGATATCGAGATCGACAAGGCGGGGCGCATCGGGATTCCCCAGAGCCTGCGAGAATTCGCGGGTCTGACAAAGGAGTGCATTATTCTGGGGATCAATCGGTACATGGAGGTATGGGACGCGGAGCAGTATCGGCTGTATTGGCAGGAAAACGAAGAAGATTTCCAGGCCGCTGCCGAGGAACTCGGAACGATTCTGTTCTGAGAAGGACGGGGATAGATGGATATCGTCCATACGCCGGTTTTGCTCAAAGCCGTGCTCGACACGCTCGTCCCGCGCTCGGAACGTCCCTTCATGCTGGACGGCACCCTCGGCGAGGGCGGCCACGCCGAGGCCTTCCTTTCCCGGTATCCGTCCCTCCGCCTCCTCGGCCTCGACGCCGACCCCGAGATCCTGAAGACCTCGCGCGAGCGGCTTTCCCGTTTCGGCGACCGCGTTGCGATCGAGAATGTCTTTTCCTTCGATTATCTTGAGACCTATCCGAACGATCTCCCGCAGCCCGACCTCATGCTCTTCGACCTCGGGATCAGCATGTTCCATTACGAAAAAAGCGGACGCGGGTTCGCCTTCAGGACGGACGAGCCCCTGGACATGAGGATCTCGCCCTCCCTGCCCCGCACGGCGGCCGACATCGTCAACGAGAGCGCCGAATCCGCCTTGGCCGACCTCATCTTCCAGAACGGGGAGGAGCGCTACTCGAGGGGAATCGCCAGGGCCATCATCCGCGAACGGTCGATAGCGCCGATACGGACGAGCGGGAGGCTCGCCGAGGTCGTGGCCTCGGCCGTCCCGGCCGCCTATCGGCGAGGCCCGATCCACCCGGCGACGAGGACCTTCCAGGCCCTGAGGATAGCCGTGAACGGCGAGCTCGACCGCCTGCCCGTCCTGCTCGAGAGGGCCGTCGGTCTCCTCGCCCCCGGCGGGCGGGTGGGGGTCATCACCTTCCATTCCCTCGAGGACAGGATCGTGAAGCGCTTTTTCGCCGAAAAGGGGAAGGACAGCCGTTCGTCGCCGGGCGAACCCGAGTCCGGGTTCATGAAAGTTCTGAATATCGTTACCAAAAAGCCGATAGTAGCAGAGGAAGCGGAGATTCTGTCAAATCCGAGCTCACGGAGCGCCAAGCTCCGGGTCGCCGAGAAGCTTCCTCAAGGAATTGCGTCATGAAGAAGGTCGTACTGCTCGCCTGCGCAGCCTTGCTGCCGGTGGTGATTTTCGCGAACGTTTGGCAGGCAGCCAGATACGCACGTTTGAAGGACGAGGTGGAGTCGAAGGCCCAGGTTCAGGCCCAGTGGCTCGAACAGAACAAGCGCCTGATCACGGGGCTCGCCGTCCTTTCCTCGCCCGATCGGATCGAGAAGCTGGCCCGAGACGAGTTCAAGCTCGAACGCGCCCGGCCCGAGAATTCCCGGACCGTCGAGTTCTCCAAGACGGGAGACCAGAATGGCTAGGGATGTCCTTTTCACCGATTACGAGCTTCTGGCCGCCACGGGCGGACGGCCCTGGCCCTCGATCCTGCCCTTCCGCGCCCTCGACGTCGTGATCGACTCGAGGAAGGCGAAACCGGGGAGCCTGTTCGTTCCCCTTCTCGGCGAGAACCAGGACGGGCACGACTACATCGAGGCGGCCTTCGCCTCGGGCGCCGCCGTCTGCCTCGTTTCCGAGGCGAAGCTTGCCGAACGCGGCGATGCCCTTCGCGCCCTGGCCGAAAAGACGGGGGGAGCCCTCGTCGCCGTCGCCGATACCCTCGCGGCCCTGCATCGGCTCGCCGCCTACCATGTCGACCGCTTCCCCAGCCTCGTCCGCATCGGGGTGACCGGTTCGAGCGGGAAGACGACCACCAAGGAACTGATCGCGTCCATCCTGTCGAGGGAGTTTTCCACGGTCTCGAACGAGGGCAACCTGAACTCCGAAACGGGGCTTCCCCTTTCCGTCCTGGCCATCGACGAGGGCCACCGCTTCGGCGTCTTCGAGATGGGCATGAACCACGAGGGGGAGATGGACGCCCTGGCGAACATCCTTCGCCCTTCGGTGGCCCTGATTACCAATATCGGGACCGCCCATATCGGTATTCTCGGCAGCAGGGAAAAAATCGCTGAAGAAAAAAAGAAGATCTTTTCGCATTTTTCGAACGAGGGAACGGGCTTCGTCTTCGAGGACGAAAAATTCCTGCCCTACCTGAGTTCAGGGGTCCGCGGAACCGTGCGGACCTTCGGACCACGGACGACGCCGGGCTATACGGGAAGCCAGGACCTGGGGCTGGATGGCACGCTCATCCGCTGGGAGGGTCTCCAGATCCGCTTTCCGTTGCCCGGTTCCTATAACCTCCTCAACGCCCTAGGGGCCATCGCCGTCGCCGGTTTTTGCGGGGCGGCGCCTGAATCGGTGGCGGCGGGGCTTTCGAGCGCGAAAACCCTCTTCGGCCGGGGAGAGATCGTCAGGGGGGAGGTGACCGTCATCAGGGATTGCTACAACGCGAACCCTGATTCGATGGAGAAGGCCCTCGATTTCTGCGATTCCGTCGCGTGGAAGGGCCGGAAGGTCTACGTGCTGGGCTCGATGCTGGAACTGGGAGAGCATGCGAACCCGGCCCACGCGGCTATCGGGGAGGCCGCCGCGAAATCGACGGCCTCCGCCGTTTTCTTCTTCGGCGAGGAGATGCGCGCCGGATACGAGGCATTTTCCGCACGGGCGGGGGATCGGAAGGCCGTTTTTTCCACGGATCCGGGCGAAATCGGCGCCGCCCTGAAAGCCTACGTGAAGCCGGGAGACCTGGTTCTCCTCAAGGCCTCCCGGGGAATGTCCCTCGAGAAGGCCGCCGATTTTTTGAACCATGAACGGGAGGACTCCAGTGTTTCTTGACCTTTTCGCGCCGCTCGTCAAATTCTTCTCGCCGTTCAACGTATTCCGCTACCTGACCTTCAGGGGCGCCTACGCGGCACTCACCGCCCTGCTGATCTGCTTCCTGTTCGGGCCGAGCCTCATCCAGAAGCTGAAAAGGCTCAAGCTCGGACAGGAGGTCAGGACCGACGGTCCCAAGACCCACCTCGTCAAGGGCGGAACCCCGACGATGGGCGGGCTTCTGATGATCATCGCCGTATCGGTCTCCGTCCTCGTCTGGGAAGACCTCCACAACGCCTACACCTGGGTGAGCCTCCTGGCCGTGATCGGCTTCGGCGGCATCGGCTTCCTGGACGACTATCTCAAGATATCGAGGAAGAGCTCGGACGGACTCTCGGCGGGGCTCAAGTTCGGCGCCCAGATCGTCATCGCCTTCGCCATCGTCCTCATACTCTACCTGAAGCGGGACCAGCACACGACCCTTCTTTATCTGCCTTTTTTCAAGAACGCGGTCTGCGACCTTTCCTGGGGCTACATCCCGATTGCGGTCATCTTCATCGTCGGGTTTTCGAACGCGGTCAACCTGACCGACGGCCTGGACGGCCTGGCCACCGGGCTCTCGATCATGGTGCTGATCGCCCTCGCCATCATCCTGTACCTGACGGGGCGGGTGGATTATTCCGAATACCTGAACATCCCCTACATCAAGGGTTCGGGCGAGCTGGTGGTGCTCTCGCTTTCGCTGCTCGGGGCCTGCACCGGCTTTCTCTGGTTCAACGCCCACCCCGCCGAGGTGTTCATGGGGGATACCGGGAGCCTGATGCTCGGCGGCGTCATGGCGACCCTGGCCCTCATCGTCAAGAAGGAGGTCCTCCTCCTCATCCTCGGCGGCGTGTTCGTGATCGAGGTCGCCTCGGACGTCATCCAGGTCGGGTACTTCAAGCTGACGAAAAAGCGGGTGTTCAAGATGGCCCCGCTCCATCATCATTTCGAGCTCAAGGGTTGGGACGAGACGAAGGTCGTGGCGAGGTTTTGGATCCTCGGCGGGCTTTTCGCGATCATCGGCCTGTCGACCCTGAAGATACAGTAGCATGGCGCGGGAATTCTCGATCGAACGGGTGGAGACCACCAAGGCGGACACGGTCATCGTCGCGTGCGTCATCGTGCTCGCCGGCATGGGCCTGGCCACCCTCTTTTCCGCATCCTACGACTATGCCCTCCGATTTTTCAACAATCCCTACTATTTTCTCATCAGGCAGGGGCTCGCCCTCCTGGTTTCGATCGTCGCCCTGCTGATCTGCGCCCGCGTCGATCTCGCCCTCGTCCAGAAGAAGATTCCCCTCATCCTGGCCGTGACCTTCGGTCTCTCGCTGCTGCCCTTCCTGCCCGTCATCGGGATGGAGAAGAACGGCGCGGCGCGCTGGTTCCGCATCGGGCCGGCGTCCTTCCAGCCCTCCGAGCTCGTGAAGCTCGTCATCGTCTTCTACCTCGCCCACATCTTCTCGAGGAAGGAGGGGAGGGAGGAAGACGACTGGACCGGCACGATCGTCCCGCCCGCGGTGATGACCGCGCTGATGGTGCTGTTCGTGTATGCCCAGAACGACTTTTCCACGGCGGTCTTCGTCCTGTTCCTCGGCTTGTGCATGTTCTGGATCGCCAGGGTCAAAATTCGATACATCATCTCCCTCATCGTCGTGCCGCTCCCGATCGGGCTCATCATGATGTTCACCCAGGAGCACCGGGTCGAGAGGATCATCACCTTCTTGAGACCCAAGCACGACGCCCAGGGTATCTCCTACCAGGTGAACGCCTCCTTGGAGGCCCTGATCCAGGGCGGATTCTGGGGGAAGGGAATCGGCATGGGGACCAAGAAACTCGGGGGAATCCCCGAGGTCCAGTCCGATTTCGTTTTCGCGGCCTTCGGCGAGGAGGTCGGATTCCTCGGCGTCGTCGCCGTTCTCGCGATCGTCTGCCTCCTGTCCTGGCGGGGCTACCAGGCGGCCCTGGCGAGCAAGACCAGCTTCGAGTACTACCTCGGTTTCGGGCTTTCGACCCTCTTTCTGTACCAGGTTCTCGCCAACATGGCCGTCGTCTCGGGACTCGTTCCCGCCACCGGCATGCCGATGCCTTTCTTTTCGGCCGGCGGCTCGTCGCTCCTGGCGACGGGGGTTCTTTGCGGATTTCTGCTGAACATCTCACGGCGCGCTCCGCGCGAAAGCGAGGCTTCCTATGTCTGAAGCGGCATTCTATTCGCCGCGATCCGGGCTTCATCGGTCTCGCGGCCGGCAAATGAAGTCCCCCCTTCTTTCCTCGAAGCCTCTGAGGTACGCCCTCCTCGCCGTGTTCGCCGTCCTCGCCTGCGAACTCCTGTTCGTTTTCGTGGTCAAGCCAGCCTTCCCGATCACGAAAATCAACCTCAACACCTCGCTCGGCATTCCCGAGGCCCAGCTTCTGGATATTGCAGGAATTTCGGGGAAAGAGTATTATTTCACCCTTGATTCGGGTGCCGTCCGGGGTCGTCTTCTCTCGATACCGACGGTGGCCGATGCGACGGTCAGCATGCGGTTCCCCGATACGGTCGATATCGTCCTCACCCCGCGGTCTCCCCGGGCGGTCTTTCTGGGGCAGTCGGGAAGGGCGACCGTCGCCTACTACGCGGACAAGGACGGGATCATCTTCAGGGCCGATTCGATCGGGGCCGGAAAGGCGGGCGTGAACGTGCCGATCGTGTCGGGAGTGCCGAGCGATCTTCTCAAGGAGGGGCTGAAGCTTCCCGATTCCTACATCGCGCTGATGGGGGCCTTCGCCAGGATCCAGGAGGGCGCTCCCGGGCTCCTGGACATGTTTTCCGAATTCAGGCTCGACCGTTCCGAGTACGGGACTCCCGAGCTGACGATTTTTCCGATCAACTCGAGCGTCCGGGTAAGGACGGACGACGAGGTCACCCCCGGTCTCCTGAGGTACTGCCTCCTCGCGGCCGACATCGTGGAGAAGCAGGGGTTGACTAAAACGGTGAATGAAATAGATTTTAGGACGGGCACGGTGGTCTATCGCGATACGCAGCAAGGAGGACGCTCTGACTGATACTCTGGTAGTCGGACTGGACATCGGAACCACCAAGGTCCGCACAGTCATCGGCGAGTACAACGAGAAAGGCCTCCTCGAGATCATCGGCGTCGGCGTCGCGCCCTCGACGGGATTGCGCCGGGGCGTGGTGGTGAACATCGAATCGACCCTCCGCTCCGTCGCCCAGGCGATCGAGGCGGCCGAGATGATGTCCGGCCGCGAGGTTCATGGCTGCTACACCGGCATAGCCGGCGCCCACATCGAGGGGATCAACTCCCGCGGCGTCGTCGCCGTGACGGGCCGGGGCCGCGAGATAACCCAGGAGGACATCGACCGCGTGATCGAGGCGGCCAGGGCCATCGTGATACCGATGGACCGCGAGGTCCTTCACGTCATTCCCCAGACCTACATCGTCGACGATCAGAAGGGGATCAAGGATCCCCGCGACATGATCGGCGTACGCCTGGAGGCCGAGGTCCACATCATATCCGGGTCGGTCACCTCGGCCCAGAACCTGGTGAAATGCGTCAACAGGGCGGGATTCAAGGTGAACGACCTGATCCTGCAGTCCCTCGCCGCGGCGCGGGCCGTCCTCTCGAACGACGAGAAGGAGCTGGGCACGATGCTCGTGGACCTGGGGGGCGGCACGACCGACATCCTGATCTACGCCGACGGCGCTCCCTACTTCACGAGCGTGATCCCGGTCGGCGGGACCCAGGTCACCAGCGACATCTCCATCATGCTCAACACGCCGGTCGACCAGGCCGAGAAGATCAAGCTCGAGTCGGGATGCTGCTACCAGCCCCTGATCGAGCAGGACGAGGAAGTGGTGATTCCGAGCGTCGGCGGGAGGCCGCCCCTCGCGATACCTCGTTCGAACATCTGTACGATCATCCAGCCGCGGATGGAAGAGATATTCAAGATGGCCCGTGAAAAGGCCGAATCGATGGGCTATCTTCGTCGCATAGGCGGCGGGGTGGTGCTCACGGGCGGAGGCTCCCTGATGCCGGGTGCAGCCGAGCTCGCTCATGAGGTTTTCGGTCTGCCGGTGAGGATCGGCTATCCGGAGAACCTCGGGGGACTGGTCGACGAGTACCGAAGTCCGATCTTCTCGACCGGGGTCGGGCTCGTCCTGTTCGGGGCCGAAAGGCTCGTGGCCGAGGGGTTCGACTCCCGCCAGCACGGGGAACGCGAGCGGGAACCGATCTTCGGAAAGATCGTCGATTGGGTGAAAAAGGAGTTTTTCTGAACTAGCTGGGGACTGGGGAACAAGGGGGGGGAATGAATATTCAAGTAGTGGATGACGCGGTCGCGAGCCCGACCGTCATAAAAGTCATCGGCGCCGGAGGTGGCGGCTCCAACGCGGTAAATCGCATGATTTCCGTGGGACTCGCCAACGTCCATTTCATCGTCGCAAATACGGACCTTCAGGCCCTTTCGCTCGCGAAGGCCCAGATCAAGGTTCCGCTCGGATCGAAGCTCACCGGGGGGCTCGGCGCTGGCGGGGTTCCCGAGGTCGGCGAAAAAGCCGCCCTCGAGGACAAGGAAGCGATCCAGAACGCCCTGAGGGGCGCGGACATGGTTTTCGTCACCGCCGGCAT
>DBTK01000089.1:19781-24854 GCA_002307015.1 Spirochaetaceae bacterium UBA1318
TCGTCACCGCCGGCATGGGCGGCGGGACCGGAACCGGGGCCGCTCCCGTCATCGCCCAGATCGCCAGGGACATGGGCGCCCTCACGGTCGGCGTCGTCACCAAGCCCTTCGATTTCGAGGGCCGCCGGAAGATGCAGCTCGCCGAGGAGGGGATCGCGAAACTCCGCGAGTCCGTCGACACCCTCATCGTCATTCCGAACCAGCACCTGCTCAAGATCGTCGAGAAACGGACGCCGATCAAGGAGGCCTTCCTGATCGCGGACGACGTCCTGAGGCAGGGAGTCCAGGGGATCTCCGACCTCATCACGGTGCCCGGCGAGATCAACATCGATTTCGCGGACGTGAAGACGATCATGCGCGGCCAGGGCGACGCCCTCATGGGCATCGGCATCGGCTCGGGCGACAACCGCGCCGTCGACGCCGCGACCAACGCCATCAACAACCCTCTGCTCGAGGATGCCCACATCGAGGGCGCCAAGAACATCCTGGTGAACGTCACCGGCGGAGAGGACCTTTCGTTGAGCGAGTACGAGGAAGTGGTGAAGATCATCACCTCCAACTCCGATCCGAACGCCCTCATCATCGCCGGGAACGCCTTCGACCCGAACATGAAGGACATGGTCAAGGTTTCGGTGATCGCGACGGGTTTCAGGAAGCAGGAGAGGGCCGAATTCGTCCCGACCGAGGCTCCCGGAAAGTTCGACGGGGACACGATACCCTACGACGTCTGGGTCGGCATGACCGGCGGTTCGGCGATAGGTCCCCAGTACCTGAGCGGACGGAATATCAAGGACGACGAGCTCGACATCCCGACCGTGCTGCGCGACCGAAGGCCTGCGGCCGAGAAACGCGACGCGTAGCGATTCCGTGCTCTCCGCCACAGACCGCGATTCCCTCGCCACCTACCGGGTCTATCTCGTCGCGGAAAAGGGCCTGGCGAAGCTGACGGTGGAAACCTACCTCCGCGAGGCCTCGTTCTTCCTGGGCTTTCTCGAGTCCAGGTCGCTGGAACCCTCGAAAGCCACGGGCCAGGACATCGTCGCCTACCTGATCTTCCGGGAGGGGGTCGCCCCCGGGATCGTTCCTCCGGTTGCGGCGACGGCATCCCCGTCGGCTGCCGGCATCCCGCCTGCGGCCTCCACGGTCAGTCCCCGGAGCGTCGGGCGAATCCTGAGTTCCCTCGGTTCCTACTACGGCTTTCTCATCGAAACCGGCGACTGCGCCGTCGATCCGACCGCCCTCGTCGAAAAACCGAGGATTCAGCGGAGGCTCCCCGACGTCCTCTCCCTCGACGAGGTCGAGACCTTTCTCTCCGCCATCGACGAGTCCACGCCGAACGGGGTCCGGGATCGGGCCCTGTTCGAGCTCATCTACTCCTGCGGCCTCAGGATTTCCGAGGCCTCCGACCTTCGCATGGACAGGGTCTACCTCGAGGAGGGGCTCGTCAGGGTCCTCGGCAAGGGGAGCAAGGAACGGGTCGTTCCGATGGGCGGCGAGGCCGTCGAGAGGCTCAAGGCCTATTTCCTCGAGGCCCGCGGAGCCCTGCTCAAGGGAGCGAGGAGCGACTGGGTTTTCGTCAACCGTTCGGGAAAGCGCCTCACCCGCAAGGGCATCTGGAAGCGCTTTACCGAAACGAGGGAGAGGGCCGGGCTCGAGGCCAAGGTCCACACCCTGAGGCACAGCTTCGCGACCCATCTCCTCTCCGGTGGGGCCGATCTGCGCTCGGTCCAGGAGCTTCTCGGCCACGCCGATATCTCGACCACCCAGATCTATACCCATATCGACGCCGAGGAGCTGCATCGCTATCATTCGGATTTTCATCCCCGGAGTTGAAGCGCCGATGGCCCCCGACGGTTGCTGTATCGGGGGTGGACGATGAAGGGACATGAGGGAAAACCGTCCGGTTCCTGCGGGATCGGCGGTCATGAAGGGAAGGGGAAACGCTCGACCGAGGTCGAGCTCGCCGTAGCCCGGGTACCAGGGCTCAAGACGGCCGAGAGGGTCCTCCTCGCGGAGTCGGTTTCGGGACCGGGGGACTTCGCCGGGATGTCGCGCTGGGATCTCGAGTGGACGATCGGGAGGAAGTTGAGAAGCCCGACCTGGGATCCCAGGGGGCTTCTCGACCTCGCCTCGGCCGACAGCGCGGCGTGCAGGAGGCTCGGCATCAGGGTCGTTTCCTACTGGGACGGGGATTTTCCTCCCCTGCTGCGGGAGATAGCCCAGGAGCCCTACCTGCTTTTCTACCGGGGCGAGCTCCCCGATCCCGAGCGGCCGGCCCTCGCCATCGTCGGGACGAGGGCTCCGACACCCGAGGGGAGGGCGAGGGCCTACTTCGACGGCCGGATCGCGGCCCTTTCGGGGGTGAGCGTCGTTTCGGGGCTCGCCAGGGGGATCGACGCGGCGGCCCACCGGGGCTGCCTCGAGGCGGGATGGGGGACGGTCGCCGTGCTCGGTTGCGGGATCGACCTGATCTACCCCAGCCAGAACAGGACCCTCGCCAGGAGGATTCTCGGATCGGGGGGATGCATCCTGAGCGAGTATCCCCCCGGGACGCCGCCGGCCCGGTACCGGTTTCCCGAGCGGAACCGGATCATTTCCGGGCTGGCCCGGGCCGTTCTCGTCGTGGAGGCGCCCGAGCGGTCCGGGGCCCTGATCACGGCGGCCTACGCCCTGGAGCAGGGCCGCGACCTTTTCGTATCCGCCGCGACCCTCGAAGGGGCGGCGGGCGGCGGGCTCAGGTCCCTCAGGGACGACGGGGCCCCGGCGGTTTTATCCTCGGCCGCGATACTCGAGGATTGGGGCATGCCGCTTGTCGAAGCCCCGCGCGATCGTATAATGGTCGGCAAGGTTGCCTCGGTCGTGGACGGCACGGCCGGTCCGGTCATGGAAACCGGTTCCTTCCTCGCAGGAAGGCTCGAGCTGGAGCTCGAGGGAAAAATAAACCCGTATTCGGGAGAAGCGTTGTAGGAGTCGTGCATCATGGCGGTCGCTAAAAAAGCAAAGAAATCTCGAGCCGGCGGTACCGGGACCCTCGTCATCGTCGAGTCGCCGGCCAAGGCGAAAACCATAGAGAAGTATCTGGGCAAGGGCTACACGGTAAAGGCCTCGATGGGTCACCTCATCGACCTGCCGAAATCCCGCCTCGCCATCGACGTCGGAAGCGATTTCGAGCCCGAGTACATCACGGTCAGGGGAAAGGCGAAGCTCCTCAAGGAACTCCAGACCGAGGCGGGGAAATCGGCCGCCGTGATGCTCGCCTCTGATAATGACCGCGAAGGGGAGGCCATCTCCTTCCATTTGAAGAACGCCCTCGTCGCCAAGCACAAGTCCCTGGTGGTGTCCCGCATCGTGTTCAATGAGATCACCCCCCAGGCCATCCGGGAGGCGGTCCGCCACCCCGGCGACATCGACATGAACAAGGTCCAGGCCCAGAAGGCCAGGCGCGTCCTCGACCGCATCGTGGGCTACTACCTCTCGCCCCTTCTGTGGAAGAAGGTCAAGAACGGGCTTTCGGCGGGAAGGGTCCAGTCCGTCGCCCTCCGCCTCATCTGCGATCGCGAGAAGGAGGTCGAGTCCTTCATCCCCGAGGAGTACTGGACGGTCGAGGCCGACCTGACGAAGGGCCGGGCCGTGATCGAGTCCCAGCTCGTCCTCTACAAGGGGGAGAAGCCGGTGCTCCAGAGGGAGCCCGAGGTCCTCGCCCTCATCGCGACCCTCGCCGGGAAGCAGGCGTCCGTCGTCGACAAGAAGGAGATGGAGAAGTCCATCAAACCCCGTCCCCCCTTCACGACCTCGAAGCTCCAGCAGGCGGCGGCGAACCGCCTCGGCTTCACCTCGAAGAAGACCATGCAGATAGCCCAGCAGCTCTACGAGGGCGTCAACATCGGCTCGACCCGCATCGGCCTCATCACCTACATGAGGACGGACTCGGTCCGCATCTCCCAGGGGGCTCTCGAGGAGGTGAGGACCTTCATCACCGCGAACTATCCCGACTGCCTCCCCCCCGAGGCCATATCCTACGCGGTCCAGAAGAACGCCCAGGACGCCCATGAGGCGATCAGGCCGACCGTCGTCACCTACACCCCCGAGGCGGTGAAGAACTCCCTTACCCGTGACCAGCTCAGGCTCTACACGATCATCTGGGAGCGCTTCGTCTCCTCCCAGATGACGAACGCCCGCACCCTCACCACGAGCGTCGACATCGGGATCGGGGACGCCGTGTTCAGGGTTTCCGGCACGAGAACGGTCGAGAAGGGCTTCTACAAGGCGATCAGCCTCCTCCAGAGCAAGGAGGAGAAGGACGTGAGCCTTCCGGTTCTCGCGATGGGCGAGGCCGTCGACCTTTCCGGCTTCAGGCCCGAGCAGCACTTCACCCAGGGACCCGCCCGCTACACCGACGCCACCATCGTCAAGATGCTCGAGGAAAAGGGCATCGGACGGCCGAGCACCTACGCCCCGATCATCTCCGTCCTCCTCGAACGGTTCTACGTGGTCCGCTCGAACAAGCAGCTCCAGCCGACCCAGCTGGGCCGGATCATCAGCGACATGCTCGTCTCCTCCTTTCCGGACGTCGTCGACGTCGGCTTCACCGCCGGCATGGAGAAGAGGCTCGACGAGGTCGAGGAGAGGAACGACGACTGGGTCGGGATGATCAGGGACTTCTACGGCCCCTTCAACCAGAAGGTCGAGGAGGTCATGAAGAGCATCGAGTCGGTGAAGGGGGTCCTGGACGAGAAGACCTCCCACGTCTGCGAGAAATGCGGCCGGCCGATGGTGAAGCGCCTGGGACGCTTCGGCTTCTTCCTCGCCTGCACCGGTTTCCCCGAGTGTAGGAACACCCGCTCCATCCCCCTGGCCAAGTGCCCGATGCCCGGCTGCACCGGCGAGATCGTGGCGAGGCGGAAGCTGAACGGACGGGGCAAGGAGTTCTACGGCTGCACCAACTACCCCGAATGCCAGTTCATCACCCACTTCAAGCCGATTTCCTCGACCTGCCCCAAGTGCGGACGGTTCATGGTCGAGAAGTTCGACAAGAAGCGGGGGAGCTTCAAGGCCTGCATCAATCCGGATTGC
>DBTK01000100.1:0-11755 GCA_002307015.1 Spirochaetaceae bacterium UBA1318
ATCTTGAACCTGTTGCCGCCCATGGGACGGAATTCCCGACCGGGAACGTTGGTCGCGTTGTAGGTGGTCCCCGCGACGTCCCTGTTCCGCCAGCGTTCCTCGAGGATCGTCTCGCCCTTCCGGTTCGAGAAGCTGATGCGGCCCCCGTTTCCGATTTTCGCGGTGATGTCCCCGTTGCTGATGACGGCGTTCTCGCCGTCGATCGTGATCTTCGCCTTTTCGCCGTTCCTGGGCAGCAGAGCCCAATCCCGGGTTTCATCGATCTCGGCGAGGGTCGTCGCCCTCAGCCTCAGGCCGTTCGCGCCCCAGGCCTCGATCCTGATCTTCTCCGCCTCGTACTCCCGTACGAGGCCGTCGCGTTCTATACGTACCATGAAAACCTCCTGAAGGCCGTTAGGCCGAAACAATTGAAATTGGGGAGTCTTTGCGGACTGCCGAACGTCCGGCAGTATACCACCTGTCAGCCCTTCACGGCGCCGCTCGTCATGCCGCCGATGATGTACTTCTGCAAGACGACGAAGATAATCACGACGGGAAGGACGAGGACGACCCCGTAGGCCATGATCCGATTCCATTCTATCCCATACTTGCTCATGAAATTGTAGATCCCGGCCGTCATCGGTCTCATCACCGTCTCGTTCATGTAGGTCATCGCGTAGATGAGGTCGTTCCAGGCGAAGATGAAGGAGAAGGAAAGCGCCGTCACGATGCCCGGAGTCGAGATGGGCAGGATGATGCGCGCGAAGGCTCCGAACCGGGAACAGCCGTCGACCCTCGCCGCGTCCTCGAGGCCCTTGGGAAGGCCGATGAAGTAGGTGCGCAGGAAGAGGATGATGAAGGGGATGGCTATCGTCGAATCGGCGATGACCGGAGAGAGATAGCTGTTGATCAGCCCGAACCGCGCGAAGATGAGGTAAAGCGGCGTCAGGATCAGGGTCGGGGGCAGCATCTGCGTGACGAGAAAGCTCATGATGATGCTTTTCTTGCCGTACAGCTCGAAGCGGGCGAGGCCGTAGGCTGCCGGAATCCCGAGGCACATCGAAAGGACCATCGATCCCGTCGCGATGATGAGGCTGTTGAAGAAGGGCCTGACGATGTTCAGCTCGCCCTTGAGCTGGTCGACGTAGGCGACGAAACTCACGCTCGTCGGCCAGAAGGTCTGGTCGACGCGGAATATCTCGGCGTTCGTCTTCAGCGAGCTGATGAAGATCCAGTAGAGCGGGAAGAGGAAACAGACGGTGACCGCGAGGCCGACGATGTCGAGGCCCGCGTTCCGCAGCGAGGAGCGTTTGATCTTCATGACTGGATCTCCTCCCCTTCGCGGATGAGTTTGAGGTAGCCGAGGCCGACGACGAAGAGGCAGACGAAAAGGACGTTGGCCGCCGCCGCTCCCTCGCTGAACCGGTACATGACGAAGGAAAGCTTGTAGGCGTAGGTTGAGAGGACCTCGGTCGCGTGAACCGGCCCGCCGTTGGTCATGACGTAGATCAGGTCGAAAACCTTGAAGGTGTAGATGAAACCGAGGACGAGGACGGAGTAGATCGCCGGCTTCAAAAGGGGAACCGTGATCGAGGTGAACTTGCGGATGCTCGAGGCGCCGTCGATCGAGGCGCTCTCGTAGAGCTCGCCGGGAATGCTGGTCAGCCCGGTCGAGAGCAGGATCATGTTGAAGGGGATGCCGATCCAGGAGTTCGCGAAGATCACTCCCCACAGGGCCGTCTTCTGCGAGATCAGCCAGCCGATCGGCTCCTTGACGACGCCGGTCGCCACGAGGAGGTAGTTGATGATACCGGAGCTCGGGCTCAGCATGAACTTGAAAAGGAGGGCGACGACGGTCGAGGGAATCATCCAGGCGACGGTCATGAGACCGCGGAGCTTTTCCTGGAATCCGAATCCGAGATTGAAGAAAACGGCGAGCAGGAAGCCGATCACGAACTGGATGACGAGGCATCCGGCCGTGTACATGACGGTGTTGCCGATGCTGATGGCGAGCTCTGGTGCGGAGAAAATCTCCCTGAAATTCGCGAGGCCGATGAATTCCCTCGTCGCCGACTTCAGGGTCATGATGTCGACCTTCTGGAAACTCATCACGAAATTGTAGATTATCGGATAGCCGATGAAGGCTACCATGAATATCACCGCGGGCAGGACGAAGAAATAGCCCGAAAGCCCTTCCCCGTTGCGTACGTGCGCTTTGCTCATGTAGGATTTCCCTCCAGGGGGATCGGTCCGGAAACGTTTCGAAGTCGACGAGGGCCCGCCCGGGCGGATGGGCCCTCGGGCAATTCCGAATTATTTCACGAGGGCCTTGTCTATTTTCTTCTGGGCGTCTTTCAGAGCCTGGGTCGGGGACTTCGTCATGGTGAAGGACTCCTGGTAGGCGGTGAAGATCGCGCTCGAAATCTCGGGCCACTTGGGATGGGGTCCGCGGGGCATGGCGAACTCCATCTGCTCGGCGAAGACCTTGAGCAGGGGATCGCTCTTCCAGTATTTCGAATTGTTCATGACGTCGGAGCGGGGCGGGAATTTTCCTGCCGCCATGGCGAAGCTCTCCATGACGTTGGGCAGGGACATGTATTTCAGGAATTCCCAGGCTTCGTTCGCGTGCTTCGAATTGTAGATGATGCCGAAGTTCTCGCCGCCGAGCACGGAGGCGTAGACCTTGTCCTTCGGAATCTTCGTCAGGTTCCAGTTCATCGACGGGGCGTCGGTCTTGACGGCGCTCAGGTTCCAGGGACCGTTGACCATCATGGCGGCGCGTCCGGTGGCGAACTGCTTTTCGGCGTCGGCCTGGGTCCAGTTGATCACCTCGCTGGACATGTAGCCCTTCTTGATGAGGTCGGTGAGGTAGGTCAGGGACTTGATGGACTCGGGGCTGTCCATCTTCTCGACCGTCGCCCCGGAGGAAAGGATCCAGGGGAGGAACTGGAAGGTCCCTTCCTCGTTGCCGATGCCGCAGATCGCGAGGCCGTAGACGCCGGGCTTGGTGAGTTTCTTGCAGGCGGCGGTGAGCTCGTCCCAGGTGGTCGGCGGGGTGACCCCGGCGGCCTTGAGCATGTCGGTGTTGTAGTAGAGGGCGAGGCAGTTCGAGTTGTGCGGGATTCCGTAGACCTTGCCCTGGTAGACGCAGGATTTCCAGGGACCCTTGAAGAACTTCCCATCGCCTTCCCAACCCTTCATCCTGTCGGAGATGTCGAGGAAAAGCCCCATCGCGGAAAAGGATGCATGCTCGGGATTGTCGACCATGCCGATGTCGGGAAGGTTTCCGCCGACGAGGCCGATCGTGTACTGCTTGAGCAGCTCCTCGCGCGGGACCATCTGGGAGGTGACCTTCACCTTGGTCTGCGAGGCGTTGAAATCGGAGACGACCTTTTCGAACCATGGGGCGTCGGGACCCGAGAAGTAGTGCCAGAGCTTCACCTCGGTCGGTTCGGCGGAAACCAGAAACGAGACGAGGAGAAGGCCGGAAAGGATCGCGAGAATCTTCTTCATAATTCCTCCTTGAAACTTCGCCAACATACGTTGGCTTGTTGGAACGTGCCTTGAAACTTCGCCAACATACGTTGGCTTGTTGGAATGTGCCTTGAAACTTCGCCAACGTACGTTGGCTCGTTGGAATGTGCCCTTGTAAACCGGGTCCAGTATGGGGGGCTTTTTCCAATCGGAAAATTGGATTTTATTGCGAAAGATGGAAATATCTAATGTTTTCTTAGTTCCTCGAAGAGTGTTGGCGGAATCTCAGGAATGGAGGCGCGAATAATCCCCCGGGGAAAGTCCGGTGTGCTTCTTGAACACCCGGCAGAAATACTGGGGATCGCCGATGCCCACGTCGAGGGCGACCTCGTAGGCCTTGACGTTCCCCCGGGCCAGGAGCTTTTTCGCCTTCTCGATGCGGAACTCGGCGACGTAGGTCGAGAAATTCTTCCCCGTCTCCTTCTGAAAAAGGGAGCTCAGGTATTCGGGGGTGAATCCGATTTTCTCGGCAGCCTCCTCGAGGGAGAGCTTGTCGCGGTAGCAGGACCTGATGTAGTTGACGGTCTGCCGCACCGGAAAGCTGAAGGTATCCGAACAGGCCGTCGGGGATTTTTTCACGCAGCCGAGGAAATCCGCGAAGATGCCGGTCAGTTCGTCGGAGCTCCGGAAATCCTTGACCCGGTCGAGGATGTCGAGATCGACGATCGAGCGGAAGCCGAGGTAGTCCACCTCCTTCATGAGGTTCATCGCCGTGAAAAAAAACCGGTAGGCGGCCTCGGAAAGCGCGGGAGGGGAATACCGACCGGAAACGCAGAAGAGGAGGAAATCCTCGACGGCGGCTTCGAGGTTCTCAGGTTTCCCGTTCCGTATCGCGTCGAGGGCGGCCCCCTCGACCCTGGCCGGGTAGACGGGAAGCGGGGGCGCCAGTTCTCGGATGAGGCCGTCGTGGATGACCCTCGGCTTCTCGACGAGCATCGACCATTTGAGCTTCGAGCGGAGCTCGAGCGAAAGCCCCTTCATGTCCGCGTCCGTCATCGCCGCGGCCGCGCAGACGAGGCCGGCCCGCCGGAAACGGCCTCCCTCGGCATGGATGGCGGAGTCGAAGGCGGCGGCGAGCTCCCCGAAGGGAAGGGCCGAGGCGAGATGGAAGAGGAGGCTCGAGGGGTCGGGGCGGTCGACGAGCCGGAATCCCCCCGATCCGGTCGCGGCGACGACTTTCTCGAACATGGAAAAAAGGAGGCTCTCGACCTCGGGATTCTCCCTCGTCGAGTAGAAATGGAAAAGGGCGCCCGGAGGAAAACGGAGGTCTGAGGCCTTGCCCCTCGGTGATTCGGCTCTCTCGGCGGCGATCTTCCTGAGGACGGAATCCAGGATGGCGGGGGTGATCGGTTTGAGGAGATAGTCCTTGACGCCCAGGACTATGCCGCGCTTGGCGTACTCGAACTGGGCGTAGCCCGAAAGGATGACGAAATGGGCGGTCGAACCCGAGGCCCTCAGCGCTTCGATCATCTCAAGGCCGTCCATCACCGGCATCTTGATGTCGGTGAACACGAGGTCGGGGGAAAGGCTCAACGTCATCTCCTTACCCTCGAGGCCGTTCCTGGCCTGTCCGACGACCTCGTAGCCCGGATCGAGCTTGGAAATGAGCCGGACGAGGCCCTCCCTGGGCTTCTGCTCGTCCTCGACGACGATGATCCTCATGAGTCCCCCCCGATCCGCGGCAGAATGATCCTGACCCTCGTCCCCCCGTGAGGCTCGCTTTCGATGTCGAGGCTCCCGAGTTCGCCGTAGTAGACGGCCATCCGCTCGCGGACATTCGAGATCCCGATGTGGGAGCTTTCGTTCGAAAGTGCGTTCCTCACCTCGTCGGGGCCCATGCCGCGGCCGTTGTCCACGATGAGGATGGAAAGCCCCCCAGTCCCGTCGGGTTCGATCGCGACCTTCAGCACTCCGCCGCCCTCGAGGTCGGCGAAGCCGTGGATGATGGCGTTCTCGATGAAGGGTTGCATCAGGAGCTTGTAGAGTCGAAAGCCCTGAATCCCCGGATCCACCTCGAGCTCGAAGGTGAAGATGTTCTCGAACCTGACCTGCTGCAAGTAGACGTACTGGCGGAGCCATTCCACCTCCTCGGCCACGCTGACGACGGCGTTGCTCTTGTTGATGCCATAGCGCAGGATCAGTCCGAGGTTCGACAGCATCGAGCTGATCTCGTACTCGTTCTTCTCGATGGCCATCCAGTTGATGCAGTCGAGGGTGTTGTAGAGGAAATGGGGGTTGATCTGGGCCTCGAGGGCGCGGATCTCGGATTCCTTCTGTTTCTGGGTCGCCACGTAGAGGTTGTCCTTTTCCCGCTCCAGCTTCCGCATCAGCTCGCGGATCTCCGAAATCATGTCGTTGTAGCCCTTCGCGAGGAGGGAGAATTCGTCCTTCCGGTGTTCCAGGCGCTCGGCCTTGACGAAATGGCCGTTCTGGGCGCTCCCCATGACGGCCACGAGCTCGGAGACGGCGCGGGAGAAATTCTCGGCGAAAAGCACGATCACGAGGAGGGAAACGAGGATGAAGCCGCCCATGAGGAAAAAGCTGATCCGCTCGAGGGCGTCGACCTCGCTGAAGAACACGTCGCGGTTGACCGCGCTGACGAGGGTCCAGCCGGGATTGGTCATCGCAAGGCGGTTGACGAGTATCTTTCCCCGAGGGAGGATGCCGGTCTTGTTCACGAAGGCGGCGAGGGCCTCGTCGCTCAACGCCGAGGCCGGCTTCCCCGATTCGGGGCCGTCCGGAACGATCCCCTCGCCGATGCAGCTCTTGGTCGGAAAGGACACGACCCTTCCCTCCTCGTCGACGATGAAAACCAGGGAATCCTTCGCCCCCGAGCAGATGTCGGTCAGGATGTGTTCGTCGACGCTCAGCGTGAGGACGCCGAGGATCCGCTTCTCCTTGAAGTCGTAGAACCGGAGCGGGAGATGGAAGAGGTTCTTCTCCTTGGGGGTCTTGGTCGTGTAGGAGAGGGCCTTCGTCGAAAGCACGGTTCCGTTCGGTTCGTCGCTTCCCACATGGTAGAGCAGGGCCCTCTCCGAGAGATCGGAGAAGGGGGACTCGTAGAAATCGCCGATGCCCTTGTCGTAACCGACGATGTCGAGGTCGTTCCAGATGAAGGTGATGGCCTGGATCTCCTCCTTGTTGAAGGCGAGGGAGAAGAGACGGGTCTTCAGGTGGTTCTTGATGATGGCCTTCTCCGTTCCATCCCCCGTCTCGAAGCCCCGTATGAGGGAAACGAGGGACTCGTCCGAAAAGGCCTGGTAGAGGAGGTAGCGGTAGCCTTCGATGTGTGTCTCGATGTTCCGCTTCACCTGGGTGAGGTTGTTGTCGATCAGCATCGTGATCCGGCGCGTCAGGTAAACGGAAGAAAGGTCGTAGGTCAGGGTCGAGATGAGGAGGATGGGGATGACGGAAATGAAAACGTAGATCGAGATCAGTCTCGTCCTGATACCGGTGAAGGCGAATGTGCGGCGGAGCATGGAAAGAGTAAACCGCGGGATTCCTCCCCTGTCAACGTTTTTCATCGGCCGGGGGAAAGGACCAGGGCGGCGGCGCGGAAAGGCTGAGCGTTTTCCCGTCCAGATCGGGAAACTCGAGGCGCTCGCTGTGCAGGGCCTGGAAGGGCAGGATGAGGGCGGCAAGGTCGGCGCTGCTCAGGCCATCGGCCAGGAACCGGAGGAAGAAGCCCTCGTCCAGGCCGTACATCTTGTCGCCGACGACCGGGTAGCCGAGGGAACGGAGGGTGGCGCGAATCTGGTGGGTTCTTCCCGTCACCGGTTCGGCCTCGACGAGGCTGAACCCGGCCTGCCGGTCGCGGAGGGTGAAGCGGGTCTCGCAGGATTCCGAACCGGCGCCACCCCGTCTCCCGCCCGGTTCGATGTCGGCGGCGGACCCCTGCGCCCCGGCGGATCCAGCGCCCGGACCGACCGCGGGAACGAAGCGCCTTTTTTTCCGTATCAAACTCGACGTGTCGGCTTCGAGCCATCCCCGCGCGTCGAGGCTCCCGGGGAAATCCCCGTGGACCGCGGCGAGGTAGCGCTTCCGGATGGAGCCCCCGCGCCGCGAGGCCTCGGCGTGGCGCATGGCCCGAGGCGTCCTCGCGACGAGGAGGAGGCCCGAGGTCTCGCGGTCCAGCCTCGAGACGAGGTGGACGGTCCCGAAGTCCCGCTTCAGGAGGTACCAGAGGGTGTGGGCGAAGAAACGGCCGCCTGGATGGCAGGGAAGGAGGGGAGGCTTGGAGACCACGAGAAAATCCCCGTCCTCGTACGCGACCCCGTAGCGGTCGTCGACCGGGGGCTCCTCGATGTCGGGCGGCGCGAAGGCCACGAGGTCGCCCGCGGCGAGGGGACGACCGGGTTCGGCCTTCCCCCCGTTGACCGTGAGGCTCCCCGAGGCAAGGAAACCCTCCCATTCGGCCCGGCTGCAGTAGGCGAAGCGGAGGACGAGCCAGTCGAGGATTCCGATCCCGGCGTCTTCCGCCTTCACCCTCGTTTCGACGATTCGTTCCATACCGGTCCATCATAGACTTTTTGGCCCTTCGCCTGTAGTATCCAGATCCTGATGCTGTTGATTTATCCCCCCGCCGCGAGGAGCACCGAGCCGCCTCCCGGGATCGCGAGACTCGCCGGCGCCTTGAAAAGCTCTGGGGTCCCGGCAAGAACCCTCGACCTCTGCCAGGAGGGACTGGATTGGCTCCTCGGCCTTCCGCTCGAGGCGGAGGACACCTGGACGAAGGGAGCCCTCGCGAGACGGGGGCGGGCCTCAGCCCTCATCCGAAGCCCGAAGGCCGCCGAGAATTCCGACCGCTACGCCCGCGCCGTGCTGGACCTGAACCGGGCCCTCAAGGCCGCCGGTCGGGGTCTGGGCGTCGTCCCCTCCCTCGCCAACTACGAGGATTCCTCCCTCTCGCCGCTCAAGGCGGCCGACCTCCGAGCCTCGGCTTCGCGCTTCGAGGAAAACCTCTTCTTCCCTTTTTTCGAGCGGAGGCTGGAGGAGACCTTCAAGGACTTTCCCGCCGGAAACGTCGGCATCTCGGTCTCCTTCCTCAGCCAGGCCCTCTGCGCCTTCGCCATCGCCGGCTACATCAGGGCTCGCCATCCGGAGAAGAGGATCGTCCTCGGGGGAGGACTCGTCACCTCCTGGGTCGCCCAGGGCCGCGTCGCGGAGGGGGAGAGCTTCGGAGGCCTCGTCGACGCCATCATCCCCGGCCGTGGCGAGGAAGGCCTCGGCCGCTGGCTCGGGGCCACCCTCGCACGAAGCGCGGCCCCCGACTACGACGACCTTGCGGCCAACCCCTATTTCTCGCCCCGCCGCGTCATCCCCTACAACTTCACGACCGGCTGCCCCTGGAAAAAGTGCGTCTTCTGCCCGGAGAAGGCCGAGGACAGCCCCTACTTCGGCCTCGGGGCAGCCGAGTCCCGGGCCGAAATCGAGGGCCTGGTGAAACGCTACGAACCGGGCCTCCTCCATTTCACCGACAACGAGATCGCCCCCCTCTACCTCGCCGCCCTCGCGGAGAATCCCCCCGGGGCGCCATGGTACGGCTTCGCCCGCTTTTCCCCGAGGCTCGCCGATCCGGGCTTCTGCCGCCGACTCGCCGTTTCGGGCTGCCTCATGCTCCAGCTCGGCCTCGAATCGGGGGACCAGGCCGTCCTCGACGCGATGGGCAAGGGAACCCGAATCGGGGAGATCGAGCGGATCCTGGACAACCTCAAGGCTGCGGGAATCGGTACCTACCTCTACGTCCTCTTCGGCACCCCCTCGGAAAACCGCGAGTCCGCTCTCGTCACCCGGGATTTCATCGAGGAACGGGCCGGGTCGATCGATTTCCTCAACGTGGCCGTCTTCAACATGCCCTCGACGAGCGAGGAGGCCCCCCTCCTTTCGATGAGGGACTTCTACGAGGGGGAGCTTTCTCTCTACCGCGAGTTCGTCCATCCCCGGGGATGGAACAGGGACGCCGTCAGATCCTTCCTCTCCCGCGATTTCGAGACCTCGCCCGGGATCAAGTCCATACTGCTCCGCAATCCGCCTGTGTTCACCTCGAACCACGCGCCCTTCTTCCTCGGCCATTCCGGCTGAAAAGCGCCGACCCCGCCGCAGAGTCCGACCGCCGACGAACACGCCACCATGCAGTTCTTGCGCACTCGCCGATCGGTGCGCAGCATTTGCACGCCACGTCGAACCGTCTTGAGGCCGGGGCCCTTTTCGTGTGAAACCAGGGATCCGGCAGGAAGGCCGGGGAACCCCTGAGCGGCACCGGGAAGGGTTTTATCGCCAATTAGCCGTCCCGGCCACGGTTGGCACGGAACCTGCTTATATAGTGCTGACACACAGAGGAGTCAGCACGAACATGAAGAAACGAATAGCGATCATCGTATCCATTTTACTCGTGGCAGCCGGCGGCGTCTGGTTCGCGAACCAGCCGGGCAAGGGCGCCGTGAAGGCGACGGGAAAACAGGGATACGAGTTCACGACGATCAAGCGCGGCGACATCGAAAACGTCGTATCGAGCACCGGAACCCTGGCGGCAATGTCCGAGGTGAGCGTCCTCGCCGAGATGAGCGGCCGGGTGGAAAACGTCTACGCGAAAAACAATGAAAATGTCACCAAGGGCATGGTCCTCGCGACCCTCAATACCGACATGCTGAAGATAAACAAGCTCAGCGCCGAGGCCTCGGTGCAGAAGGCCCAGGCGAACTACGACCTCCAGCTCCTGGACTGGCAGAACAAGACCAAGCTCTCCGAAAAGGGCCTGATCTCGGACTACGACTACCAGACGAGCAAGGCGAACCTCAAGGTCTGCGAGGCCGACCTCAACTCGGCCAAGGCCGCCCTCCAGATCATAAACACGGAGCTCGACCAGTACGCCGTCATCAAGTCGCCGATAGACGGAATCGTGCTGAACCGGAACATCGAAAAGGGCCAGAGCGTGGTCGAAGGGGCAAGCACGAACTCGACGACCCTGTTCACCCTCGCCGAGGACCTCTCCAAGATGGAGATCAAGGCCGAGGTCGACGAGCTCGACATCAGTTCGATCAAGGTCGGCCAGGACGTCAATTTCACCGTGGAATCCAACCCGAACACCACCTTCACGGGAACGGTGAACGAGATCAGGCTCGTGCCCGAAACGACGGACAACGTCGTCAACTACTACGTGATCATCGATACGCTCAACAAGGACGGTAAGCTCCTTCCCGGCATGACCGCCGACATCAACTTCATCATAGAGAAGAAAAGCGACACCCTCCTCGTGCCGAGGGCGGCCCTCCGCTTCCAGCCGACGGGGCTTTCGGCCGCCGAGATCGCGAAGGCCGTCTTCGTCGCCGGGCTCGCGGGACTCCCCGCCGACCAGCAGCAGAAGGCGATCGCCGACTACGACGCCAACCTCAAGAACGCCAAGCCGGGCGCGACCCAGACCAAGGCGAATGCGACGGGTCTCGCCGGGCTCATGATGGGAGGCAGACAGGGCGGAGCGGGAGGCCCCCCCGGAGGCGGACCGGGAGGTCCTGGCGGTCCCGGGATTCCGGGCGCCTCGACGAAAAAGGCCCAAGCCCCCACAGCCGAGGTCAAGGAAAAGAAACAGCTCTGGTACCTGAACGACTCAGGCCAGCTCGCCGTCCTCCTCGTCGACACCGGGGTATCGAACGGCCTCAGCACCGAGATCCTCGGCGGCCCGGACCTCGACGGCAGGAAGATCATCCTCAAGACGAAGGCGGAATAACATGGCCATCATCGAAATGCGCGGCATCAAGCGCCACTACATCGTGGGAGACATCACCGTGAGGGCCATCCGCGGCCTCGACCTCGACGTCGAGCGAGGGGAGTTCGTCTCCATCATGGGCCCCTCGGGATCCGGAAAGTCGACGATGATGAACATCCTGGGCTGCCTGGACAAGCCGACCGAGGGGACCTACACCCTCGACGGCCTCGAAACGGGCAAGGCCGAGAGCGACGAGTTCGCCAACATCAGGAACGCCAAGATCGGATTCGTGTTCCAGGGCTTCAACCTCCTGTCCCGCACGACGGCCCTCGAAAACGTGGAGCTTCCGTTGTTCTACTCGAGGACGACGGGAAAGAAGAACCAGACGGCGAGGGCGAGGGAAGCCCTGGAAAGCGTCGGGCTGGGAGACCGTCTCGACCACAAGCCGGCCCAGCTCTCCGGCGGCCAGCAGCAGCGGGTCGCCATCGCCAGGGCCATGGTGAACGATCCCACCTTCATCCTCGCCGACGAGCCGACCGG
>DBTK01000100.1:12008-16914 GCA_002307015.1 Spirochaetaceae bacterium UBA1318
CGAGCCGACCGGCAACCTCGACACGGAGATGAGTTTCGAGATCATGTCCCTTTTCCAGGAGCTGAACGACCGCGGGATCACCATCGTCATGGTCACCCACGAGCCCGACGTCGCCATTTACACCAGGCGCATCATCACGATGCGCGACGGGGTCATCATCTCGGACCACGAGGTCGAGCACCGGCGGAACGCGGCGGAGGACCTCGCGGCCCTCAGGAAAACCAACACCGCACTGTACGAAAACAAGGGAGGCGCCACATGACGGCAGGGAAACTCATCATTCTTTCGGGGCGGAGCATCTTCAGGAACCGGATGAGGAGCCTCCTCACCTCCCTGGGGATCATCATCGGGGTCTGCTCGGTCATCGTCATGGTCGCGATCGGCCAGGGCTCCCAGGCCCAGATCGCCAAGCAAATCGCCTCGATGGGGACGAACCTCATCATGGTCATGCCGCCCCGGGGCCCGAGATCGGCGAACCGGATCACCCAGGCCGACGTCAAGAAGCTCCGCGAGGAATCGAGCTACCTCGGCGCCATCTCGGGGAACGTCAGCGCCTCCTCCACCAAGGTGGTCGGGGGATCGGGCTACTGGTCGACGAGCGTTTCCGGGGTGGAACCGGACTACACCAAAATCAAGCAGTGGGAGATCTCCTCGGGGGAGTTCTTCACCGAAGCCGACCTCACGGCCAGGAACAAGGTGGCCGTCCTCGGCGCCACCGTCGCCAAGAAGCTCTTCGACGGGGTCGATCCCATCGGCGAGCACATCAGGATCGGCACGACGCCCTTCACCGTGACCGGCGTCCTCAAGAGCAAGGGATCCTCGGGCATGGGGCAGGACCAGGACGACATCGTCCTCGTTCCCCTCGATACGGCCCTGACGAGGCTCATGAAGGACAAGTACCTCAACTCGATCGAGATCAGCGCG
Source organism: Spirochaetaceae bacterium UBA1318 (assembly GCA_002307015.1). Lineage (GTDB taxonomy): Bacteria > Spirochaetota > Spirochaetia > Treponematales > UBA1318 > UBA1318. Next base: position 12,933 of record DBTK01000100.1, read on the forward strand.
ACGAGCGCGAGCCTCATGAAGGAGGCCCAGACCGAGATCGACCAGATACTCAGGGAGTCCCACCGCCTCTCCTCGACCGACACCGCCGACTTCGACATCATGAACCAGTCGGAGATCATCAAGACGGCGACCCAGACCTCGAACACGCTGACCTCCCTCCTCGCGGCGATCGCCGGGGTCTCCCTTCTCGTCGGCGGGATAGGAATCATGAACATCATGCTCGTCTCGGTCACCGAACGCACCAGGGAGATCGGCATACGGATGTCGGTCGGCGCGAGGAAGATCGACATCATGCTCCAGTTCCTGTCCGAATCGGTCATCCTCTCCCTGCTCGGGGGCCTCATCGGCATTCTCCTCGCCCTCGGCCTCGCCTGGGTCATGAACGGCTTCATGGGCATACCGGCCATCGTGAACCCGATGGTCGTCCTCGTCTCCGCGGCCTTCGCCGCCGCCGTCGGCATCTTCTTCGGCTGGTATCCGGCGAGAAAGGCGGCCAATCTCTACCCCATCGATGCACTACGCTACGAGTAAGGAAACGAAATGAAGACTTTCAAGAAACTGATGATATCGGGACTCCTCGCGCTGTCCCTCGCCGTCACGGCGGAAACCGGCCAGACGGCTGCGGCCGGGAGCGCGGCGGCGAAAGGCGGGACGGCCCTGACCGCGGACGCGGCGGCGAAAACCGGATTCACCCTCGAAGAGGCGAGAAAGGAGGCCCTCGCCTCCTCGAAAACCCTCAGGAAGGCGGGGCTATCGGTCCAGTCGGCCAGGCTCACCGAAAAGATCCAGGGATTCGACCTCCTGCCCTCAGTCTCCGTCAGCACGAAGGCCTCCCTCGGCTATCCGACGACTTCGGGAACCACGGTGGCCGATCTCGCCACGGCGACGGCCGGGGTCGGCGTGAGCCAGACCCTGTACGACGGGGGGCTCAACGCCACCACCTCGAAGGTGAACGGCATCGCGACCAGGGCGGCCGAGGAAGACCTCCGTTCCGCCAGCCTGGACATCCTGAACCAGACCGACAGCGCCTACTATGCCGTCCTCGAGGCCCAGGCCGCCCTGGAGGCGGCCCAGAGCGACCTCGATTCGTCTCGGGTTCACCTCGCCCTCGCCCAGGCAAAGCTCGAGGCAGGCATCATCATCAAGTCGGATTTCCTCAAGACGGAATCCGAAACGACGGCGAACGAAACCGCGCTGGGCCTGGCCAAACGGAACCTGTCGGTCGCCATGATCAAGCTCTCCTCCCTCACCGGCCATCCCCTGCCGCTGGCACTTCAAACCATCGATTTTTCACGCTATACCCTTCTCATGCAGAGACTGGTCTCGCTCGACGACGCAGCCATCGACAGGATTGCCGCCGCCCTGGTTTCCACGGCGGCAGGCAGCAATCCCACCCTCCTCGGGGCGAACCTCGCGAGGGACAAGGCCGAGGCCTCCGTCGACGTCGAAAAAACGGCCAGCCTCCCGACGGTCAGCGCGAGCTGGACCCACAACCTGAGCTACAGCGTGAGCCAGGGAGCCGACATCGGCACCGGGAGCATAGCCCTCGGTGCCTCCCTCTCCCTCGACCCCTGGACCGTCGGCGCGAACGTGGAGAAGGCGAAGGTCGCCGCGAGCGAGGCGGCCCTGGACTACGGCGAGGATGAGAGGACGATAGCCCTTTCCCTCCAGAGCGCCCTCTTCGACGGCATCTCCTCGGCCCGCTCGGTCTTCTCCTCGCAGAAGGCTCTCGACTACGCCGAAGAACACTACCGGAGCGTCCTCGAGCTCTACCGGCTTTCGTCCTCGAGCTCCTCTGACCTCTCCGACGCGGAAACCCTGGTCTCGACGAACCGGAACACCCTCATCTCGGCCCGATACCAGTTCCTGACGAACCTGTCGAGCCTCGAGAACCTCACGGGCCTCGGGACGGAGGACGCCCTCGTCTCTCTCATCCAGTAGCCGGCGGCCGGAATGCGCGACGCGTTTCGGCCACCTTTCAGGAGTCGTATGAAAAAGCACCTGGCTTCGATCGGGCTTTCCATCCTCATCTTCGCCCTTCTCTCCGGAGTGAACGTGATCATTTTCCGCGGGATGACGGCCAAGAATCGCCTTGAAAGCCGGAACGATGGCGAGCACACCCTGAACCTGCTCTTCTCGAGCCTCAGGGACCACGAGGACTTCGGTAAGGCCATCGAGGCGATACAGGAGCTCAAGCGGAAGGTCCTGAGCATCGGGCTCTACGCCGCCGACGGAACCTCGATCTTCTCTTGGGGAGACAGTCCGGCGAGCTACCCGTCCGACGGGGACCAGAATTCGAGACCCGAGGGTCCGGACAGGATCTACATCGACAATCCCCGTCGCGACTCCATCATCATGGTGTTCAGGAGCCCGAAGAACAGGCCGCCCCAGCCCCCTCCCCGGGGAAGCGACGATCGGGCCCGGGAGCGGAAGGAACACGCCTTCTTTTTCGACACCCTCAGCAAGGCCGACACGACCTACCTCGAGGTCGTCCAGACCCAGTTCTGGCAGCGGGAGAGAATCCAGTCCGTCCTCTTTCCGCTCATCGAGGCGGCGATCGCGGCGATGATCGCCTTCGTCCGGTTCCTGATCATCCGGAATTCCGAGTACCGCACGCGCATCGAGGAGCAGAAAAGCCTCGTGGTCCTGGGCACGGCGGCGAGCACCCTCGCCCACGAGATCAAGAATCCCCTGATGGCCATCAGGCTGCAGGCGAGCATCATCGAAAAGGGCTTCCCCGAGGGAACGAAGCGGGAGATCGGCATCATCACGAGCGAGGTCGAGCGCCTCGCCATGCTCGCGAACCACGTGAACGACTATCTGAGGGATCCCTCCGGCTTTCCGGCGAGGGTCGACCCGGGCGAGATCGCCCGCGAGGTCGGCATGAGGCTCTGCGGCAGGAGCCTTGTCAGGGAAACGGCGGCGGCGCGGTTCTGCATCCTCATGGACCCGGAGCGGTTCCGTTCCGTCCTCGAAAACCTGGTCCAGAACGCCCTCGAGAGCGGCACCGACGGAGATGAGGTCGCCGTCGAAATCCAGAAGGCCGGAGGATCGATCCAGATCGACGTCCTCGACCGAGGACGCGGGATCGAGGCCGAAAATAAAAAGCGGGCCTTCGATCCCTTCTTCACCACCAAGAGCAAGGGAACGGGAATAGGACTCGCGATCTGCGAGCGTTTCGTCCACGCGGCTGGCGGGACGATTTCACTGGAGAACAGGAGCGGAGGCGGGGTCCGCACGAGAATCGAACTGCCGGGGGTCGAAGCATGAAGGTCCTGATTGTCGACGACGAGAGAAACATACGGGAATCCATCCAGCGACTTCTCGAGATGGAGGGCATCGAATCGAAGGCGGCTTCCGACGGCCTGGAGGGTAAAAGGCAGCTCACGGAGGAGGCCTTCGACGCCGTCATCCTCGACCTCAGGATGCCCGGGATGGGCGGCCAGGAGCTCCTCGGCTGGATACGGGGCGAGGGATTCGGGACGCCGGTCATCATGATTTCGGCCTTCGGTGAAATATCCGACGCGGTGAACGCCCTCAAGGCCGGGGCGAGCGACTACCTCATCAAGCCCTTCGATCCAGCCGAGCTCATCCACAAGGTGAAGGAGCTCGTCTCGAAGAAGAAGCTCCAGGATCGCGTCGAGGCGGGATCGAGGACGGCGGGAATGGCGGTCCGTCTCGTCGGGGAAAGCCAGGCTATCCGCTCGCTTCGGTCCATGATCGAGAGGATTTCCGTCGCGAACACCATGGTGCTGATCACGGGCGAAAGCGGGACCGGCAAGGAGGTGGTCGCCCGGGAAATCCATGCCCTTTCCCCGAATGCCGAGGAGCCCTTCGTGGCCGTCAACATTGGCGGCATCCACGAGCAGCTCATCGAAAGCGAACTCTTCGGCCACGAGAAGGGGGCTTTCACCGGGGCGGATTCGAGGAAACAGGGCCTCTTCGAACTCGCCGGCAGCGGGACCCTCTTCCTGGACGAGAT
>DBTK01000100.1:17218-17368 GCA_002307015.1 Spirochaetaceae bacterium UBA1318
CAAGCTCCTCCGCGTCCTCCAGGAACGGAAGATCATGAGGCTCGGCGGCACCCGGGACATTCCGGTGAACGCCAGGATCCTCTCCGCCACGAACAGGGATATCGACACTCTCGTCAGGGAAGGGAGGTTCAGGGAGGATCTCTACTACCG
>DBTK01000100.1:17638-17846 GCA_002307015.1 Spirochaetaceae bacterium UBA1318
CTCTACTACCGCCTGAACGTCGTCCGCATCGCCGTTCCGCCGTTGAGGGAAAGGAAGGAGGACATCCCCCTCCTTTCCGGTTTCCTTCTCGAAAAGATTCGGGCGAGGATGGGCTCCTCCCCGAAGCGTCTCTCCCCGGCCGCCCTTGAACGGCTCCTCTCCTATCCCTTTCCCGGCAACATACGGGAACTGGAAAACATCATCGAGC
>DBTK01000100.1:18102-18452 GCA_002307015.1 Spirochaetaceae bacterium UBA1318
ACTGGAAAACATCATCGAGCGCGCGATGATCTACTGCGACGGGGACGAGATCGGCCCCGCCGACATCGACATCAGGCAGGGACTTTCGGTATCCGGTGCGGCTTCGGGCCAGGATTGGAATTCCGGCGCCGGTCATGATTCGTCCTCGAAGACCGAACCCGGATCCGTTGTCCCGGAAGGCTCGGGAGAATCGCTCAGGGACATGGAAAAGGAAACCATCCTCCGGGTCCTCGAGAGATGCAAAGGGAATCGGACGAAGGCGGCCGAAGAACTGGGTATATCGAGACGAACGATCATATACAAACTCAAACGTTATGGCATCGAGTAACTACTGTCCCGAAGCTTATGGA
>DBTK01000148.1:0-17217 GCA_002307015.1 Spirochaetaceae bacterium UBA1318
ATCCTCCCCCTGGGAACGGGGGTCGGCGGCGCCCTCCTGGTCGGCGCCTCCATCCTCAAGGGCTCGACCGGCAGGGCGGGCCACCTCGGCCACATGAGCCTCGACGTCGACGGCCCGCCCGATATCTGCGGCACCCCCGGGAGCCTCGAGGGGATGGTCGGGGACTGCTCGGTGGAGAAGCGGTCGAACGGAAGGTACCGGAACAACCTCGAGCTCGCGAAGGCCCGAGAAAGCGGGGATCCCTTCGCGCGGGGGCTGTGGCTCGAATCGATGAAGGCCCTCGCCTGCGGAATCGTCTCGATCGTCAACGCCTTCGACCCCGAGACTGTCGTCATCGGGGGAGGCCTCGCCAACTGCTGGGACGAGATCTACCCGACCCTCTCGGGCTTCCTCGATTCCATGGAATGGAGGCCGGACGGCCAGGGCGTTCCAATCAGGCGGGCCGAGCTCGGCCCCATGAGCGGGGCGATCGGGGCGGCGAGGAACGCCCTCGTCCTCAGTAGTTAGCCCGGTACTGGCGCGGCGTGATGCCCATCTGCCGCTTGAAATGCCGGCTGAAATCGCTCTGGTCGTAGAAGCCGCAGTCCATCGCGATAGCCGAGAGGTGGCTGTCGGTCAGGCGGAGAAGATCGCAGGCCTTGAGCACGCGTATCTTGACGATCATGTCGCGGGGATTGGAGTTCAGCTTCGCCTTGAAAAGCCGCTGGAGTTGGCGGACCGTCATGTTCCCGAGCTCGGCGAGCTTGCGCGCCTGGAGGTTCTCCGAGAAATGCTCCCACATGTAGTCCATGATCGTCCCGAGTTTCCGGTCCACGAAGAACCGACGGTTGCCCGAGCCGAATTTCTGGACGATGCCCATCACCCCGAGAATCCCGCCATCCCTCGCCACGAGGGGATACTTGGTCGTGAAGTACCAGTCGGGAACCCCGGCGTCGTCCAGGAAAAGCTCGAGGATCCTGACCATCGGGGTTCCCGTCCTCACGATCGTCCGGTCGTCCCGTGAATACTTCTCGGCGATGCTCCGCGGAAGGAAATCGTAGTCGGTCTTGCCGATGAACTCCTCGGGGCTCTTGAAACCGTAGTGGCTGATCAGCCGGTCGTTCGCGAAAAGGATGCGCCCGGCGAGGTCCTTCGCGAAGAAGAAGGCGTTATCCGTGTACTGGAAAAGAAGCTGGAAGCCGAACCGCGGGTCGATGGCTTCCAGGAGGCTCGATTGAAGAGCGGAGGCTTCCGCGTTCTCCGTCATGTCGTCGAGTTCACCCCGGGAACTCCGCCCGAGGAACCGCCGCATCCGGTCATGTCTTGAACCTGCCTATCCCGGCTTCCATGCGGGAGATCGTCTCGCCGGTCTTCCCGGCCATCTCGGTCACCTTCCGCGCGCTCGACCCGATCTCGGAGGCGCCGCCGGCTATCCGGTCGAGGCTCTCCTTGATGTTCCCGGCGATGCTCTGCAGCCGTCCTATCTCGGCGAGTATCGTGGCGTTGCCCGAACTCATCTCGGATGAGGCGCCGTTGACCTGGGAGGTCATGTCGTTCATGACCCTCAGCGCCTCGAGGATCTGGGTCGTCCCCTCCCTCTGCTCCTCCATCGCCTGCCTGACCTCGCGAACGATGCGGTCGGTCTCGCCGATCTCGGCCGAAAGCTTCGCGAAGGTTTCCTCGGAACCCTTGGCGGATTCCACCGCCTCGCTGATCGACTGCTGCACGAACAGAAGGTTCTTGCCGATGGTCCGCGACTGCTCGGTGGAGGTCTCGGCGAGCCGGCCGATCTCGTCGGCGACGACGGAGAAGCCCTTCCCCGCCGAACCCGCGTGCGCCGCTTCTATCGCCGCGTTCATCGCCAGGAGGTTCGTCTGCGAGGCTATCGCCGAGATGACCTCGTTCGCCTCGAGCAGGGCCTCGGACCGGTCGGCTATCCCGTCGATCTTTTCGACGATCGAGGCCTGGGCCACCCTCCCCTGCTCGGCTGTCGCGGTCAGGATTTCGAAGCGGCCCGCGAGCTTTTCCGTCGACTGATTCACCGCCCCGATGTTGCCGACCATCTCCTCCACCGAGGCCGAGGCCTCGACCACGCTCGAGGATTGGTCCGCGAGGGCGCGCTTGAGGGATTCGATGTTGGCGGCGATCTGCTCCACCGCGCTCGAGGACTGCTCGACGCTTTCGGATTGGGTCCTGGATTCGCCGCGGACCTGCTCGACGCTCTCCGATATCCGAGCGATCACCGACTCTGTCTCCGCGCTCGAGTCGCGAAGCTCGTTCCCCACCCGGTCCAGGTCTCCCTGGGCAGTCTTCAGCCCGTCGACGATCTCCCTCAGTTTCGAGAGGAAAAGGTCGAAGTCACGGGAGAGGTCGCCGATCTCGTCGCTCCTGGTGAAGGCGAGGGACTTGGTCAGATCGGCGTCGGCCTCAGCGAGCTCGCGGAAGCTCCGGGCGACGATCCTGATCGGCTTGGAGATGGAGCCGGCGACGAAAATGGAAACGACGATAGAGAAGGCCGTGCCGCAGACGAGAACGACGAACAGCATGGCGACGAGGGCCGCGGACGTGTGATCGACTTCGCTCCGTTTCACGGAGAGGCAGAACATCCAGCCGGGGCTTCCCGGAACCTTGGAGAAATAGACGACCATTGCCTGGCCCGAGGGATCGGTGTAGCCGCCGGCACCGAAACCCGAAGAGAGCATCTTCTTCGCCAAGGCGTCGAGGCCGTGGAAACCGGCCTTGTCGGCGTCCGTCGTGTTGAGTTTCATGACGAGGTCGGCCTGGGGATGGGCGATCACCAGGCCCTTGGCGTCGATGATCCAGCCGTAGCCCGAACCGACCTTGATGGCCGAGGTCACCTCGGAGAGGGTTTTCAGTTTCATCTCGAAGGCGACGAGGGCCTTCGTATCGCCCTTTTTCGACACCACGGCCTTGGCGAAGGTGATCGCCGGTTCGCCGTCCCCGGCCGCGGGCGCGGCGTCCCCGATGACGTAATCCTTGCGATCGGCGAAGATGGTCTTGAAAAAGCCCCATCCGGATCCCCCCGAGATCGGTCCCGCGCTCGAGGTGGCCTCGCCGTCAGGCCAGGCGATGATGACCCTGGAAACGTCGGCCTTGATGAGCCGCGAGGCGCGGTTCACGATATAGTCCGTGGCGGCCTTGTGGTCGTCGGAGGAAACCTGATCCTGAGCGGCGATCAGGCGAAGCTCCCAGAAGTGGGTTTCGATCAGGCGTCCCAGCTCGGCCGACCGGGCGGTGACGATCTGGAGGTTTTCCACCCTGACGAGCTCGCTGATGTCCGAGCTCAGCCTCACGCTGATGATCACGATGACGGCGCCGAGAAGCAGCGTGGGCAAAAGGCCCACGGAAAGGGCGATACGAAATCTCAGTTTCATCTTCACGCTTATCGACTCCTCTGTTTTGACATTACAGTATCAACCCCTTCCTGGCTCCGGTCAACTTCGAGTAAGTCCCGCGATCGCCGCGCCGATGAGGGGCGCGTTATCGACGTTTGCGAACTCGCAGCGCTGTCCCCAGCGCTCGAGCAGGAAGGTGTCCAGGTAGCGCTTCGTTTTTTCCTTCAGGCCGAAAAGTTCGTAGAAGGTCGTTCCGTCGGCGGTCACGAGAATGGGACGGCGCGGGTCCTTGCCCTTTCCCGTCTTGATCGCGATCGAGGCGAGGTTGACCGCGGTGAGCTTCGCGGCCCGCTCGACGATCCGCTCGGCGAGGTTGTACGCGACATCGAGGTCGGCCCCGTCAGCAAAGGCCGCCGCGACCGGGGCCTTCCCGTTCCCGGGATTGGCGAGGAAATCCCCCAGGTCCTTCGTTTCGAGCGGAGCAAGGGCCCCCACCCGCTCGGCCGTCGCCGCGGAAAAGAGCCCCTCCCGGGCGGCCTTGGCGATCACGGCCCCGTAGAGCCCGCCCAGGTAGCCTCCGGAAATCATCTTCTCGAAGGTATACATGCCGGGGTCCACGGTCCTCGAATCGAAGTCGAGGTCTATGACGCCCCGCGGGCATTTCCCGAACCCACCGGACTCGACGTTCACGATCTGGTGCCGAGATTTCTCGAGCCCTTTCTTTTTCGGGATCCTCGCGTTCTCCTCGACGTAGGAGCAGTTCGTCCCGGTGCCCAGGATGAAGCCGATGTAGCTCTCGAAGGACCGGTCCGCGAACGCCGACTTGCCCGCGAGCAGGGTGGCGACGGTGTCGTTCAGGAGGACGATGCGTTTCGGCTCCCGGCATCCCGAGGCGAGAAGGGCCTCGTTCAGCTTTTCACCGATCAGCTGGCCCTCGACCTCCTTGGCCTTGACCTCCTTGCAGAACCGGAGGAGCCTGCCGTCGCCGTTCTCCAGGATCTCCGTGGCGTAGGAGAAGCAGAACCCGACATCCTCGCTCGAGTCCGCGACGTCCTTCAGGTAGCCGGCGACGGTGGCGAAAAAGGTCTTCGAGTCGACCTCGCGCTTGAGGCCGGGCATCGGAAATTTCCTGAAGCGCTCGATCGCCGGCTTTCCGTCGGCCCCGAACGAGACGAGGGCGACCCTGAAGTTCGTCCCTCCCGCGTCGAGGGCGATGACCGGCTTTCCCGCCGGGATGCCGCTCTCCGCCCCGATGTAGGTCGGGATCATCAGGAGGGAGCTCTCCGTGCCGGCGAGCCCCCTCTCCATCTCCTTGATGAAGGTGTAGCAGAGCGATTCCATGTCGACCTGGGCGCAATCCATGAAATTGGCGCTCAGAAATTCGACGGCCTCACCCCTTCCGCGATCCATGGTTCCTCCCGGCTTCGCCCGCCTTATCCGATGATGAATTGCCTCAGATAGTTCTTGCTCTGGACGATCGACGCGAGCCTCGTATCGAGGTCCTGCTCGAAGGCGCGATCCTCGACCTCGATGCAGGCCGGACCGTCGTACCTGATGTCGGTCAGGGCGGAAACGAACCGTCCCCAGGCGATGTCGCCGAGACCGGGCAGCTTCGGCTGGTGGAACTCGAGCGGGGTCGCGAGAATGCCGACGTCGTCGAGCCTGTCGTACATGATCTTCGCGTCCTTCAGGTGGATGTGGAAGAGCCTGTCCCGGAACTCGTAGATCGGCTTCACGTAATCCATCTGCTGCCACAGAAGGTGGGAGGGATCGTAGTTGAGGCCGAAGCTCTTCGAGGGGATGGCCTCGAACATCTTCCGCCAGATGGCGGGGGAATAGGCGAGGTTCTTGCCCGAGGGCCACTCGTCCTGGGAGAAATACATCGGGCAGTTCTCTATCGCGATCTTCACGCCCTTGCCCTCGGCGTATGCGACGATGGGCGGCCAGACCTCGGTGAAGCGCTTGAAGCTGTCGGCGAAGCTCGTCATCGGATCCCGGCCGATGAAGGTGTTGACCGTCCCTACCCCGAGCAGGGCCGCGGCGTCGACGACGCGCTTGATGTGGGCGACGTAGAACTCGCCCTTCTCGCGATCGGCGTCGAGCGGGTTGGGATAGTAGCCCAGGCCGGAAATCGTGACCTTGTTCTTGGCGAGGGTCGCGTTGATCCTCGCTGCTCCCGCGGCGTCGAGCGCGTCGACGTCGACGTGGGTGACCCCGGCGTACTTCCGCTCGGCCTTGCCCTTGGGCCAGCACATCAGCTCGACGCAGGCGAAGCCCTCGCGGGCGGCGAAGGCGATGACCTCGTCGAACGAAAGGTCGGGAACGATGGCGCTCTGGAAACCAAGCTTAATCATGATTTACCCTCCTCACTAAAGACGGACCCACTGGCCCTTCTGGTTGCTTTCGATGATCTTCTCGCAGAGCTGGAGCTCCCTCAGGCCGTCCCTGAAGGTGGGGAACTTCGGCTTCTCCTTCCGGTCGCCCTCGAGGTAGGCGTAGTATTCCTTGAAGAGCTGCTTCGAGGTGTCGGGAAAGCCCTCCTGGTGGCCGCCCGGAAACGAGATCAGGGCTCGGCTTTCCGGATACACGAGGGAGGGATCCTTCATCATGAGCTGGTTGTTCCCGTCCCGCCGGCCGATCCACACCCCGTTCGGGCTTTCGGAATTCCACTCGACCGATTCCTTCGAGCCGTCGATCTCGAAGTAGATCCGGTTCTTGCGGCCGGCGGCGACCTGGCTCACCGTCAGGGTTCCCCTCGCCCCGTTCTCGAACCGGAACAGGACGGTCGCGTAGTCCTCGGTCGTGATCGGCACGGCCTTGTAGTCCTCGGGCGCCAGGAGCTTTCCCGCGTAGGTCTCGATCGGCTTGAGGGGTTTCTTGCGGTTCTTGTGGAAGATCGCGAAATCGGCGAACACCTCGGCGACCCTGACCCCGGACACGTACTCGACGAGGTCCATCCAGTGGGACCCGATGTCGGCGACCGCTCGGGATTTTCCGGAGAACGCCGGCTCGAGCCGCCAGTTGTAGTCGGTGTCGTAGAAAAGCCAGTCCTGGAGGTAGCTGCCGTGGATCGCGAAGATCTCCCCGAGCTCGCCCTTCTGGGCCATGGTCCTGATCTGCCTCATCAGGGGATAGTAGCGCACGTTGAAATGCACCGCGTTGACGAGCCCCTTCTTCTCCGCCAGATCGACGAGCTCCTGAGCCTCGGCGACCGTGTTCGCCAGGGGCTTTTCGCAGACCACGTTCTTCCCCGCCTCGAGGGCTTCCTTCGCCATCGCGTAGTGGAAGCTGTTGGGCGTGCAGATGTGGACGGAGGTGATTTCCGGGTTCGCGAGCAGCTTCCTGTAGTCGCCGTACCTCGTCTCGATGCCGAGCTCGTCGGCCTTCGCGTTCGCTATCTGGTCGTCCTTGTCGGCGAGCGCGACCACCTCGACATTCGGCAGCCTCCGCAATGCCTCGATGTGCGCCGGCCCTATGAATCCCGTGCCTATGACTCCGATCTTGATCTTGTGCATCAGTTCCTCCTCCGCATGTACGTAGAACCCCGCGAACGACCGGCCATCCGGAATCTGGCGGGATGTTGACTCATACCACCCCGCTAGGTGTCCGTTTCGTCGTTCTCGCCGGTGTCCCCGCTTTCGATATTGAAAACACTCCGTGAAAATCTCACTTCGTGCGTGATGAGCTGGACGGAAAATCTCAGGATGTCCCCCCGCCCGACCGCACGCGTCAATTCCACCGGCGTTCCATCCTTGCGAAACGCCAGCCGCTGTATCGCGAAAGCCGGCTGGTTCCGCTTGCATCCCAGTTCCCGGGCCTCCGCCGCCGTCACGAGCCTGACCTCGTAGGTCTCCTCGGCCCGGTAGAGCTCGAGCCGGTACTCCTCCGCCATCGCCCCGTAGAGCGACCTCGTCTCGAAGTTGTCCTTCAGCAGGTCGGGACAGAGGTAGTGCGGGATGCAGCTCCGCTCGATCAGGATCGGCATCTTGTCCGCCATCCTCACCCGCGAAATCAGGTTGACGAGGCGGTCGGTCTTCGGGAGTTTCAGGATCTCGGCCGTCTCGTCGTCCGCCTCCCTCGCCTCCTGCTCCAGGACCCGGGAACTCGGCGTCAGCCCGAGCTCCCTCATGTCCTCGGAAAAGCTGTAGAGCTTGGGAAGCCTCCGCTTAATCTTGATCGGGTTGACGAAGGTGCCCTTCCCCTGCTTGGTGTACAGGGCGTTCTCCTCGACCAGCTTCCGGATCGCCCGCCTGATCGTGATCCGGCTCACCCCGAAGTATTCGCACAGCTGGGCCTCGGGGGGAATCCGATCGCCGGGAAGGTACTCGCCTTCCTGTATTTTCTTGTTGAGCTCCTCGACCACCTGGACGTAGAGTGGAATGCCGGAGCTTTCATTGAGAGGTGCCATAATTCTCCATTCGATTACCGTTATCTGCTTCTGATATCATTCACATAAACGATCAATAAAATGAATAGCACGATCCCGAATCCGAGCCATTTTCCCGCGTCTCCCCAGCCCATCGCCACCAGCAGGTTGGTCAGGGTCTGGAGGAAGATGGCGCCGAGGATGACCCCGATATAGTTCCCGTCTCCGCCGTTCATCGACACCCCGCCCACCACGACGGCGGCGATGCTCGGCATCACGTAGTTCGAACCCATGTCCTTGAAGGCGATGCCCATGTTGCCGATGAGCAGCAGCCCGATGAAACTCGACAGGATACCTGAGATGACGAAGGAGATGCACCGGACCCGCTTGACGTTGACGCCGCTCAGGTAGGCCGCCGTCTCGTTCGTCCCCGTCCCGAACAGGGCGAGGCCCCACTTCGTCCGGTACAGCAGTATCATCACCACCGGCGTCAGAATGAGCAGGATGAACAGGATGTTCGGGAAGATCCCGATCGATTTCGCCGCCATGATCTGCAGGATGGGCGACGGCTTTCCGGTGATGTTGGCCCCGGCGGTGTAGACGTTGATCCCGCCCTGCAGGATGAGCGACATCGACATCGTCACGACCAGCGGAGGAAGCTTCACGTAGGCCGTCAGGAGGCCGTTCGCCACCCCCACCGCCAGGCCGATGACCAGGGCCACCAGCATCGCGATCCAGAGGTTCTCGTTCCGGCCGTCCATCATGCTCGCCGTCAGCACCGCCGTCATCGTCGCGGTATAGCCGACGGACATGTCGAGCCCGCCCCCGCCCCCCGCCATGACGATCATCTGGCAGAGCCCGAACAGGGCGATGAACGAGGCCAGCTTCACCGTCAGCAGGAGCTGGGCGAAGCTCAGGAAGTTCGAGACCGTCACCTCCCCGAGCAGGAAGAGGAAGATGATGAGCAGGAAGGCGATGAACAGTTTCTTGTATTGGTCGACGAACCGGAACGCCGGATTCGTCCTCATGCGTGCTGCCACATTCATGCTAGTGTGCTCTCCCTTGCCATGGCCCTTCTGCGGTACAGCGTATAGGTCTGGGAACCCGCGATCGCGACGATGATGATCACGCCGCTGACCAGGGTCTGGTACGCGTACGGAATGTTCGCGAAGAAGATGATCTTGTTCACGAAGCTCATGATCAGCGCGCCGACGATCGCGAAATAGACGCTGCCCCGGCCGCCGGTCAGGGCGATGCCGCCCACCACCGCCGCCGCGATGGCCTTCAGGGTCAGCGGGTCGCCCATCCTCGCGTCGCCCGACATGGTCTGGCCCACGAAAAAGAGGGCCGCGAGGAAGATGAACAGCGAGTTGATCACGCAGGCCTGCATCTGGATCTTCGCCGTGTTGATGCCGCTTTCGTAGGCGCTGTTGCCGTTGCTGCCGACCGCGTAGATGTAGCGGCCCATCCTCGTCCGTTTCATGACGAACCACATCAGGCATCCCAGGAGCAGCAGGATCAGGGCGGGGGGCATCCAGGAGCCGAAGGCCTTGAGGGAATCGGAGGCCCCCGGAAGGGCGCTGAAATCGTAGAAGGCCTTGAACCAATCCACCGACTCGCCGCCCGGGGTCGGCCTCAGGAAGAGGGCCGCGCCCAGCCACATGTAGGAGGTCGCGAAGGTGATGATGACCGGGGGTATCCTCAGGTAGCCTATCCCGATCCCGTTGATGACGCCGATGAGGACCGCGACCACGAGTGCCGCGAGAATGGCCCAGGCGCCGGTCTCGGGGCTCGCCTTCCTCATCACGAAGGTGAGCACGCAGACGACCAGCGACAGGGCCGAGCCCGCCGACAGGTCCAGTCCCCCGGCGATGATGACCACGGCCTGGCCCATCGTGAGCAGGATCAGCGGCGCGAACGCGTTGATGTTCCTGACGATGGAGCGCTTCTCGAAAAAGTTCGCCTGCAGCACGGCCGTTATCGTGAACATGACGACCAGTATCAGCAGGATGGAAAACTCCGGTTTCGATATCAACTTGCGGAGCGTTGAAGAGCCCGAGGCTGTACGCGCTTTGTTCATCCTGTCCGCCTTTCTACCTGACGCGCATGGAAGTCGCGATGATCGTATCTTCGTTGATGTCGTCGCCCTCGAGGGAGGCGACGATCTGTCCTTCGTACATGATGAGCACTCGGTCGCAGTACTCGGCCAACTCCTCGGTATCGCTCGCGTAGAGGATCACGCTGATGCCCTTCTCGCGCACCTGGTTCACGATGTAGCCGTAGAGGTCACGCTTGGCCCCGATGTCCACTCCCTTGGCGGGGTCGGCGAGCAGGAGAACGTTGGTACTGAAGGAAAACCATTTGCCCACGACGACCTTCTGCTGGTTTCCGCCAGAAAGGGTGCGCACCGGCATGTCGAGGCTGCTCGTCTTGATGGAAAGGACGTCGACCGCCCGCTCGCATTCCTTCCGGTACTTCGCCCGGGGGGTGAAGAGGGGCTGATGCTTGAGACCCAGTTTCGGGAAGATGACGTTGGTGTACACCGACTGCTTGAGGAAAAGCCCCTCGAGCTCCCGGTCGCCGGGGACGAGCAGGACGCTGTGCCTGATGGAATTGGCCGGCCTGTTGAGCCTGACCTTTTCGCCGTCGATCGTGGCGACGCAGTCGACGCTCGGATAGTTTCCCGCGAGGGCGAGGAGAAGCTCGTGCTGGCCCTGGCCCGCCAGTCCCCCGATCCCGAGGATCTCTCCCTTTTTCAGGTCCAGGGAAACGTCGCGCAGAAATTTGCCGTAGTTCAGTCCCTTGACCTCGAGCACGCTCTTGCCGCCGTTCTTCCTCCGCTCGCGGGAAACCTTGACCTTCTGGACGTCGCCGGTGATGTAGCTGACGATCCTCTCGGGATCCCGGCCGTCCCTCTCGAAGTCGAGGCTTCCGACGTTTTCGCCGTTCCTGAATATGATGATGTCGTCGCAGATCTCCATCACCTCCCACAGCCGGTGGGAGGTGAAGTTGATGGCGACGCCCCGTTCGGCGAGCGAACGCACGAACCTGAAAAGGCTCTTCACCTGGGCCTTCTCGAGCGCGGAGGTCGGCTCGTCGAGTATCAGCAGTTTCGGCTCGGCCGAAATGGCTTTCGCGATTTCGACGATCTGCATCTCGCCGGGATTGAGTTCGTACACCATCTTCCCGATATCGAGGCCGGGAAGGAGCTGGTCGATGATTTCCTTCGAAAGATTTTTCGCGGCCTTGTTGTCGAGGAACAGCCGCTTCTTTTCCTCGGCGCCCAGAACGATGTTCTGCCAGACGGTGAGATCGGGCACCAGACTGAGGTTCTGGTACACCATGGCGATGCCGTCCTTCCTTGCCTCGTTCGGGTTCCGGTATCGGACCAGGCGGTCCTTGTACCGGATCTCACCCGCATCGGCGCTGTACACCCCGGCGATTATCTTGGAGATGGTGCTTTTTCCGGAGCCGTTTGCGCCGAGGAGGCCGGTGATCCTTCCCTCCTGGCATGAAAAGTTGCCGTCGGAAAGGGCGACGACGCCCCCGAAGCATTTCTTGATTCCGGTCGCTTCCAGAACTTTCACGGTATTCCCCTGTTTCCGCGAAGGCCCGGGGGCCGAAGCCCCCGAAGCCCTGGCGGATGTCGTAGCAGAAATGGGTCTGTTATTTGAACAGCGCGTCTACCTTGTCCTGAGCCATGATCTCGCTCAGCAGATAGTCATCCGGCTTGTCCTTCAGAAGGGCCCATCCTTCGTCGAAGTTCTTGTCCGTGATAAACATGCCTACCTTGTAGAAGTAGGTATTGCCCTGCAGCACGCCGGCCTTGAAGGTCTTTCCGGTGTAGAGATCGAGCGCAACGCGGAAACCGGTTCCGCCGATTCCGGGCGGGTTCGGCTGGGCGCAGGCCTTGAAATCCGCTTTCTTGTCGCGGAGTTTCTTCCATTCCTTGAAGAACGCGGTGCCCGGATCGCCGAACATGACCTTGGGAAGCTTGTTCGCGTCTTCGAACGCGGAGAGCACGCCGTAGGCCATTCCGTCCTGGGTGAATACGCCGTCGATCTTCTGGCCGGAGCCGATGATCTGGGTGGCCACTTCCTTGGCCTTGGTCTGGTCCCAATAGCCGGCGGTGTTCGCGACGAGCTTGATGGCGGGATACTTCTTCAGCGTATCGGCGGTGGCCCTGATGCGGTCGTTGTTCGCCGGATGTCCGTCGAGGCCGTAGATCTGGATCGCATTCCCGCTTTTGAGGGTAGAGCAGATGAATTCCGCGTTCTTGAGGTTCCACGCATAGTGGTCGAGGGTCACGTTGATGACGTTGGGAGCGGTCACGGTCGCGTCGAACGCGAGAACCAGGATGCCGGCGTCCTGGGCTTCCTTGATAACGCCGTTGAGCGAGTCGGGAGAGTTCGGATTGACGAGGATGATGTCCACGCCCTGGGACGTGAAATCACGGATGATGTTCGCCTGTTCGGTGGCGTCGCCGTTGGTGACGTTGTTGACGATCTTGTAGTCGGCGATCTTGCCCGCGGCCTTGTACTCTTTTCCGACCGTCTCGAGGGCATCGATCATGATATTTCGCCAGGAAGTTCCGGACGAGCCGGTGGAAATACCGACGACCGGCAGCTTCTTGGGCGCGGCGCTTACGGAAACGCCGAGCGCGAGCACCATGACCAATCCGGTAATGATCAGTTTCAACCCATGTTTCTTCATGCCAAAATCCTCCTTAATTGGTAAGCCTTTGACGAGAAATCAAAAGACCCGAGATTCGCGTTCTGCTCTACCTCCTTTTTTCGTTCATTTGGCAGTATATCATCGTCTGTGATTCACCATTGAAAAAAAACCACCTTTTCACAGCAACTGATATGATATTCAAAGCAGCCGCCGAACCGTCATCGCCGGTCGGCAGCTGCCTGCGCGTGTCAGCTAGAGATTGACGAGGGTCGGGATGACGGAAATCAGCGCGTTGTTCGCGTTCAGCCTCAGCTCCTTGTCGAGGGTGAGCCCGACGTTCGAGCCTTCGGTGACCGCGGCGCGCAGGTTCCTCACCTGCTTGGCGTCTCCGACCTTCTGGACGGCGACTCCCGCCTTCAGGAGCTCGTCGTAGAGTTCGTTGTCCTCTTCGAACTTCGCGAGGACGATGTTGTCCACCTTGATCGAACTCTTCGCGAACTCCGAATCCTGGATGACCACCTCTCCCGACGCCTTGACCTCCATGACCGTGCTCCGGGTGAGGATCGTGATCGGATGGGCTATCGTCTTCGTCGTCAGGCCCTCTCCGTTGCCGCCCTTGAAGCGCTTCATCATCACGTCCTTGTGGATCGGCTCCATCCAGGCCGCGAACTCCTTCGACTCGGTGACGATGATGACCTTCTTGCCGTCGGTGCCGAGCTTCTCTGCGGCGTCGGCCGCTCCGAAGTGGTCGCCCCAGATCAGCACGGTATCTCCGCACTTGACCGGGTCCTTCTTGTCGGCCGGATAGTACTCGCAGGTCTTGACCGAGCAGCGCAGGACGTCGTCGTAGTTCACCACGAAGGGCTGGGCGATCCCGGGAATGTCAGGCTTCGCGAACTTCGCGCCCGAGGCGATGATGACCACGTCGAATTTCTTCAGGTCCTCGGCCTTCGGCGCCGTATGGTACTTCACCTCGATGCCGAGGTCCTTCACCTGGCGCCTGATCCAGTCGGCGTACCATTTCATCTTGTTCTTGCCGTTGATCATGCAGCAGTTCAGGATCGCGCCGCCGAGCTCGCCGGTCTTCTCGAAGATCGTGACCTTGTGCCCGCGGAGGGTCGCGATGTGCGCCGCCTCCATGCCGGCAGGTCCTCCGCCCACCACCGCCACCGTGAACTTCTGGGCCGCCGGCTCGAAGCCGATGAACCGCTCGTCGCCGACGGCGGGGTTGATCGCGCAGCGGCATTCCCGCTTGATCATCAGGGATTCCTGCCAGCAGCCGACCAGGCAGGAGATGCATTTTCTGATCTCCTCGGGCTTGCCGACCTTCGCCTTGTTCGCCCAGTAGGGATCGGCTATCAGCTGGCGGGAAAGTCCCACCATGTCCGCCTTGCCCTCGGCGACGATCTTCTCGCAGTAGGAGGGATCGCGCAGCGTGTGGCTGGTCATGACGGGTATGCTGACGTGCTTCTTGATCTCCTCGGAGGTGTAGGTGTTCCAGCCCTGGGCGTAGTACATCGGGTCCATCGTGGGACCGGGGACGTCGAAGATGCCGGCGGAGATGTCGAGCCAGGCCACGCCCGCGTCCTGCATCACCTTGGCGACCTTCACGCTCTCCGCGAGGTCCCGGCTGCCCTCCATCCATTCCTCGCCCGAGTAGCGGATGCCGACGGGAAAATCCTTTCCGCATTTCAGCTTGATCCGGCTGATGATCTCGAGCGGGAAGCGCATGCGGTTGATGAAGCTGCCGCCGAAGCGGTCGTTCCGCTTGTTGACGTAGGGGCTCATGAACTGGGCGATGAGGTAGCCGTGGGCTCCGTGAAGCTCGACCGCGTCGAACCCGGCCTGCTGGACCCGCCAGGCGGCCTCGGCGAACTTGTCGATGATGTCGTAGGTTTCCTCGACCGACATCTCGCGGATGGACTTGCCGTGCTTGGCGACCTCGGCGTAGATGACTTCGTGTCCGGCCGAGCCGGGCAGGTCGACGACCTGGTCGGAGGCGGAGATCATGTCCTTCCGCGGCCAGGCGGACTGCCGTCCGGGGTGCTGGAGCTGGATCGCGCACTTGGCGCCGTGGCGGTGCATGGCCTCGGCGAGGGACGCGAGTCCCGGGATCAGCGGATCCTCGTCCGCGGCGAAACAGGTCACCGTGGGCCGGCCGGTCGCCCGGTCGGGAGTCGTCGCGCCGACGATGATGAAGCCCGTTCCTCCCTTGGCAAGTTCCTCGTGAAAGGTGATCGAACGCTGGTTGACCGATCCGTCACGGTTCGCCGAACTGATGTCAGTCGGCGCGAGAACGATCCTGTTCGGGATGGTCATCGTCCCGATCTGCAAAGGCTCGAAAAGGTGCGGAAAACTCGTTTCCTTCATCGCTAACCCTCCTCATACATTCTTTGACGGTCGGGAGTCCCGCTCCCGGTACGGGTGCGAGCGTCCATCGGATTCGCTCGCGCCTTAGGCCCGTCGCGATCATGATTCTCCATTTTCCCGGTGGCGTATTGTCGTTTCCGTGGCGGATCTTGTACGATTGCGTCACGTCGGATGCGAATCCGACATGACGCATCGCCTCTGCCTGGCAGCGGCTATTTGCCGAATTTCTTGTAGGCCGCTTCCATGATCTCGCCGGTGCGGGTGGCCCCGAACCGCGTCGCCCCGACCTCGCGAACCTTGATCGCCATGTCGAGATCCCTGACCCCGCCGGCAGCCTTGACCTGGATCCTGGGGGAAACGTTCTTCCTCATCAGCGCGAGGTCCTCGAGGGTCGCTCCGCCCTTCGCGAAGCCGGTGGAGGTCTTCACGAAATCGGCGCCGGCTTCCTCGCAGAGCTTGCACGCGGTGACCTTCAGATCGTCGGTGAGATAGAAGTTCTCGAAGATAACCTTGACGATCGCTCCCTTCTTGTGAGCCGCCTCGACCACGGCCTTGATATCGGCCCGAACGTAATCGAAGTCCTTGCTCAGGAGCTTTCCGATATGGAGCACCATGTCGATCTCGACCGCGCCGTCATCCGTCGCCTGTTCCGTCTCGAACACCTTCGTCTTGGTCGTGCAGTAGCCATGGGGGAAGCCCACGACGGCGCCGACCTTCACGTCGGTCCCCTTCATCAGCTTCTTCGCCAGCTTCACGTCGGTCGGCACGCAGCACACGGACGCGACATCGTACTTCTTCGCTATCTCGCACTCCCGCTCGATGTCCTCGGCGGTCAGCTCAGGCCGGAGCAGGGAGTGATCGATCATCTTCGCAATGTCATGACTGGTAATTGCCATAGAATCCTCCAAATCAGGTATGTGATCATGTTGTTATAACAACATACCCTAATGTCAGCAATACTCCACCCGAATTCGGGAACTGTCAACTAAAAAAAAGAAGGCTTTGGATTTTTCCCATGAACCGCGACCGCTATGGGCCTTAAGCCCGGGCGTCCCCGTCGCCTTACTTGACAGTCCATCCGTCGATGCTTAGTATGTGAGCAATGAGTGACATACCATCGAATCGGCTGGATCCTGTCCGGCTCCGCGAGGAGGCGGCGGTTTTCGGCGCGCTTTCCTCCCCCGCCCGCCTGGCCATCGTCCTGACCCTCGCCGACGGCGAACGGAGCGTCAACGAACTGGTCGAAATGCTTGCCGGGCTCGACTGCGCCTGTTCGGTGGAGCGGACGAACATCTCCAAGCACCTCGCGGTACTCAGGGAAGCCGGGATCCTCTCATGCACGGGTGACGCCCAGCGGCGAATCTACCGGCTCGAGGCCCGGTGCCTTCTCGACTCGATTTCCTGCATCGGTAGCAGAAAGCGGGGAAACGGGGTGGAAAAGGACGCCGGATGCCCAGCCTGCGGAAAAGCCGGGTGCGCGTGATGCCGTGCCTCGCTAGAAATTCCGGATGTTTTTTTTATCGAATATGTGAATAATTAGTGACATACAAGGAGATCAGCATGAAGGTACAGATCCTGGGCTCTGGATGTCCGAAGTGCAAGGCACTCGAGGCGAACGCCCGAGAGGCGGTCACGGAACTCGGCGTCCAAGCCGAGGTCGAGAAGGTGACGGACATCGAGGCCATCATGGCCATGGGCGTGATGATGACCCCGGCCCTCGCGATCGACGGCGAGGTGAAAAGCGTCGGCAGGGTTCTCACGAAGGACCAGATATCCGGATTCCTCAAAGGAGAGAAATGATGGCCTGCTCACGCGATCTCATCGGGACGATCGCGTCTCGCGCGGCGGATTCCATCACGACGAAGAAGGATTGATCATGTGGCAGAAAGCCGTCGACTGGTTCGTGTACGAGGTGATTGGACTGTCGCGGAAATCGGCGTTGGGTTCGGCCCTCGACTTCTTCATCTACGACACGGCCAAGATCTTTTTCCTGCTCGTGGTCATCATCTTCGCCATCGCGGTGCTTCGGAGTTTCTTTCCGCCGGAGAAAACGAAAAAGGTACTCGAGAAAGTGCCTGAGTTTTTCGGAAACGTGCTGGCGGCCCTCCTCGGCATCGTGACACCCTTCTGCTCCTGTTCGGCGGTTCCCCTTTTCATCGGTTTCATAGAAGCCGGCATTCCCCTCGGCGTCACCTTCTCCTTCCTCGTCTCCTCGCCGATGGTGAACGAGGTCGCCCTTATCATGCTCTGGGGACTGTTCGGCTGGAAGATCGCCCTCCTCTACATCGCGAGCGGCATTGTCGTCGCGATCGTGAGCGGTTTCGTCATCGGGAGGATGAGGCTCGAGAGATGGGTCGAGGAGTACGTCTACAGGATCCGCTCGGGCGGGGGTGTGGTTGAGACGCTTACCTGGAAGGATCGATTCCAGTACGCATTCGGCTACGTGGGCGAGATCGTCGGCAAGGTCTGGCC
>DBTK01000148.1:17463-22020 GCA_002307015.1 Spirochaetaceae bacterium UBA1318
TCGTCGGCAAGGTCTGGCCCTACGTCCTCGTCGGCATCGCGATAGGCGGTTTCATGCACGGCTACGCCCCGGCCGATCTTCTCGCACGATACGCGGGACCAGGCGTCTGGTATGCCGTCCCCCTGGCCGTCCTCATCGGCGTGCCGCTCTACTCGAACGCCGCGGGAGTCATCCCCATCGTCAGCGTCCTTATGGAAAAGGGCATGGCCATGGGCACCTCCCTCGCCTTCATGATGGCGGTGACCGCCCTCTCCCTGCCGGAGGCCATTATCCTCCGCAAGGTCCTGAAGCCGAAGCTCCTCGCCATCTACTTCGGCGTCGTGGCGGTCGGGATCATGCTCACCGGTTATTTGTTCAACGCGATAATCCGCTAGGAGCGTCGCATGAGCGAAACTTCCGCAATGAAGAATCCATAAGGAGGCGAAAAAATGAAACCATC
This sequence comes from Spirochaetaceae bacterium UBA1318, assembly GCA_002307015.1. Classification (GTDB taxonomy): domain Bacteria; phylum Spirochaetota; class Spirochaetia; order Treponematales; family UBA1318; genus UBA1318. Next base: position 17,903 of record DBTK01000148.1, read on the forward strand.
ACTCGGCAAGGAAAAATGCGCGGCCCAACCGGGGATTGTCCCTCCATGAAGGCCTGCGAGCCGGGGGCGATCAAATGATGTTCTCTCGCATCGATTCAATCTTGAGTTAACGACCGTTCAATTCGACCGCACCGACGGGGGCCAGGGATCGGTCGCAAAAACTCAACAGGGTCGTCAACCTTGCAATTACGCCGATTCTCATCGTTGCGGGCATCAGGTTCTTTGCCATGGCGCCGGCCTGAAGACAACAATTTTCCGGACCCTTATTGAAAGGTTTTTCACAGTTCGTCAGAATCGCACATGGCTTTTGCGCCGTCCAGGGGTTCATCATGAGATACGGTTTGGGAATTGACACCGGCGGAACGTACACCGACGCGGTTATCTTCGACTTTAACGACAAGACGGTCGTCGCTTCGGCCAAATCCATCACGGTAAAGGAAGACCTTACGGTCGGAATCTGCGGCGCGATCGACGGCCTTCCCGCCGAGCTCCTCCCCGAGGTCAGGCTCGTCGCCCTTTCGACCACCCTCGCCACCAACGCATGCGTGGAGGGAAAGGGGAGCCGGGCGAAGCTGGTGATGATCGGATGCGACGAAGAGATAGCGGCGCGATACGGCCGGGAATACGGACTGCCCGAAACGGGGAACATCATCTTCCTCGACGGGGGACACGACCAGCAGGGCGAGGTCAAACGGGAGCCGGACTGGAACCTCCTCAAGGATCGGGTGGAGGAATGCCGGCATGAAACGGATGGCTTCGCCGTCGTCGAGCTCTGGGGAATACGGAACCCGGACTTCGAGAGAAAGGCGAAGACGCTGATCACGGGATGGACCGGCGTGCAGACCGTCTGCGGCTGCGAGCTGACCGGCGAGATCAATTCCCTCAAGAGGGCCGCGAGCGCCCTTCTGAACGCGCAGCTCGTCCCCATCATCAAGGATTTCCTCACCGCCGTAAAAACCAGCCTCGAGAGAAAGAACGTCCGGGCATCCCTCGTCATCGTCAGGGGCGACGGCAGCCTGATGTCGGAGGAATTCGCCGGGAACAACCCCGTGGAGACCCTGCTCTGCGGACCGGCCGCCAGCGTCGCCGGCGGCCTCCATCTCTCGGGAGAGAAGGACTGCGTCATCGTCGACATGGGCGGGACCACGAGCGATATCGCCGTCGTGAAGAACGGAATACCGAAACTGACCAGGGAGGGAGCCCAGGTCGGCACATGGAGAACGGGCATCCAGTCCATCCTCATCGATACCGTGGGCCTGGGCGGGGACAGCCTCATCAGGCACCGGACCGACAACGGCCTTTCCATCGGCCCCGGTCGGGCGGCTCCTCTTTCGTGGATGGCGGCCCGCTGGCCTTCCGCCCTCGGCAGCCTCGAGGCACTCTACCGGAGCGGAAAGCGGGACGAGATCCCGCTCTGCGAGTACCTCTACGCGATACGCGACATAGCGGACGAGGTTTTCTACACGGCGGCGGAAAAGGATATCGTGGGCGCTCTCGGGGGCGGTCCCCTGAACATGACCGAACTCGCCGATGCGATGAACTGTTCCATCGTGGAAATCCGAACGAAGAGGCTCGAGCAGCACGGAGTGATCCAGCGCTGCGGACTCACCCCGACGGATATCATGCACCTCACGGGGGATTTCACCGGATGGGATCGGAACGCGGCCCGTCTCGGCGCGGCGATCATGGCTCACCAGATCGGCGCGAGCGTGGACGATGTCATCCGCATGGTCGGCGAGCACGTCAAGGAAAAGCTGTACTGCAGCATCGTCAAGATGCTCATGGAAGACGGGGACGAAAGCCTCCTCAAAAGCGGAATCTCGGGACAAATCGACAGCCTCATGCGGAAAAGTTTCAGGCAAAAACGGCACGCCGCGAAAAACAGAACGGAAGGCGCCGAATTCCTCGAGTGCGGATTTTCCACGCCGGCGACCCTCGTCGGAATCGGCGCGCCGATCCACCTCTACCTTCCCGATGTGGCGAAGGCCCTCGGCGCCGCTTTTGTCGTGCCCAAGAACGCGGGCGTCGCGAACGCGGTGGGTGCAATTACGGGAAACGTGATGGTGGAGGAAAGCGTCCTGATCAGGCCCCAGTATGCGCCTGCGGGAATTACCGGCTACCGTGCGTTTTCGTCCTTGGGGAACCAGGTATTCCATGGACGCGAAGACGCCGTCGAATGGGCGAAGAAAACGGCCTATGAAATGGTGGGGAAGTCGGCCGTGGAACGGGGCGCCGAGGAGCTCAAGATTTTCGTGAAGGTCGACGACAGCGAGGCCGACATTTCGGCCTCCTACGCCTCAGGCCTATCCGCAAGCGTCGGCTCCCCGGCGATCGGTGACGAAGGCGCCTCGGCCGACGATGCCCGCGATCCCGGTTCGGCCGCGTCGATCGCGACGGAACCTCGCCGGCCCGGACCGAACTCGAGGCTTCTCATTGAAACCGTCGTGACCGCCCAGGCGATCGGAAAGATCAAATGGACCTGAGGCCGAGCGCCAGGAGGGCGGACTGGCAATCGTAAAGGGGATCGGGAGGATTCGGAACGGGACTTGTGCCTTCCGGCTTGACGGTCCCCCCGCCCGGGCCTAGAATTGCCTCATGTCCATAGATTTGACGTCGTTCAGGAAAGCCTTGGATAGCCTCGACCGCGGGCTGGTCCGGGCGAACTCGGCTCCCGATGACGAAGAACTGCGTGACGGGGCGATACAGCGCTTCGAGTATTCGTATGAACTCGCCTGGAAAAGCCTGAAACGGGTTCTCGAAGCGGAGGCGGCATCTCCCGACGAAATCGATCCGCTGTCGTTTCGCGACCTGATCCGTCTGGGGGTGGAACGCGGTCTGCTGGACGACCCCGCCGCGTGGTTCGCCTTTCGCGAAGAACGGAACATCAGCTCCCACACCTACGATTCCGATAAGGCGGCGAAAGTCTATGGAGCCGCGCTCGAATTCGCTCCGCTCGCGCGCAAGCTGCTGGAAGTGCTTGAAGCGAGGCTGGAATGAAGCTCGTTTCGGAGGAAGAGCGACAAACCATCTTGAACGTGTTCGCAAAGAGGCTTCCCGGTACCGAGGTCATGGCGTTCGGTTCTCGCGTACACGGTGGTGCGAAAAGATGGAGCGATCTCGATCTCGCGATCATGACCGGAGCGCCGATATCCCCGGAAACAATGACGCTGATCCGGCTCGACCTTTCGGAATCCGACCTGCCCTGGCGTGTCGATCTCATCGATTGGGCTCAGGCGAACGAATCGTTCAGGCAGGCCGTTTCGGGAGATCTGACACCCCTCGATTAATCGCGCGCGGAAATATCCTCGGCGAATTCCCGAACCTTGTCCCTGATCTCGTCCCGGACCCTCCTGACCCTTTCCATGATCTCCTCGTCGCTTCCGGAAAAGGTCGAGGGATCGTCGAAGGGCCAGTGGAATTTCTCGGCGACGCCCGGGAAAATCGGGCATCTCTCGGCGGCCTCGCGGGAGCAGACCGTGACGACATAGCGGTAGCGCTTTCCCGCCTTCCAGAGTTCCTGCACGTCCTGGGTCTTCTTGCCCGATATGTCGATGCCGTCTTCCTTCAGCACGCGGACAACGTAGGGATTGAGGACGCCGGGCTCCAGTCCGGCGCTCTCTGCCGGGATCGTTCCCGAGGTGAATTTCCTGAAGTATTCCTCCGCTATCTGGCTTCGTGCGGAATTGTGGACGCAGAGAAAAAGCACGCCATTCATGAAAGCCTCCAGACATAGTATAATAGCGAAGGGTTAGGATTCGATTCGGATTTCATGAAAGAATCAACAACCTCGCAAGGCTGCACGCTGACGCGCACGTGCGCGTTAAGGAGTTAACGATGACCGAATCAGCATCGAAACGGCTTTCCTTCCTCGACCGCTGGCTCACCCTCTGGATCTTCCTCGCGATGGGCATCGGGGTCCTCGCTGGATCCCTCGTCCACGGCGCCGCCGCGTTCTGGGATCATCTCTCGGTAGGTACGACGAACATCCCCATCGCGATCGGCCTGGTACTCATGATGTATCCTCCCCTTGCCAAGGTGAGGTACGACGAAGTGAAAGACGTCTTCAGGGACCGAAAGGTCCTGACCCTGTCCCTCATCCAGAACTGGGTCATCGGCCC
>DBTK01000148.1:22342-22903 GCA_002307015.1 Spirochaetaceae bacterium UBA1318
ACATGGTCGGCCTCATCATGATCGGGCTCGCCCGATGCATCGCGATGGTGATCGTGTGGAACGAGCTCGCCAAGGGCGATACGGAATACTGCGCGGGCCTCGTCGCGTTCAACTCGATCTTCCAGGTCCTCTTCTATTCGGTCTACGCCTGGATCTTCGTGACCCTCGTCCCTCCCCTCTTCGGGCTTTCGGGAAGCGCGGTCACCGTGAGCATCGGCCAGATCGCCGGGAGCGTCGGCATCTACCTCGGCATACCCTTCGCCGCGGGTTTCCTCTCCTGGCTCTTCCTGAGAAAGGCGAAGGGCGAGGCCTGGTACCGTTCCTCGTTCATTCCGAAGATATCGCCGCTCACCCTCGTCGCGCTTCTGTTCACGATCTTCGTCATGTTCAACCTGAAGGGGGAGAAGATCCTCGCCCTCCCCCTCGACGTCCTCCGCATCGCGATACCGCTCCTGATCTATTTCGTCGCCATGTTCCTCATCAGCTTCGCCATGGCAAAGGCGATGGGCGCGGACTACGGGAAAACGGCGACCCTCTCCTTCACCGCGGCGAGCAACAACT
>DBTK01000148.1:23171-32758 GCA_002307015.1 Spirochaetaceae bacterium UBA1318
AACAACTTCGAGCTCGCCATCGCGGTCTCCGTCGCGGTCTTCGGACTCGGCTCGGGCCAGGCCTTCGCCGCCGTCATCGGCCCCCTGATCGAGGTGCCGGTCATGCTCGGCCTCGTGGGCATCGCGAAGAAACTGGGGAAGGTTCAGGCATAGGGCGGTAAGAGGAAGGCGCGGCGAGGCGCTGTCGAAAACGGCACTGGTTCGAGGCGAGCCGATTGTCTAGAATGGATGCATGAACAATGGAGAATTGATGCGAACGATCGGGTTCGGGATCCTCGGACTTGCGGCGGGATCGCTGAGCGGCCTCCTCGGAATCGGCGGCGCGATCGTGATCATCCCCGTCCTCGTTTTCGTTTTCGGGTTCTCGCAGAAAACGGCCCAAGGGACGACCCTCCTCCTCATGATTCCGCCGATCGGCCTTCTCGCCGCCCTTCAGTACTATCGGGCGGGGGATGTGGACCTGAGGGCCGCGATCATCATCGCGGCCTTCTTCTTCGTCGGCGGACTCCTGGGCGGAAAACTGGCGATGAATATCGATCCGGCCCTGATGCGCCGGATTTTTTCCGTCTGCCTGATCGGTATCGGCGTGAAGATGTTCTTCTCGTGAGCGCGAAAAGCCAGAAACTGGTGGGACTTCCCGTCGGGGGGATCGATCGGGAACACGTCCCGAAATCGTCGGGGCAGGCCCTGCAGGAAATCTATCCGCCAAACGAAAAGGATTAGCCCAACAGATCGCCACCATATTGTTCGACTTCTTTATACCTGTTTGATCCATCGCTCGTGAAGCGGAAGCACGCTTGCCTTGTCGGCATAGCCGCGATGACTTCATCGTGGTGACCCTTTCGTCGCACACGGGACCCTGCCCTGTATCGGCTGCCTGCCACTCGACGAGGCCAAGCCTTCCTCCGGGTTTCGGACCCTCGCGATCTCGTTGACATGCGATCAGGAGCTTCCACCTCGTGGAGCACCGTTGAAAGAAGCACGAAATCGGCGATCCCGGATTCCAGACCGAATTCGTATTCGCCTGAGATTCGAGCTTCTGTATTCTCGATTCCGGACTCCAGAAATCGTCGTTGTATCTCCTCGATCATTTCTGTCGAGGTATCAAGGGCGATCACCTTGCCGCTTGAGCCTACGATCGACGAGGCGGGAATCGAAAAGTAACCGACACCGGCACCAACATCGATCATCGTCTCTCCGGCTGAAAGGCCGAAGGCGCGAAGGATCTCATTCGCCGGCAATATTTTTTTTCGTTCGGGGGAGTCCAGTCTTGCCATATGAGCCGGATTGAATTTTTGAGCCATGAAACCTCCTATGAAGCGATCCTGTCATTCCAATATAATCAATGAGATCCAGAATGCGAACATTCGAATGATTTTTCATTTCCGGCCCAATACATCGCCATTGTGATTCTTGTCACAGACTATATAAGACGACGCGATATATCTTTAATCCACGATCCAATTGAGAGGTACCAGATGGCAGTTTCGATAAATGTTTCCCACTGTCCCCAAAACCATCGCTGTCCGGCCGTTCGCGTTTGCCCGGTTGGAGCCCTGACCCAGGCCGGTAATGCAGCACCCACGATCGATAAAGAAAAATGTATCGATTGCGGTAAGTGCGTCTGGGCCTGTCCCATGGGTGCGATAGCGAATACCTAGCCGATGGCTGAAGATGATGACGGATTCGAGTTTCACCATTTCGGGTCATTGCGCCGGGTACTTGCGTAAATGCGAGAGAGGAGTTATGAGAGTACATGGACACGAATGATCTCGAGAAAAAAGCCCATGATCTCGGATTCGGGTACGAGGGGCGCTACGGAAACTGCGCACAATGCACGATCGCGGCGGTACAGGATACCCTCGGCGTCCGCGACGATGGCGTCTTCAAGAGCGCGAGCGCCCTGGGTGGGGGCATCGGCAAGCTTTGCGACGGACCCTGCGGCGGTTATTCGGGCGGAGCGATGATGATCGGCTCGTTCTGGGGAAGGACGAGGGATAATTTCGGAGGCGACGCGGAAAACAAGGCGAGGGGAAACCGGCTGACGGTCGAGCTCCACCGGTACTTTCTGGAAGAATTCGGTTCCGTGATCTGCCGGGATATTCACCTCAGGATCTTCGGGCGCACCTTCGACATGTACGACAAGGACGACATGCACGATTTCAACGAAGCGGGAGCCCACCTGGACAAGTGCACGTCCATTGTCGCAAAAGCGGCGGCAAGGACAGTTCGACTGATAGGCGGGGAACTGGAATCAATCGGAGGAACTCCCGGCGACGACCGATAGCGCGATAGGTTCCGGTTTTTATTTCCTGGTGGAATACTGTTCAAGGTTCAGGATCGAGCACTCGGCCGTGAAGCCGGCAGGCATCACCCCGAAGGACTGGATAAGGCGAGCCCAGAAATTCACCTGCGCGCAGGTACTCGCAATGATGACGATCGCGCGCTTCGAAAACTGGCGCTTCAGATTTTGGATGGTTTCGGCCTCGAAGCTGACCGGGCTTCTCGATATGCACCGAACATAGGCGAGGGCCGCCTTCTCACGGTCACTCAGTGTGCTAACCTCGTCGAAGGACTTGATTCCCTGCAAAGCGCGTATCTCGTCCTCGGTCACTCCGGCTCCGCGGAATTCATTTGCATTCATGTCAATGCAGAACGGGCATGAGACCAGGAACGAAGTGTAGATCCTTATAAGTTTGAGAAGATGCCGCGGCACTTCCCGATCGTGATGAGCGACCAGGGCCTCCATGATGCCCGAACCGACAAAAGACTTCGGATACCACGACAATATCCTGTTGGCAACAAGCGGCCTACCGCCGAGCCGGCGTTCGACGATATCTATGAGAAGTCTCAGTATGACCGGAATCGGATGAGGCGGATCAATATATGGTTCGATAGTAGGTAGCCCTCCTGATGACACGATCCATCAACTATGCAGAGCAAACTTGGCTCTGAGATCGACATCCTACTTGACATGAAATGCCGGAATCGTTGAGTTTTCCGAGAGCGAAAGCCAATACGGCGTCTTGTACAGAGCCCGATGCACCTCGAATCACGGTAATGCCATGCGCCCCAAAGACATGGACGGCTCCTTCACCAATGCAGCCGACGATGAGAACAGTTACCCCGACCGCAGCGAGCTGCGCAGTCGCGCCCGACTTGCACCTATGATCCATGAAAGCTTTCAGCCTATGCCCCCTATGGATTTTATTCTCGACATCAATCGTGTAAATAGAAAATCCTTTGCATCGGCCGAAATGGTCTTCCAGCAATCCCTTCGCGGTCGTCGGAACCGCGATCATGACAGGCCGGTCCTTTTTCTCCTCGATGGCGACAACGCCCCCATCTATTCGGAGTCGTTTGCCGTTGATCAGGGCGTCGGCGGTTTTACGCCGCGCCGATTCGATGATTCTGCCGAATGTCTGCCGCGACACCCCCATGCGCAGGGCGGCGGCTTGTTGGTACAATCCCTCCAGATCGGCAAGTCTCAAGGCTTCGGCTTCGTCGAAGGTAATAACTAATTCATTGGTCTTGTCGACGGCGGAACCCGAAGGCCGGAATCCCCGGTTGGGAATCGCTGAACCGAGAATTCTCTCCGTCACGGGTCTGGGCATCGCCCCCTCCTTGCATCCGATTAAGGAATACGGACCAAGCCCCTATCAAGGGAGGCCGGGGGCAGGCCCGCCGGTTCCGGGTCGGCGAGACCGGAACCGTTCCGGCGTCATGACGAAGAGCTTCGAGCGATCCTTGATGACCTCGCCCGCATAATTGGGCAGGCCGCGGTTCGCGTAACCGACGTAGTCGCCGCGTTCGGTTCCGTTGGACTTCAGTGGGTGCAGACATGACCGGGTTCGCCGTGGCCGGCGCATCCGACGCCTGAGTCGCCGAGGGAGCCCTTGGCGAAAGCCTCGGCGGCCGCTCGGGCGTTGCCTGAGGCACCGCGAACGACGGCGATGCCGTGGAGTCCGAGGACCCGAACCGCGCCGTCGCCCATGTTCCCCGCGACGAGGTGGGTGACGCCGATCTTGGCGAGATCCCCTGCGATGCCTGATTTGCAGCCGCAGGCGTCGGGAGCGGGGATGGTCGGCTCGGGGACGAGGCCGTCGCCCTCGACGTTGAAAACCAGGAATTCCTTGCAATGGCCGAAATGCTCATCCACGAGACCGTCGTGGGAAGGTACCGCTATCTTCATGGTCGATTCTCCTTGAAACTTCGCCACCATACGTTGGCTCGTTTGAATGTCCTTGTTCGCTTAGCGTGATTCGATGTCGGCCGAGGCAAGTTCCACCTCGGATGCGATGTGGTCGGCGTCTTTGCGGGCAGCCTCGGGCAGGTCGGCCCACCGGAGGGAGCGGGCCTGGGCCACCTCCTTCCTCCAGGGCAGGCTGGCGATGAGGGGAATGCCGAGGGATTCACCGCCGTTCGTGTTTCCGTCGTCGAAGAGCGTCACCACCTCGCCGCAGCCCGGACAGACGAGGGTCCTCATATTCTCGACCAGGCCGATCACCGGGGCCTTGAGCATGGAGGCCATCTTGATCGACTTTTTGACGATCATGGAGACATAGTCCTGGGGCGTCCCGACGATGACGACGCCCGAGAAGGGGATGGTCTGGAAGGCCGTGAGCGCGATGTCGGAGGTCCCTGGCGGGAAATCGACGACGAGGTAGTCGAGGTCGCCCCACTCCGTATCGCTCCAGAACTGGGCGATGGCCTTTCCGAGCAAGGGTCCGCGCCAGATGATCGGGTCGTCCTCGACCTCGCTGAAAAGGTTGATGGAGAGAACCTTGATTCCCTCCTCGTTGTCGATGGGGAAGAGGCGCTCGCCGTCCGATCCGGCCCTGAAACTGTCGACGCCGAGGAGGCGGGGAATGCTCGGCCCGGTGATGTCGGCGTCGAGGACACCCACCCGCCGGCCCCTGGCCGTGAGGGCCTCGGCGAGAAGGACGGCGACGGTGGACTTGCCCACGCCGCCCTTGCCGCTCACCACGCCGATGACCCGCTTGATGTTTGGATTGCTTTTCTTTTCCGGAACCAGATCCATGCCGCCCCCATGGTGTACAGACTACGACCGACAACCGGCTCGTGTCCCGGCATAGTTATGGTCATTTGCTCATTATCAAGCAGCTTGCGCGTATTGTCAAGTTCGAACGGCGATTCGTTCCCTCGTGCCGGAACCAGGCCTCATCGACCGTCCGCGCCCGCCGAGGGATCGGTCCCGTCACCGGGGCATGTCTGAAAGGCCGCCGGCGTTGGTCACGTCGCTGAAGCCGGCCTGCTTGAGGAGGCGCGCTGCCTGGGCGCTCCGAGCGCCCGAGGCGCAGTAGAGGACTATCGCGTCGCTTTTCGGCTCGAGCTCGTTCATGCGGGCGGGGAGGACGGCGAGAGGGATGTTCTTCGCCTTGGGATAGGCCCCGTCGGCGAACTCGTCGGGCGTGCGGACATCGACGATCCTCGCCCCGGATTTGATTTTTTCGCTGATTACTGAATTCGGCATCTTCTTCTCTCCTCTCATTTTGTTGAAGACCAGGAAGGCCGCGACCGCGGCGATCGCTAGATACATGATCAGGTTGCTATCCATGGCTCACCTCGTCGAATCCGCCCTCGGCTCGGATGGCCAGGTAGCCACCCGTGACGTTCACGAGTTTCCCGAAGCCGTTCTGCCTGAGTATCCTCAGGGCGAGATGGGCGCGAAATCCCGAGCGGCAGTGCAGGTGGATGAGTTCGTCCCGGGGAAGCCCCTGGAGCTCGAATCGCAGCTCGTCGACGGGGATGTTGACCGCCCCCTCGAGGTGGCCCTCCTCGTACTCGCCCCGGTTCCTGACGTCGAGGATGAAGGCCCGGCCTCCCGAGGACTTCGCCTCGGCCATGGCCGCCTTGAGCTGGGCCGCCGTCTCGAGGGGGCTGAAGCCCGAGACGTCGTTGAGGCCGATGAAGCCGGCGAGGTTCACCGGGTCGTTCGCCGAGGAATAGGGCGGGGAATAGGAAAGGTCGAGCTCGGCAAGGTCGTCGAGCGTCATTCCGCCCTGGAGGGCGGTCGCGAGGACATCGATCCGCTTTTCGACGCCCTCCCCGCCGAAGGCCTGGGCTCCGAGGAGGCGGGAGGTCTTCCGGTCGTAGACGATCTTGAGCGCCATTTCCTTCGCGCCCGGATAGTAGGAGGCGTGATGGTCCTTGTACACGAGGGCCGCGCCGACCTCGAAGCCGGCCTCGCGGGCGAGCTTTTCCGTGAGACCCGTCGAGGCGGCGGTCGCGTCGAAGGCCCTGAACACGCTCGTTCCGAGAGCGCCCGAATATCTCATCTTCATTCCGAGAGCGTTCGAGGCGGCTATACGGCCCTGGCGGTTCGCGGGGCCCGCGAGTGGAATCCTCGCCTTGCGCCCCGAGACCTTGTTGGTAACCTCGACCATGTCCCCGGCCGCGTAGATGTCGGGATCCGAGGTTCTCAAGAATTCGTCGACCTCGAGTCCGCCCGAGGCGCCGATCGAAAGCCCCGCGGCCTTCGCCAGGGCGAGCTCCGGCCTCACCCCGATGGAAAGGAGGACGATGCCGGCGGGGATTCGGGAACCGTCGGCGAGCTCGATCTCCCGGCTTCCGGAATGGACGGCCTTGAGGCCGACGCCGGTGATGACGCGGACGCCCTTCTCCTCGAACTTGGCCCGGATCATCGAGCCGAATTCGGGATCCATCACCGCCATGACGCGGGGCAGGAGCTCGACGACCGTGGTCTCGAGGCCCCGAGTCCGGAAGGCCTCGGCCATCTCGAGCCCGATGAAGCCGCCGCCCACGACGACGGCCGATTCGGGTTTTTCCGTCCTGATGAACCCGTCGATCTTGTCCATGTCAGGCACGGTCCAGAGCTTGAAGACGTTGGGGGAATCCGAGCCCGGAATCGGCGGCATGACGGGGTTTCCGCCCTGGGCGAGGATGAGCCTGTCGTACTCGATCCACCGCTCCCCCCGGCCGTCGGGCGTGGGGGGGGATCCGACGAGGCGGACGCGTTTCCCCTTCCGGTCGATCTCGACGGCCTCGGTGCCGACGAGGACCTTCACGCCGTAGCGGCTGTCGAAGCCCTCGGGGGTCTGGAGGAGGAGCTTCGAACGCTTGGCTATGTCCCCCGAGAGGAAGTAGGGAAGCCCGCAGTTCGCGAACGAGACATAGGGCCCCCGCTCGACGAGGGTGATCTCGGCGTCCTCGGAGATTCGCCTTGCACGGGCCGCGGCGGTGGCTCCGCCCGCCACCCCGCCGATGATGACCAGCTTCGTTTTCATCGTCATATTCCGTCGACGGTTCCGATATTTCGTATCATGGTAGCCTCCCGAACTCTTGGGACGCTTCCCAAGGTTCATCTCAATGATACGACGGAAAACGGGATACTTCTGTGACCGAGGTCACCGAAATGTCGATTTAAAACCCGGAAGCAGGACGATCTCTCCCCTTTTCAGCTCGAGGGCTCCCCTGTCCTCCCAATCCTTGAGGATCCGGCTCACCACCTCGCGGGAGGTGCCGATGGAGCTCGCGAGCTCCTGGTGGGTCGCAGCCACGAACTCCACGCCCGCGGAGGCGGAAAGCTCGACGAGCAGTTCGGCCAGCCTCTCGTCGACATGGCGGAAGGCGACCTCCTCGACGAGCTCGATGATGTCGGCCATGCGGGCGGAATATTGGGAAAGGACGAAGGACCTGAAGGCGGCGCTTTCCGCGAAAAGGCGGTTGACCCGGGCCGCGGGAAGGAAGGCCGCCGAGGTTTCCGTTTCGGCGACGGCCGTCCCCGGAAAGGCCGCGGCGCCCGAGACGCAGCCGGAGGAGAGGATACAGCTCTCCCCGCTCCCGATCCGGTAGAGGGTGATCTCGCGGCCCGACTCCGCCGTCCTATAGACCCTGATACGCCCTTCCAGCACGAAGGGGAGGGCGGTGCAGGCGTCCCCCTCCCTCATGATCACCTCGCCCCTCGCCATGGTGCGGAAACGGAGCGAGGCGAGGAGGGAGCGGAGATCGGGTGGCGAGTAGTCGGCGAAGGCCCGGGCGAAGGTGTCGAGGAACCGTTTTTCATGGCTGTCCATGGGACAACCATGACCGTCCGAGGCGTACCGGTCAAGCCCGGCGGGCAGAGGGACTCCCGCTTGCGAATTACACCGGCTGCCATATACTGGACAGAGCGGCGAGAAGAAGGCCTTCCTTACCGGCCGCACAGGAGGATCATGGCAAAACTTCTGCTTTTTATCGAGGTCTTCGTCCTGGCAGCGACGGCTGTCCTTTTCCCATTGCTATCGTCCGACCCGGCAGTCGCGTTCATCGCGCCCGTGGCCGTTTCCCTGCTTCTACCCCTCGCCTGCTCGCTCGCGATCTGGCCGGCGGGGACCGTAGCGAAAGCCCTTGCCTGCGCCTTCACCGGGAAACGTCCCGCCGGCGGGGGCGGTGAGCCGATCGCGGTGCTCGCCGAACTTGAACGGGTGAGCGGACTCGGCGCCATCCTTGGCGTTCTCATGTCTCTCGCCGCGGCCTTCTCCCATGAAGCACGGGGAGACACTTCGGGTCGATGGCTCAGGCTCGGGCTTTTCCTCGCCCTGTACTGCGTGCTCAACGCGACGATCGCCCGGACGATACGGAACGCCCTGTACCGTCTCCTCACGCCGCCCGGAAATACCGACGTGGAACGGGGGACGGCCTTCGCCGAGTCCCATGGACTCACGCCGAGGGAATGGGAGGTCGCCTCCTTCATCGCCCGAGGCTTCAGCTACAAGGAAACGGCGGAACGCCTCTTCATTTCCGTCAAGACGGTAAAAACCCACATCTCGCACGTATACGAAAAGACAGGCAGCCGGTCGAACGTCGACCTGATTCTCCTCCTCAGGGCCGAGACGGACGCCCCTCCTTGAGAATCATACAAAAGGCCGAGAGACGCCGAAGGCCTAAAGGGCGATAGTCGAAGGTGCCGGCACGTTCCGGCACAGGAGGTTTACATGATTCGTTTCATTCTTTCGACGCTTTCGATCGTGGCCATCCTTGTCGCGGCCATTCTCCTCGAGGGCGGCAACCCGTTCAGCTACGTCGCCTTTTCCGCGATGATCATCGTGATCTTCGTTCCCTTCTTCGCGGTCCTCGCCGTATGGCGGCTCTCCGAGTGGGGAAAGGCCTGGAAGGACGCCTTCTCGGCACAGCGGGATTCGACGACGTCTGCCGTTTCCGTGGCCATATGGGAGTTCAGCGAAAAGGCGAGCTACGCGGCCGGCATCATCGGCCTTATCGTCGGCATCATCCTCGTGCTTTCGAACGTAAGCGATTTCTCGAAGATGGGACGCGGGCTCGCGGCAACGCTGACGGCTCCGATGTGGTCCATCCTCATCGGCCTCGTCTCGAGGATTCTCGGAGCGAAGGTCGTGAGAAACAACGGATGATGAACTGAGTTGCTTTCCGGTGATGGAAGCCTCCATCACCGGGAATGAATCTACGGGGCGGCCAGCGTGACCGTCAGCGTATCCGAATAATCCCCCTGGGTAGGGAGGGATGAAAAGGCCGAGATGGTTACCACGAGGGCGTACCGGCTCGTGCCGCTGTAGGTCGCGACCGCTCCCGTCGCGATGGGCGAAGGC
>DBTK01000148.1:33000-33390 GCA_002307015.1 Spirochaetaceae bacterium UBA1318
CGCTCCCGTCGCGATGGGCGAAGGCAGCCCCGCCACGAGGGGAATGAGGCTCGCGTTCGAGGTGAGCGTGTAACCGATCAGGCTTGTAGAATCGCTCGCGGTCGCCAGGACCCCTCCCTTTGCCGAAGTAATGGACAGATTGTAGGCGACGTTCGAGTGAACGACGAGGTCGACGCCCCGCTTGTCGTAGGGGGTGATGGTGCCGAAGGCGAGGCTCTGGCTCGTGGAGGAGAGGGCGAAGCCCGATCCGGTGGGTACGACCGACAGATCGTAGTGCGAGCCCACGGTCACCCGGATCGAGAAGACCTTCGTGGAAACGGCCGAACCGGCGGGCGGATAGGCGCACGCATACAGGCTCGCCTTGATCTGGGCCGTGTACGTCTCGGGCGG
>DBTK01000148.1:33639-48569 GCA_002307015.1 Spirochaetaceae bacterium UBA1318
GGGCCGTGTACGTCTCGGGCGGCGGAAGCTTCAGGGGCGAGACGAGAACGGCAAAGCCGAGCGCCGTCGTCGCCGATTCCGATGAGCCGCTGGGAAAATTATCGGAGAGAACCTCGTCCTTGCTCGATGGCGTTCCGTCCAGCGAAAGGGCGTAGGTCGGCGACTCGGCAGGCTTATAGAGGCCGTAGCTCAGAGCATCCGCGGAGAAAGGTACCGTAGGGCTAAGCGACAGCTGGGTAAAGACGACGCAGAAGGGACCGACATAGCCGCCGCTCGCGATGACGACGCTGCCGGTCCCCTTCACGACCGAATCGGATGAGTAGCCGAGGTCGGATGGGCCGGAGATGCTCCTGATACTGGGCGGAGCCGCCGTCGCCGAAAGAGACACAAGGATCATCGCCGCGATGCATACCGCGCATTTTCTTGATCTACTCATGGGTACCGTCTCCCTGACGGCCGGTTGCCGTCACATCGCCGAGTTCCAGTATGGTCGAGCCCCCGCTCGAATCGGGGACGACGGTGAAGCGGCTCGTGCTCCCGTCGCTCCAGCGTATCAGCTGATCACCCTCGTCCAGGCCGTAGCATTCGAAGAACCCCGCCTCATCGGTAAAGGTTCCCGAAAACGCGATAGCCGCTCCATCGGCGCCGATACGGTCGCCTGAAAGGTTGGTGAGCGGTTTGCCCCCCTGGTCGACAAGGCGGCCGTGCACGGCTACCGACGATGCCGAACGTGCCCTGATGACCGTACCCGACCGGTAGCTCGGATAGAACGTGATTGCCGGAGGATCGGCCCTTCTGTCCGGCGCGCTTTCGGGCATCTCCACCGCGGCGTAATAGGGCTCGTAGGGAACGATCCCCGCAACGAGGGCCGGTGCGCCGCCCTCGCTCACCGTCGATGGTCCGTTCGATGAACTCAATTCGACCGTATCCTTACCCACGGACTTGTCCGGGACGAGGATCGCAAAGGCATTGCAGAGGTTTCTCGCGGCGACAAAATGTCCTCCCGCGTAGGCGAGATTCGTCGAGGCCGAGAAGATTCCGCCAACCGTACGAGAGCCGTTATCGCCGGTTCGATTGTATTCGGCTGCTGCCGAAAGGTCGAAGGCTCCGGTCGCGGTTTTCGCGGAGAACTCGACCACGTCGACGTGCCCATTGACGATGCCCTCGCCGTGAGCGCCGACCGTCGTCGTACCCGCCGAATCGACGACGGCCGAAGCGTCGACAATGTCGGCATTCTTCACCGCATCATAGTGATACTGCAGGGTACGGCGATTCCCCGGAGTAACGGAAACGGCGACCGAGGCGCTGGGTGAAAACCCGTTCCCCGCGCTCCAGTCCGTCCCGCAGGATACCGAGACCGATACGACCTTCGACAACGGGAGGAACACACCCGTAGAGAACGCGAGTGTCTCGAATTTCCCCGCTTCGATGTCCGAGTCGGCAAAAAAGAAGGTACTGCCCATCCTGCCCGGCAGCGCCTCGCTCACCTGGCCCGAGATCGTCCAGGTAGGCTGAAGGGGAACCGTGACCGTCGCATCCTCGCGGGGAGGGGCAAATCCCGTATTGCGGTACTCGACCGCGAAACCCACACGAGGCGCGTACGCCAGCCGCGGTATCGAGAGCCGCCAGGAAAGCCGTGCTCCGTACGACGGATCGATGGCCTTGTCCCCGCAGGGCGCCGAGGCTCCGATCGAGGCGCCAAGGTTGCCCACCGGAGAAGCCCACAGCCCGGATACCCCGCTGAGGACGCTCCCGAAACCCGCCTCCGCGTCCGCCCCGAGCTGGAGGTCCGAACCGAGGCCAAGCGCGAGATTTGCCGCACCGAGCGGCCGAGAGTCAGTTTCCCGATCCGCCCCCAGGGTGATTGAATAATCGAGCTGTCCCGTCTCGAGAATCGCGGAATCGAAGGGAACGCCCAGTCGGATGCTGCGCGGTTCCTCTCCCTCCTCCACGATTTTTACGGTGACCTCGTTCAGGCCCGAAGAAAGCGGAAGGTCGGAAAGCCGATACGATCCGGGGGAAAGCTGAAGGCGTCTCGCGACTACCCCGTTTATCTCGATCGAGACATCGGCCTTTCGTTCGATGACGAATTCCTCGAGCAGCGGTCTGCCCGACTTCTTGGAACCGGGGAGTGTGGACTCCCGAAAAAAGGCGAGGCCGACAAGTTCGTTCGAGCTCTGGAAGGATACGGGCCGCGTGTCGACGATTCCCGCCTCGAGCCGTGCTCCCTGATTGGGAAAATCCTTAAGGAACCTGGCCTGATCCAATCGGGTCGTGAGGTTGTCATAATACGAGATCTCGGCGCTTCCCTCGGCGACGACTCCCATGACGTTGAACGCGGGTGCGAGTCCCAGTTCGGCCCGCGGCGAAAATTGCGAGTCGTAGGCGGAAGAGGTATAGGAGGGATCGAGCGTCAGGGAGAGACCAAGCTGAGCGGCGAAGTTCTCGGGTTCGAGAGCGGTTCCGCCCGAATGCCTGGATTTTTCATTTTGATGGGAGAGATCGACCGGGATCATGGCCCGCGGTTCAACGTCGAGACCAAGGACAAGAGCCGCCGCATCGAAGGAAACACGCACGCCGACGAGCCGCAGGTCTTCCGTCGAAACGAACCCATCGCCGCTTGCCACAGCCGCAATCACCTCAGGCCTGGCGATACCGGCAAGGGCGTCGCGGATCATGCCCGCCTTGAGAAGCGGGGAACCGTCATCGCCCAGGGTGAACTGAACGCTTCCCCGAGACTCTCCATTCACGGCGAAGTCGGCCAGCGCCGTCTCGCCGGATGGGGAGTCGGATTGAGCGGAAACGGACCCGCTCATCAAGCTGCCGACAAGGAGCATCGCCATAATACATTTCTTCGATTTTATTCGGTATCGACCCACCAGGGACCTAGTATTCGCCTTCGTACGTAATTTTTGTCGTATAGCTCATCCCAGCTTGTGCTTCCGCGAGCGGAATAAAAAGGCTCCGCGAAAAGCCCGGCAGGTAATTCGCACCATTCAGGGATCCAAGTTCCTCGTTCGAAAGGGTTATCGTTTTTCCCTGATCGTCAACGAGATCGAGTCGCACCTTCTCGGCGACCACATGACGAGTGCCCCTGTTTTCCAGATCGACAAGAATGCCCGCGCCATCCTTTCCCTCGGCCCCCGTCGCCTGCGCCACAAGCTCCGGTTTGAAGCCCGCATCGCCGACATAGATCGAGGCGATGTAGCGGAAAAGCATGTGAATGCCCGAACCCTTTTCCCCGCCCGAGTCGAGGGGAACCTCCTCGGCCATCAAGCGAAAGCAGCGTTCGGTCGCGACCGAAGCCGGGCCTTTCCACTGTATCTTGACGGCGACCGAGGAACCTGGCTCGACGAGAACCCGCGACGGATAGAGGGTAAAAAGCTCGGCGGCCGAGGCGTTCTCCTCCTTGCCGTCGGTAGATACGGAGCGGGTCAGGGCGCTCAGCCGAACCGCTATTCGCGCCTCCCCGTCGTTCTTTATTCGGAAGGTCGCAACGCTCTTCGCCCCCGAAGGGGCGAGGAGCGTCGACATGGGCTCCATCGTGAAGGCCGACACGGGAACCGCGACGAGAGTTGCCGCAACAAGAACGGCGGCAACCAGACGAACGTCCCGCATTGCTTATGACCTCACTTGGCCGCGATCGTAAAGGTGAGCGTATCCGAATAGCTATCCTCGCCAAGGAGCGAACCCGTTCCATCGAAGGAGATTGTCAGGAGCTTCGTTACCCCGGCCGAACCGGTTTTTGAATTCGAATCGGTGATGACCACGGCGCTTCCGGCGGAAAGGTCCACGACTGTTCCGCCGTAGACAAGGGTATAAGCCAGGCTGTCCGTATTTGTGGGGATGCTCCCCTTCAGTATGCTTTTATTGGTCGATATCAGGGTTACCGTATATCCCGATGCCTTGTTGCTCTTCTCGACGAAGGTGGCGATCGTCTGATTCGTGACCTTGGTCGTGACCGCAAGACTGTTGTTGCCGGTCGGCTGGGTAACCGTAAGATCGCAGACTCCGCCGACACTGCCGGAGAGAGAGATCGTTCCGGTCGTCGCCGCGAAAGCGGGAATGGCAATGGCCGCGATAAATAAGGCACATGCAATTCCCTTCACTTTGTTAAAAATATACATCCTCAACCTCCTGAAAATTGTCTCACATCACATGATGTGTACAACCCTATATAGTACATTTATTTCGCTAATTCCAGCTCTTTTCTTCATTAATTAAAACCTCTCATTAATAATTAATTGGAATGGAGAAAATATAAATATTGTTTTTTCTTAATAGAGTTACTTGAGATTATTTAGAGTAATATTTTCTTTTATTTGACCGCCATCTACAGAGCGAACCACTACATCCGTCGACTGTCGTAGGCCCAATGGAGTAGGGCCTGACGCTGCCTCCGGCGACAGCCCAGGTCGCCGGGTGAGCAGTTGGCCTTCAGCTGAGCGAGGTGCCTCGTCATCGCCTTCCATCGCCGGATCTGGCGATCGTCGTCCGGGCACCGCCGTCCCGCGTAGTAGCGGCAATACCACTGGAACCATCCGCGTGGATCATCGTCGTAGATCCAGCCCTTCGACCGCCAGTACCAGAGGGGCTTCGAGGCGTTGACGAGGAAGTAATTCAATTCCGGCCGGTGTCGCTCACCGCAGAGCTTGGCATTGTCGAACCAATCTCCGGGAAATTCAGAGCGGCAGTCGGTCATGTATTTTCCGCCGAACACGCCGAGCTCAAGCATCTCGGCCGGAGTCAGCTCGGGCCTGAAAGAGGGATCGAAATTCCGACCCTCGGGCTCGATCAGGGTGTAGCGGTATCCCTTCTGCATGAGGTCGTCGACCTCGATCACGTCACCGACCATAAAACCTCCCGCCGCGGGGCGGCCGAGAAAGGAATCCCCGCAAGATCAAGGTACTCCATTCGGCCCGATCAGCCAAGGAAATCGGCGACGAGTCCGTTCACCAGATCCGGTTTCTCGTAGTGGGGAACGTGGCCGGCCTCATCGACGACGACGTACAGCTCGGGTTTCAACAGCCTCGCCAGGATCTCGAAGGAATCGGCGGGAATGGTCCGGTCGTGCCGTCCCCGGACGAGGGCGGTGGGAATGCCCGAAGCGGCGAGCCTCTCGTAATTTCCGGTGATCTCCCATCGCAAGATCGACCTCAGGGTCGAAAGGAGGGCCCGGCGGAATCCCCGGTAGCGGAGCTGGGGCCGATAGACGATCTTGAAATCCTCGAAATCAGCCGAATTGAAAAAATCGGCCTCCTGTCCGGATACGAGGATTTTTTCCCTGGCGAGCAGAATCTCGCCAATTCCGGGCAGCAGCAGAAGGCGCATGAATGGAGAGAACTCGGGGGCCCGAAAAAGGGGGTCGATGAAAAATATCCGCCTGACCCGCCCGGGATTGAGGATCGAGAAGCGCGCCGCCACGGCGCCCCCCATGGAAAGGGCGACGAGGTTTACCGACTCGACGATGGAGAGGGCGTCCAGAAGCTCGCGGAGCTGGTCCACGAAGAAATCGAGGTCGTAGCGGCCATCGATCCGGTCCGAAAGCCCCCGTCCGTAGAAATCGAAACGGAGGCAGCCGAACCCCTCATCCGCGAGGGCGAAAAAGTTCCGGTTCCAGGTTCCGCATGGCACCGAAACGCCGGGAAGGAAGACGACCCAGCCTCGGCCTTTCGGGTCGGCCTTCGAACCGGTCTTCGGGCCGGCTATCTCGTAATGGACCGTGCCCTTTTTCAGGGCAATAAAGGAGCCGCTCGATGCCGCCCGGCTTTCATCGTTCAAGATTTGGGGTTCCTGTCTGTAACTACACATACTCTCTTTTTTCCGATATCTGAGGATTGAAAACCTGAAGGTTTTCGTTGAATCGGGAAGCGTCAGCCCGCGCCGTTCAATCATTCAGGGCCTGATCGATGTCATGGATGATATCCTCCGGATCCTCCAGCCCAACCGAGAACCGGAATATCCCCTCGCCGGCATAGGCGCGATAGGATCGTTCCTGCTCCCTCGTCATTCGGAATGAGGTTCGCAGAAGATCGTCGGTTGGGAGATAGAAGATGAGGCTCCGGTGGTGTCCCAGGGAAACGGCGTAATGGACGATCTTCAGCTTCTCCGCGAGCCTCCGAGCCGTCTCGGTGCTCTTTTCCGTCTGGAAGGTGAGCATCCCCGAGAAGTTCCTCATCTGCCTTTTCGCGAGCTCATGTTGGGGATGGGAAGGCAGCCCCGGGTAGATGACTCGGCCGACCTTCGGATGGCCTTCCAGAAATCGGGCGACCTCGAGCGCCCCCTCGGCGTGGGCCTTCATCCTGATCGGGAGGGTTGCAAGCCCCCGCATGATGAGCCAGGCGTTGAAGGGGCTGATGATCCCGCCCAGATGGATCCCGACCCCCTGGCGGATCCTCGCGATGTCCTCGACCCGCCCCATCACCGCCCCTCCGATCGCGTCGCCGTGGCCGCCTGAGTATTTCGTCAACGATTGGATGACGAAATCCGCACCCAGTTCGAACGGCCGTGTCGCGATCGGGGAGGCGAAGGTCGAATCGACGGCAAGCTGCGCGTCGTGCGCGTGGGCAAGCTCGGCCACGGCCTTGATGTCCGTCAAGCGCAGGATGGGATTCGAGGGTGTTTCGGCATAAACGAGCCTGGTATTTCGCTTGAACGCCGATTCCACCGCCGCGAGATCCGAAAAATCGACCTTCGTGACCTCGATGCCGTTTCGCGGTAAAAAGTCGTTCACGAGTTCGGCGGCCCCGGCGTAGGAGACATCGCTCATGATGAAATGGTCTCCCATTTTCAGCGAGTGAAGAAGGAGGCCCGAGATCGCGGCCATGCCGCTCGCGAACGCGATGGCGGCTCCGGTGCCCTCGAGGGCGGCGAGCTTTTTCTCGAGCTGGTCGATCGTTGGATTTCCCCACCTCGTGTAGACGAACGGGGTCTCCGCGCCGAAGTCCTCGGCGGAAAAGGACACATCGGGATCGATGACGAACGTGGTGGACATCACGATGCCGGGGGCCGAGGCTCCCGTAACCGGGTCGGGCTTTTCGCCCGCGTGGATGGCGAGGGTCCTGATCCCCTCGGATTTCGGTGAACTCATGGCGTATACTCCTTGAAACTTCGCCAACGAGCGTTGGCTCGTTGGTCAGTGCCTTGAAAAGCATTCCAATAACTACTATACTTATCATGTTAGTATTGTATTCATCAAGGGGATGAGAAAAACCACCGTTACTCGACCTCCCCTCAAGACCGAGGTGAACGATGAAGCTTTTCATAAATGGGAACCCGGAAACCGTGGACGGAAGCGACCTCAGCGTCGTCGACCTTCTCAAAGTCCGAAACGTGGAATCGCCCGAGATCACGACGCTCCGCGACTACGAACTGAAGGCCTGCGCCATCGCGGCCGGCCAAAACGCCTGAACATATCGAAAGGGGGATCCATGGCTCAGAAGAAACTGTCCATCGTTTCGTTCTCGGGAGACTTCGACCGGGTGATCGCGGTGTTCACCCTGGCCACCGGCGCCGCGGCGACCGGATACGAGGTGAATCTCTTTTTCACCTTCTGGGGACTGAATGCCATCAAGCTCAAGCAGGGGCGGACGGCCCTCGGCAAGGGCTTCCTGGCCAGGTTCTTCAACCTGCTGCTCGGTGGCTTCAGGAAGCTTCCGCTCTCGAGGCTCAACTTTTTCGGGGCCAGTCCCAAGCTGATGACCCACATGATGAAGAAGAACAAGGTCGCCACCCTGGCCGAACTGGTCGAGGCGGCGAAGCAGCTCAAGGTCAACTTCTACGCCTGCGAGATGGCCATGGTCATCCTCGGGATCGGAAAAAGCGACCTGATCCCGGAGGTGAAGGAAGTCCTGGGCGTCTCGAAATTCCTCGAGAATTCCGAGGGAGGGCAGGTGCTTTTCATATGAGCGTAACCAAGTTGGATATCACGGCGGAGCATTGCCCCATGACCTTCGTCAAGACCAAGCTCGCCCTCGAGAAGCTGGCCTCGGGCGATCGCCTCGAGGTCCTGATCTCCCCGGGCGAGCCGCTCGAGAACGTGCCGAAGGCGGCGAAGGAGCAGGGCTACCTCGTCCTCGCGATCGAACCGGTGGATGGCGCGATTCACCACCGGGTGGTCATCGAAAAGCCATGAGGATGCGAGCGTGCCTGCTCCGGGCCATCATCCGTCAGGCGGAAGAGGGAAGCCCCCTCGAGACCTGCGGCTACCTGGCCGGCGTCGACGATACGGTGGAAAGGATCTACCCACTCGAAAACGCCGACCAGAGCGCGGAGCACTTTTCGTTCTACCCGGCTGAGCAGTTCGCCGCCATGAAAAGGGCGAGGGCGGAAGGCCTCCGCCTGATCGGGGTCTACCACAGCCATCCCGCCACGCCCGCGAGGATGTCAGCGGAGGATATCCGCATGGCGAATGATCCCGAGGCGCGATACGCGATATACTCGATTCCGCAGAACCGGCTCGCCTGCTTCCGCGTGTCGCGGGAAAAGGACGTTACCGAGGAAACGGTTCAGATCGTTCCAGATTAAGGAGAAGCCATGTCACGAAAAGCCTTTGCCGCCGCAGGCGCGGCCGTCATCGGGCCCTATTCCCAGGCCGTGGAGGCGGGGAACCTCGTCTTTCTCTCGGGGCAGACCCCGCTCGACCCGGCGACGGGGAAACTCGTCACGGGCGACATCGGGGCGCAAACCGCACAGTCGTTCAGGAACCTCTTCAGCGTCCTCGAGGCAGCGGGCCTCGGTCCCGACGACGTGGTCAAGGCGAACGTCTACCTTGCCGACATCGGGGACTTCGCCGCGATGAACGCGGTCTACGAGCGGCAGTTCGCTCCGCCCTACCCCGCCCGGACTACGATCGAGGTGAAGGGCCTCCCGCTCGGCGCGAGGGTCGAAATCGAACTCGTCGCCCAAAGGTAGGGCCGAGACCCCGAGTGCGGAGCCGGCCCGTTTCAGCCATCGCCCCGGCTCGGGGAATTCCCATACCGAAGCTTCATGACACTAGGGGGCGGGATTAGTCCCCGCCCCGGTGCTCGAGCGTTACTGGACGGTCGCGTTGTACTCCTCGAGTTCGCTCGAGGACTGCTTGGCGGCGCCGTCGAGGGCGGCCTTGGCCGTCGGGACCTTTCCGGTGATGAACTGCTCCATCGCGCTCTGGATGTTGGAGCGGGCCTTCACGAAGGTTCCGAAAACGGCGCCCTGGCTGGGGTAGCCCGCGGGCGTCTGGTGGAGCTGATCTATGGCGATCTGGAACTGCGGGAACTTCACGAGGGCGTCCTTCATGAGCTGGACGTTGTAGGCAGCCGTGTTGGGCGGATAGTAGCCGGTGTTCGAGGAAAAGAAGGCCTGGATGTCGGGGCTCGAGGCGAACTTCACGAAATCCCAGGAGCCGGCCTGTTCCTCGGCCGAACCGGTGTTGGTGATCCAGAGGGAGGCTCCGCCGATGATGACGCCGCCCTTGGCACCGGCCGGACGCGGGATGTAGGCGACGCCGACATCGACGCCCTTTCCGGCCTGCGCCGCGTTCGAGATGTAGCCGCGGAGGCCCGCGATGCTGTTGAGGGTCATGGCGGCATTGCCGGTAACGAAGCCGGAATCGCGAGCCGCGGAGTTCGCGCCGCCGTCGATGCCGTAGCAGATGCCGACTCCCTCGTCGACGCACTTCTTGAGAAAGTCGAGCCACTTCGCCCCTTCGGCGCTGTTGAAGACGAGCTTCTGGGCTCTCTTCTCGCGGCCGTTGTTCGGGTCGGCGAAAAGCGTCCCTTGAGTCGCGAGCTCCTCCTCGAGAATCCAGCTGTAGAGGGTGAATCCGAGGCCGTAGCGGGTGACCTTGCCGGAGGCGTCCTTTTTCGTCAGCCTCTTGGCCGCCGCGAAAACCTCATCATAGCTCCAGACGCGCTTGTAGGTATCGAGGCCGACCTCCCGGAGGGCGGTCTTGTCGAAAAACATGACCGGCGCCGAGCTGTTGAAGGGCATGGAGTAGAGGGTGCCCGCGATGGTGTAGTAGCTCGCGACGGCGGGCTCGAGGTCCTTCTTGATCGTGAGTTTTTCCCTGTCGATCAGGGTCTGGACGGGGACGATCTTTTTCGTATCGATCATCCGCTGGGTTCCGATGTCGTAGATCTGGACGACGTTCGGCAGCTCGCCGCCGGCGAGGCTCGTGTTCAGCTTGTTGATCGTCGCGTCGTAGTCGGGCTGGGAAACGGCCTCGACCCAGTACTTGGACTGGCTCGCGTTGTACTTGTTCACCACCTGCTGGACGATCTCGCCGTTGTAGCCGGTAAGGCCGAACCAGAAGGTGACCTTCGTCGAGCCTGCGGGCTGGGCAACCGGGGCGGCCGGGACTTGAGCGAATCCGGAAACGGCGGTCAGGGCCGCGAAGAGACAGGCCGAGAGTAGGCCGATGCGTTTGTTCATGAAAACCTCCATTCGATAGTGCTTGAGCCTAGCGGCGGGATATGTGGGCGGCGTGAGTCCGCGGTAAAAAAGGGGTTAATCCCGAAGCGTCGGCTATCCCTTCAGCGCGCCCGAGGTGAGGCCGGACACGAGCTGCTTCTGCCCGAGGAAAAGCAGGAAGATGGTCGGGGCCATGACGACGAGGGTGCCCGCCATCTGCAGGTTGTACGAGGCGATCTCGGTCGAGCGGAAGGCGGTGATTCCCACCTGGGTCGTCCTCCAGACCGGATTGTCGACGACGAGGAGGGGCCAGTAGTACTGGTTCCAGGTGTTGAGGAAGGCGTAGATCGCGAGGGTCGCGAGGGCTGGCCGGGAAAGGGGAAGGAGGATAGACCAGAGGTAGCGCGTCCTCCCGCAGCCCTCGATCACCGCCGCCTCGTAGAGCTCCTTGGGCAGGGTCATGAAGCTCTGTCTCAGGAGGAAGATGCCGAAGCCGCTTGCGAGAAAGGGAACGATGAGGCCCTGATAGCTGTCCTTCCAGTGGAGGGTAGCTATCGTCAGGTAGTTCGGGATCACCGTCGATTCCCAGGGCACGAGAAGGGTCGCGAGGAAGAAGAAAAAGAAGAAGGGCTTGCCGGGAAAGTTCAGGGTCGCGAGGGGATAGGCCGCGAGGGCCGAGACGACGAGCTGCCCCGTCATCACGGCGATGGAAACCACGAACGAGTTCAGTATCCATCGCCCCATATTCGGCTCCTTCCGGAACACCGAGACGAACACTCCCCAGTCCAGTGACTTGAGATCGGGCAGGAGGCGGGGGGAAACCGTTTCGCCCTGAAGTGAAATCGAGAGCGAAAAGAGGATCGGAAACAGGACGCCGACGGACGCCAGGACGAGCAGGGTGTAGAGCATCGCCTTTTTCATTGGTAGTGCACCTTCTTGTCGAAACGGAATTGCAGCATGGAAAGAACGAGGAGAACGGCGAAAAGCACGATCGACATGGCCGAGGCGAAGCCGTAGTTGTTCTCCATCCAGAAGGTGTTGAAGATCGCGTAGACGAAAACCTCGGTCGACTTGTTCGGCCCCACGCTGTCTATCATCACCTTGAACTGGGTGAAGGCGAGGAAGCAGGAGATCGTCGAGATGATGGTGAGGAAAAGGAGGGTCGGCGAAAGCAGGGGAAGGGTGATGTGGCGAAAGGTCTTCCACCCGTTCGCCCCGTCGATGCGGCCGCTCTCGTAGAGCTCCCTCGGGATGGCCTGAATGCCGGCGAGCATGATGATGAAGTTGAAGCCGAGCCCCGTCCACACCGTCATGAAGGCGAGGGCGGGAAGGGCCGTCGAGGCGTCGGTCAGGAGGCTCGAGGAGCGGATCCTGAGCAGTTCGAGGATCCAGGCCGTGACCTTCACGTCGGGACTGAAAATGAGGGCCCAGATCACCCCGGCGCTCGCGATCGAGATGGCCACGCTCGTCGTGAAGATCGTACGGAAAGTCTCGATATACTTGACCTTCACGCAGGCGAGGACGGCGAGGGCGAGGGCCGCGACGATGCTCGCGGGAACGGTCATGAGGGCGAAGGAGAACGAGGTTCCGATGCTCCTCAGGTACTCGTCGCCGAGGGCCGTGCTTCCGAGGTTGAAAATCCTGGCGTAGTAACCGAGGCCAAAGAACTTCGCGGGGGCGAAGGTATTCCGGTCGACGATGAAAAAGCTCAGGAAGGTTGCCCGGATAAAGGGCAGGAAGGTAAACAGCGTAAAGAGGATGATCGCGGGCGCCATGTAGAGAAGGCTTACGCCGAGGTCCTTCCGGCTCCGAGGCTTTCCAATCGATGTCATTCCATGTCCTTCACGGTAGTATCGGAGGCATCGCGGCCCGGACACGGACCGAGCCCCGTCCTTCAAATGGAGGATACCGGGGCTTCATGAGAACGGGGCGAGTTTCCGGTCAGAAAATCATGAGCGGCACCTGGTCAAGATCGAAGGGGAGCTATACTGTGGTGGTGGTGACGGCAATGAAACGATTCGGGATTTTGTGCCTCGCGCTCGCGGCGCTTCTCTCCTGCGCCTCCCAGAAAAACTACGTGACCGTCCAGTCAAAGACCAGCGTGGCCTTTTTCACCGGGAATGTCATCATTCTCCCCGCGGACAGGTCGGCCAAGATGGACGACGCGGCCTTCGCGCGCGTATCCTCGGCTCTCGCCGAGGTACTCACGGAAAAAGGCTACCGGATCGTCGCTGAACTGAACGAGGCCGACATCATCGCGAACGTCGCCTTCGGCATCGCCGAGAATTCGGTTCCCCACAGCGTACTCGGCTCGGACGATCTATCCCAGCAAATCCAGGGAAACCCGGCCGACATCAGGACCCGCAACCGGCAAACGGCGCGCGCCTCCTACGACGGCATCAACGAGGATAGACGCGGCGAACGCACGCGCTACCTGACCATCTCGGCCTACCGGAAGTCGACCGAGACGACGATAGGGAATCCCCCCGAGATCTGGACGACCACGGTGACGAGCCAGGGATACGGCAGCGACCTGAAGACCCTGATCCCGAGGATGATCGATTCCGCGGCAAGCTACATCGGAACGGACCGGAAGGGCAAGCTCGAGGTCGGCAGGCTGGATTGAGGGCTTCGAAATTAACAGCATCGAAGCAAGCCCGGGATATGGCTCCTCCTGCGAATCAACGGCTTTTGGCAGCTGTTTTTCCGGTTCGGCGGCTGGCTGAAGCGAGGGAATTCGCCGCGAGGGTGAGTCCCTCGCAGAGTAGGTAGTAGACCACCCCGGCGAAAAGGAAAATCTCGGTCGGATAAACCTGGGTCCTGTTGTTGACCTGGCTCGAAACGTAGGTGAGCTCGGGCACGTTGACGATGAAGGCGAGGGAGGTATCCTTGATGAGGGAAACGAACAGCCCGATGAACGACGGTATCAGGTTGCGGATCGCCTGGGGCAGCAAGATCGACCATAGCACCCGGCCGGGCCCGAGCCCGCTCGCGATGCCGGCCTCGTACTGTCCCCGAGGGATGGCGAGGAGGCCCGAAAGGGTCGAATACAGCACCGCCGCAGAGCTGAACCACGCGAGGGCGATCACGACCGAACGCGAGTTCGGCACAGAGGAACCGAAGAGCGCCGGGATGAGGAAGTAGATCCAGAAGATCACGAATATGAGAGGAACGCCCCTCACGAGGTCGGCGAGGGCGAGCAGGATCCGGCGCACCCAGCCCGACCATCGCCAGGCGACGAGGGCGAGGGCGATCCCCAGCACGAGGGCGATGATACCCGATTCGACCGCCATCGCCACGGTCAGGAGAAGCCCCCCGATCTCGCCAGAAGCCGTCCTCCCCCAGAGGAGATAGTCGAGGTTCCGGGCGATCACCGTAAAATCAAACGGCATGGCTCGACTCCTTCGACCCGTCCCGTTTCGGCCTCTTCGGGAGCTGCCGCGGTTTCGCCGCGAACAGTCTCGGTTTCGCCGCGAACCTCCCTGGTTTCGCCGCGAACCGTCCAGGTTTCGCCAGGTTCAGGATGCGCTCGAGCACGAGGGCGAGGCCGAGGTAAAGGACAGTCCCGACGGCGAAGGCCTCGAGTGCGTGGGAGTTGTAGCTTTCGACCTGCCTGACCTGATAGGTGATCTCGGCGAGGCCGATGCTGCACGCGAGAGAGGAAAGCTTCATCAGGTTGAGGTACTGGCCGACCACGGGCTCGAAGGCGTTCCCGATAGCCTGGGGAAGCAGCACGCGGCGAAGGATCGTCCAGGGTCCAAGCCCCTGACTCGCCGCCGCCTCCCTCTGGCCTGAGGGAACGGCGAGGAGGCCCGAACGGATCTCCTCGGCGATGAAGGCGGCGGAAAACACCCCCAACCCCCAGGTCGAGGCGATGAACTCCGGGGTCAGGATCGTAACCCCGCCGGGGAGGAGGGCCCAGGGATGGTCGTCCATGATCCACAACCGGGCGCCAGGAGGCAGGGTGCCGTAGGCAGCGAAGTACCAGAAAAGGAGCTGAACGAGAAGCGGGGTGTTGCGGAACGCCGAGATGGCGCCCATCGCCGAGTATTTGGCGAGAGGGTTGGATGAAATCCTCAAAGCGACGAAAACCACGGCGAGTACCGTCGCGAGGATTCCCGCGCACACCGTGACGGCGCAGGTCGTCACGAGTCCCGAGGCAAGCCAGCGGAGGGGCTCGCCGGTCATCACCCCCTTCCAATCGAAGGAAAGTCCCATGGTCACTCCGAGGCCGTATGGAGGGGAGAAAGGATACGGCGCAGAAACTGCCGGGCGCGGGGAGTTTTCGTCGCCTCGAAGAAATCCCTCGGCCTCGCGTCCTCCACCACGAGCCCATCGTCAATGAACACGATGCGGTCGGCGACCTCCCGCGCGAATCCCATCTCATGGGTCACGACGATCATGGTAATCCCGCCGTCCGCCAATTCTCTCATGACCGCAAGGACCTCTCCCACCATCTCGGGGTCGAGGGCCGAGGTGGGCTCGTCGAAAAGGAGGAGGGACGGCTCGAGGGCGAGGGCACGGGCGATCGCCACGCGCTG
>DBTK01000148.1:48830-90036 GCA_002307015.1 Spirochaetaceae bacterium UBA1318
GCCACGCGCTGCTGCTGGCCGCCTGAAA
The DNA here is from genome assembly GCA_002307015.1 of Spirochaetaceae bacterium UBA1318. Taxonomy (GTDB): domain Bacteria; phylum Spirochaetota; class Spirochaetia; order Treponematales; family UBA1318; genus UBA1318. The sequence goes on from DBTK01000148.1 coordinate 48,859, forward strand.
GTTCGGCGGGATAGCTCCCGGTCTTGTCGGCAAGCCCGACCCGGGAAAGCAGGGCGTCCGCCCTCTCCCCCGCCGGGCCCCGGCCAAGCCCGCGCACCGTACGGAGGGCGAGGCTCACGTTGTCCCGGGCCGAAAGATGGGGATAGAGGTTGAACTGCTGGAAAACGAATCCGACGCTCTCGCGCAGCCCGCGAAGGCCCCTTCCAGACAGGGCGTCAGTCCTCCTGCCGCCGACGAGGATTTCCCCGGACGTCGGCGTCTCGAGCCGGTCGACCATCCGGATGAGGGTCGACTTGCCCGACCCCGAGGGGCCGCACACGACGACCACGCTTCCCCGCTCGATGGAAAGGTCGACGCCCTTGATCACCTCGAGTTGACCGAACGACTTTCGGACGCCCCGGAACTCGACCATGGGCTTATGGGCCCGGGGCTCCGTTCCGGAGCCGCGTCCGTCGGGCGCCGCCTTCCGCGCGGGGGAGGAAACCGGTCTCGTCCATGACGAAGGGAGATCCAGCTCACGCAGAAAGCTGCCGGCTATCACGTCCGTCATTCCTTCGGCGCGGCGATCGTGAAGGTCCTGGGCTGCGGGGTTTTCGTGCCCGACCCGAACCACTTGTCGTAGATCTTCGCCGCGGTTCCGTCCTTTTCCAGGGAAACGAGGATTCCGTTGATGGAATCGAGAACGGCCTTCTCGTCCTTCTTGACGCCGATGCCGATTTCCTCGCGGGTGAGGAGCTTGGGCAGGATCTTGTACTTGGCCTTGTCGGGGGCGCGGTCGAGAAGACCGGCGAGGATGGAACTGTCCTGGGTTATCGCCTGGACGGTCCCCGCTCGAAGGGCGGCAAAAGCCAGGGGAATATCATCATAGGATATGACCTTGGCCTTGGGAAACAGGATCTTGATAGCCTGCTCCTCGGTCGTGCCCTTTACGGCCCCGAAGCGCGAGGTCGCGTAGTCCTCGACCTTGTCGGAGGAACCAACCGGGACGAGGAGCTGCTGTCCCGAAACGAAGTACGGGGTGCTGAAATCGATGACCTTGGCCCTCTCGCTCGTGATGGTGATGTCGGCGACGATCAGGTCGGCCTTCCCCGACTGGATGAGGGGAATGCGGTTTGCCGGATTCGTGGCGACCAGTTCGAGCTTCACGCCGAGGGCCTTCGCGAACGCATTGGCGAAATCGATGTCGTACCCGACGATATCATGGGTCTGCTCGTCGACGAGGCCGAAGGGCGGATTGCTGTCGAACACGGCGGCCCGAAGCACGCCGGCAGCCTTGATCGCCGCCAACTGGTCGGCCCAGGCCCCGGCCGAAACCGAAAGCAGCACGGCGAGCGAAATGGCGACGAGCCCCGAAATCCGTCGGCGGCTTCGGATGCCGCGATCCCGGGTCGAAAGACCGCCCGAGGAAGGATCGATCCGCCGCCTCGAAAGGCCGGCCTCATCTTTTCGTACCGAGAGATTCACCATACGTTCCTCCATAAAAACAATAACTACTATTACTATAGCAATAGTTCTATGAAGGATATAGTTAGATCAATAAAATGTCAAGCCTATAGCGTTACTAATGTATCGATTGTCTCGGTTCCACGCGATCGGGTGGAGATTCAGAAAGGCGCATGGAAAAAGGCTCGGCGACTTCACGCAGGGCGGATCGCCGGATCCGCCCTGTCGGCCTTTCGGTCCTACCGAACTCTCCGCATCCTGACCGCCATGTAGGGCTTCCCCGGAAGCTCGATCCGGAAATTGCCGCTCCGCTCACCCTTGAGCGCGGATATCTTCATGTTCCAGGTGTCGATGACATCCACGCGATACGCCTGGTTCTCGGGCATCCGGAAGGTCCGGAACGAGGGCTGGTTGAAACCGAAATAGAACAGGTAGTACGAGTTCTCCACGCCTCCGCAGGGAAGGTCCCACCCTTCGTTGCCGAAGGATATCGGGGTGATGCCTTCGTCCGGCCCCTCCTCCATGACGGTTCTCAGGAAGGCGATCCGTTTCGGGCTTTCTCCGCGCAGGCTGCCGCCTTTCGACCACCAGAGGATCTCCTCCGGGTTCAGAAAGGTTTCACCGTGGCCGACGTAGCCGCCCCTCACGAATCCCTCCCAAAACCGGCGCACCATCTCAAACCCGGTGATGTTTCCCCAGCCGAGATTGATGTTCCCCTCGTAGGCGCATTCGTCGATAACGATCGGCTTCCGGAAGGCGTCGCGCCACTCGGCGGTCATCTCGGAGGTCTTGTACACATCGGTGCGCTGGATGCTGCAATGCGTTATCCAGTCCTTCCGATGATCGTAGAATCCGTGACAGTTGTGGATGGACCGCAGGTGCCCATAGGCATCGCTCTCCATGATGACCCCGGCGATCCGCTCCCAATCGGCGACGGTTTTCGTCGTAAAGAGGTCGTACTCGTTCGCGAGCGACCACCAGACGTTGCGATAGGCTGAAAGGCGCGCGACGATATAGCGCAGGTAGCGATCGTCGATCTCGGCCGGCATCAGGGAAAAGCCCCAATGGTCGTAGGGATGAAAGAGGATCAGGTCGGCCTCGACGCCAAGCCGCTGCAGGGCGTCGATCCGCGTTTCGAGGTGGCGGAAAAAGGCGGGATTGAACCGGGTAAAATCCCATCCCTGCGAGAGGGAACCCTCGAAGGGGAAGAGCTCCGGCTCGTCATGGTTGAAATCGTAGTACTTCGGGAACACGCACATCCGTATCTTGTTGAAGGCCGATTTCCCGAGGGTTGAAAGGGTCTTCTCCTCCAGAGCGGGGGGCTGGTGGGTCCAGGCGTAGCACGTCGTTCCCACGGGGATGTACCGGGAACCGTCCTCGTAGGCGAAATGGAAGGTGTTGGCGACCCGGACCGGACCGTGGTTGCCTGCCGACGGCTCGACGCACTCGAAGCTTCCCGTCAGTCCGTCAACCGCCATCATGGTGCTGGCGACGGTATAGGACCAGCGCCCGACTCGATTCGGCATGAACCGTATCCGGTAGGTGCCGTCGCCATCGTAAAAACCCCGGGCTGTCTGGTTCTCGCCGTTCATCGTGAATACCGCTTCCAGGGTATTGTCCAGGAACGGGTTCCCGCCATCAGGCCCCTTCAGTTCGAGCTCCCAGCGAGCCCATCGCTCGACGGTTCCATTGTCATCTTTCTTCGACATATGCGATCCTCCATTGAACATCTCGGCGAAGCTCGACATCCGTACCGGCTTCTGATCGGTCCGAAACTTGAACACCTCGAAATCGACCGGATTGCAGCCGTTGGAGATCAGGCTCGAATCCATCCGGTCGCCTTTTTCTTGAGTATTCACGGGGCATGGCACCTTCGGCAAGAGGGACGGGGAACCTCGGCCTCAGAGGGAACCGAACACCATAACGCGGTCCCGTCCGGCGGCCTTGGCCTCGTAGAGGGCGGTATCCGCCTGCTTGATGAGATCGGCGATGGTTTCCCTGCCGATCGTCGAAAGCCCCGCGACACCGAAACTCGCCGTAAACCGTATCTCGCGTTCGGTATCGGGGATGCCCGCGATCTTCACCGCCGCGCGAATCCTCTGGGCGGTGACTTCGGCCGCCTCCCTCGTCGTCTCGGGCAGGAGGATGAGAAATTCCTCGCCGCCGTACCGAAAGATGACGTCCGAGGACCGGACGCAGTCCCGGCAGAGCTGGGAAAAAGCCTTCAGGACCTCGTCGCCGGCTTGATGCCCGTACTCGTCATTGACGAGCTTGAACCGATCGAGGTCGGCCATGATGAGGGAAACCGGGTGCCGGCTCCTCCTCGCCTGATCGATGATCCGGTCGACGATCTCGTAGAGATAGCGGCGCGTGAAGAGTCCGGTCAGCTCGTCATGTATGGCGAGTTCCCGAAGCTCTCCGGCCAGACGATACTGTCGGCTCACATCGTTGAGGATGACGGTCTTGCCCAGTATTCGGCCCTTCCTGTCGGCGATCTTCGAAAGGCTGACGTTGAAGCAGCGGGTTTCCCCCTTCCCGTCGAGCAGAAGGTCGATGTCGCTCTCGCCCCCGCCCTGTATCATCGAAAGGAGCTCGGGGCGGACGCGGAGGGCCCCCTCGATATTGTCGCCGGCACGGTAGCCCGAAAGGCCGGGAAGGACGGATCGGGCGACCCCGTTGCAGTCCACGAGGCGGTTCTCCCGGTCGAGGACGATGCACCCCTCCCTCATGGTCTCGAACACGCTCCGGAGCATGACCGGCTCGAGGTCGAAAAGCTTGAACTTGAAAAGGCCGAAGGCCATCGCCGTGCTCATGAACGAAAAGGCGATGGGGCTCACGTCGAGCTTCCCCGGCGTGAGGTTAAAAATGTAGAGGATGTAGCCGGTTATGGGAAAGAGGGAGCTCGCGAAGATGATGAAGGCCTGCTTCCGGAAGAAACCCGAGGAGATGATGACCTGCCTCAGGGAAAGGACGAACGAGGTGCACATGGCGACCGCGAGGTAGATCTGATGAAACAGGTAGACGGGGCCCGGCTCGAACGAAATGGTCGGTATCGGCCCGTCGAAGCGCATGCGGACGTTCCGGTAGAAGAGGCGGCCGGTCTCGGTCGTCAACTGGGTCACGAGGGTGAACAGGGAGAACAGGCAGAGAAGGGCGACGATGGCCGATTTCCCCGGCAGCTCGATGGCGCAATAGTCCACGGAGAACAGGATGATGGCCATGGGCAGGAAGGATATCCCGAGGTATTCGAAATGGGTCCACATGAGGGTGTCGGAAACCCTCCCGCTCATGAACTCGAACGAGGCGCCGAAGCTGTAGAGGAAAAGGCAGGCCATCAGGATCGTGAACGACCACGCCCCTCGCACTTTCCTCCTCTGGAATCCCAAAAGCAGCAGATACAGGGTCACTGCCGATGAAAAAAGGACGATCCCGCTGATGATGCTGAAATTATAAACCATTAACAATTCCCCTCGTTCTCAGTATCGACCATTCGAAGTGTTTTTTGCAGGGGGAATCGGCACATGGGGAACGGAAGAGGGTCCTCGTCAGTACTATGAAGCTTCGGTATGGAAGCGGGGCTACGGGCGATTCCGCGTCCGAGAAGCCATGCGCGGAACGAGGCGGGAGGAGATGAAGGCGACGGCCGGAACGGTCAGTATCACCGCGAGGCTTCCCGTCAGGGACTGGATGATCTCGATGGTGATCGCGTTGGAATTCAGGATCTGGAACCAGGACCGCTCGAGGGAATAGATCAGGATGAGGGTGTTGAGCGAGGCACCGGTGAAGGCCAGGATCAGGGTGTTCGCCATCGTGCCCATCATGTCGCGACCCACGTTCATCCCGGAACGGAAGAGCTCGGCGCTCGAAAGCCCCGGATTGCCCGAATGAACCTCGGCCACGGACGAAGCCACCGATATGGCGATGTCCATGACGGCCCCCGAAGTGGCGATCAGGAAGGCCGCGAAGAGGAGCTCGCCCACCCTCATCCCGGTCCGGCCGGCGATGGCAAGGAGGGAGTCGGCCTCGGCCGTCGTATAGCCCGAGACCAGGGTCAGCCGCTGGAAAAGGAGGGTCAGGACGGCGGAGACCGCGATCCCGGCCACCGAGCCGAGGATGGCGGAAACCGTCTTCGCCCGGATGCCGTCGAGCAGGATGAGGGAAACGCAGACCGTCAGGATGACGACGGCCGAGGCGGCAATCGCGGGAGACCAGCCGCGGTAGAGCATGGGCACGAAGAGGAGCACGATGCTCGAGAAGGTGAACACGATGCCGAGGACCGAGCGGGCTCCCTTCCTCCGCCCTATTCCGCAGAGAGCCGCGACGAAGAGCAGAGCCAGGATGAAAAGGATGGGCGCCCGGTTCACGCTGTACACGGAAACGGTGAAATGAGCGGTATCGGCGACGTCGACATGGGCGATGATGCCGTCGCCCTTTTTCAGGATGATGTTCGTCGTATAGTTCAGGAAGTTCCTGACGGGAACCTCGGTCCCCGCCTTGTCGCCCGAGAGAAGGCGGACGACGAGATCCTGGTAGCCCATCGTGAGTCCGCCGGAATCGGGGTCGCGTTCGAGTTCCTGGGCCGTCACCGATACCACGAGGGCCTTTTCATAGCTCACGTGGGCCGATCCGGCCGACCGGTAGAGATGGTAGATCGAGGTATCGGCCCCGAACCAGATCGCGAAACCGAGGTAGAGGGCAAGGGCGATGGCGGCGCTCCCCCACCTCAGGACTTCCTTCGTCAATTTTCTCGGAACCGGCATCGCGGCAACTCCAGGCGAAAATGGTTCCGGCGCGAAGCGAGGGCCTCGCGCCGGTCAGGTTTTTTGCTATTTCGTTTTCAGGATCGAATAGGTATCGATGACCGACATGTCGTCGGTGCGGAAGGTGGAGATGGAGAATTTGTTGTCGGAGAGTGAAACGTAGCTGAAGGAGGGAACCTTGCCCTGCCAGCGAGCGGCGCTGAACACCTCGGGTGTCGCGTCCTTCCAGTCGTAGAACTTGCTGCCGCTGCCCGAATTGAGGGTGAGGTAGACGGTTCCGGTCGGATCGACCACGTTGCCGTCGGAGTCGATCGTCTGATCCGTCATGGGTTTGCCTTTCAGGATCTGGAAGGTGCGGGTATAGGCATGGTCATGGCCCTGGAGGACGACGTCGATTTTGTAGCGGTCGAAGACCGGAGGAAAGTTGGACCGGCGATCGATGACGTCGGGATCGGCGTAGTGGTCGGCCTCGCTATAGACCGAGTGATGGAAGCCGACGATCCGCCATTTCGCGGCGGGGTTCTTGGCGATGGCGTCGCGGATGAACTGGTCGTGGGTCGCGATGCTTTCCGTGTTGCTGTTCAGCATCAGGAAAAGGGCGTTGCCGTAGGTGAACCAGTAGTCTCCGTCGTTTCCGTAGGAAATGCCATACTGGGAGGAGAGGTTGGGCAGGTTGTAGTGGAAGCCGTAGTACTCGCCGAGCTGGAAATCATGGTTCCCGTCGACGGTGGCGACCGGGAGACTCTTGAACTGAACCGGGCTGAAATAGGCGGCATACTCGAGGTTCTGGGTCTCGAGCTTGTTGTAGTCGTTGACCTCGTCGCCGAGACACAGAAGGAAGCTCGCGCTACCGTACTTTCCGGTCGCCTTGTTGATGGTATCAACCCATCCGGCGGTATCGGAATCGATGGTCTTGGGACCGGTCGACTTGGCGCCGATCTGGGGATCTCCGACCGCGAAGAAGCTGAAATTCTTCTGGTCGCGGGTGGCGATCTCGTTGACGTCGCCCCAGTTCTTGCCGTCGCCGACGCGGTACACGTACCCGGTCGAATCGGCGAGGCCAGTGACCGTCACCTTGTTCGAGAACGAACCGGTCGGTACGCTCTTGTCGTCTCCGTTGAAAAGGGTCGCGGTGACCTTGGCCTGGGTTCCCGTGAAGGACTTCGCCTTGGCCGCCGGGAAGGCGGTCCCCGTCTTGTCCGACGCCTTGGCGATCTGGACGACAGACTTGGTGGCGCCTACCGTGCTGAACCAGGCGAAATTGAGTTCCTTCCCGTTCGAGCCCGGGGTGATATTCAGGCCGGAAATCTCGTAGGCCGGTTTCGCCGCGTCGGCGGCACCGACGGCCGCTGCGCCCGAAAGCGCGAGAACGACGGCCATGATACCCGCGACGATGAGGCGCGGCTTCCTGGATGTTACTGACATGTGTTCCTCCCTCTGTATTCTGCGGCGCCGTTCTGGAACGACGCCGGCTGAAAACAGGATGGCCGAAAAAAATAAGTCTTTCGTGTCGCTTCGGTTAGATTTTCATGAACGGTCACGAGAATCGGGCCTATTTCAGCTCGCGGGAGAAAATATAGCTTCGCTGAAGCCCGTTCCCAAGGACGAGAACACGATAGTGCCTTCCGTCGGCATTGACCTCGACCGTCGCGTACTGGTTGTGGTAGGAAACGTCGTTTCCGTAGGCGGCGCTCGCCGGCGGGTCAGGTAGTGGATACCGTTCACCTGCTGATAGCCTCCGTCATGGTTGTGGCCGGTGAAATACCGAGGACCGGCCGTTACGGCGATGACGTTTGATTGATCCTGCTTGTCGCAGTAGTGGGTGTCGGTGATGAGCCCGAAACGGACGAGGCTCGCTTCCTGGGCGGCGCCTGTACCGATTACGAGAACGGCGAGGCCCGCCCACGAATCAGGATGCCGCCGAAACCTTCGCCCTCCCCTTTCTCATCCTCATGAACCACCGTACGCCCGCGATCACCGGTTTCAGCGCAGGAACGTTGAGTTCCCGGTCGACTTCCTTCAGCTTCTGCCTGATGGGAATGTGCTGCGGGCACTTGGTCTCGCACTTTCCGCATTCAGTACAAACGGAGGCGCTCGAGGGCTTGCCTCCCCCGAAGCCCGAGGTAAAAATCGTGTAGGAAAATTTAATACGTTTGTCGTTGAACAGGTTCGCGGTATTGTACATGGAAAAGCAGGAGGGTATGTCGACGCCGAAGGGACAGGGCATGCAGTAGGAACAGCCGGTGCAGCCGACCTTCATGAGCCGCTCGTAGGTTCCGCGAACCTGGGCGATGGCGGCGCGATCCCTGTCCGTGAATTTCCCCGGCGCCGACTTTTCGGCGAGGGCGAGGTTCTCCTCGATATGGCTTTCCTCGTTCAGGCCGGAGAGGACGGTGCTCACCCCGGGATGGTCCCATACCCAGTCGAGGGCCCAGGCCGCGGGGCTCTTCTTCGGTTCGACCCCGTCCATGACGGCGGACACCTCGGCGGGCATGCGGCCCACGAGGGCTCCGCCCCGGAGGGGTTCCATGACCACGACCCCGAGGCCCTTCGAAGCCGCGTACTCGATGCCCTCCCGACCCGCCTGGAAGTTCTCGTCGAGGTAGTTGTACTGGACCTGGCAGAAATCCCAGGGATAGTCGTCGACGACCTTCTTGAACTCGTCCTTGTTGCCGTGCCAGGAAAAGCCGGCGTACCTGATCTTGCCGTCCTTTTTCGCCTGCTCGAGGAAGTCGGGATAGCCGAGGGACTCGAGGCGTTTCCAGGACGAAAAGTCGTTGAGGGCGTGGGCGAGAAGGAAGTCGATCCGGTCCGATTTGAGGCGATCGAGCATGGTGCCGAAAATGCGGTCAATGTCCTTCCGGCTGAACACGACATAGGGGGGAATCTTGTCGGCGATGTAAGCCTTGTCCCTCCGGCTACCCGTCAGCACCTTCCCGAGGATGGCCTCGCTCTGGCCGCCCAGGTACATGTAGGCCGTATCGAAATAGTTGACCCCGCCGTCGATGGCGCTCAGGAGCTGCCTTTCGGTTCTCTCTACGTCGATCCTTCCGTTTTTTTTCGGGTAGCGCATGCACCCGTAGCCAAGGGCCGAAACCTTGACACCAGTTTTTCCCATTTCCCTGTAGATCATGTTTCCTCCATTTTCGAGTGACCGCTCAGTCTATCGCCTTGAAAAAAAAATCATTGCCGGATGCTGTCCCAGAGCATGCCGAAGGACTGCTCGAGAAAGCCTTCGTCCCGCTGCTTCTCGGGATGATCCAGCAGGTAGCCCGTGGTGGACATCACCATTCCCGAAATCAGGTAGAGAAGGTAATCGGGCTGAACCGTCTTGATGAGGTCCTGCCTGACGCCTTCGTCCAGGATGTCGAGGAGGGGGCCGAATTTCTCCCGGCCCGTTTCCCTCGTCTTGTCGCCGATCAGGGTCGAGTTGCTGAACTGCTGGAAGAACAGGTACTCGCCCGAGTTGTTTATCGCCCAGGCGATGAGGTTGCCGTAGACCCGGCGAAGTCCGGCCCTGAAGGGCACCGCTTTATCGAAGCCCGCCATCACCTCCCTCAGCATCGAGTCCTTGCAGCGGAGGTAGAGGGCGTTGATAAGCTCTTCCTTGGTTTCGAAATAATGGAACAGGGTGCCGGTGGCGACCCCCGCCTCCCGTGAAATCTGCGAGGTGGGAGTCCGGTCGAAACCGTTCGCGTTGAAAAGCCTGAGGGCAGCCCTGAAAATGAGTTCCTTTTTATCCGTCGACGGCTCGCTTTGGTCCACGGAACGATCGTACCATAAACCGACTGGTCAGTCAATACCCACGGAAAAAGTTGCACATCACCAACCTCGCAGCATTCTGCGGGGCATGAGACCCTCTGCGAATCAACACGCCTCGCAGCACGCCGTGGGCACCCCCATTGCGAATCACGAGACGCAATCCCGAACGCCGGCTTTCTTGGATTCGCGTCGTACCCAAGCTTCATGCCACTTGATCTCCTCGCACCAACTCGGTATCATGTGACCATATATACAATATTGGTCATACGGGAACAGGAGAGGATATGCCAAAGGCCTTTTCGGCGAGGGAACGGGAGATCATCAGGGAAACCCTGGTTTCCGAGGGAACGAAGCTTTTCGACCGGTTCGGCCTGAAGAAAACCACGGTCGACGATCTCGCCAAGGCGGCGAACATCTCGAAGGGGGCCTTCTACCTCTTCTACGCGACCAAGGAGGAGCTCTACTTCGACATCCTCGAGAGGATGGAGAACGACTTCCGCGCGGAGATCTTTTCGAAGGTGTTCAGGGACGGCCTGCCGAAACGGGAGAGCTTCAGGAACTTCCTCGAACTGGCCTTCGACCTGATGGAGGCGAACCCGGCCTTCAGCCGGTTCAGCGAGGCCGACTACGCCTACCTCGTCCGGAGGCTGCCCGAAGAGACGCTGGCCAGACACCTCAAGCGCGACAACGACTTCGGCACGGCCTTCTACGGCGAATGGCGAAAGTCCGGGGTGTTCAGGGAGATCGCTCCCGACGCGTTCAACGGCCTGATGAGGACGATGTTCTTCCTCATCATCCACCGGGCCGATCTCGGGCCCCAGTTCGGCTCGACCAAAGAGGCCTTCATCGACATGATATCCGGCTATCTCGTCGCGGAAAAGGAGTGATCATGGAAACGGTCATAGAGACCATCGGCCTGACGAAGCGGTACGGCGCGCTCGCCGCCGTCGACGGCGTTTCGCTCGGGGTGAAAAAGGGCGAGATCTACGGTTTCCTCGGCCTGAACGGCGCGGGGAAAACCACGACCATCCGAATGCTTCTCGGGATGATCCGCCCCTCGGCCGGGACCGCCGTCGTCCTCGGCGAGCGGATCGTGCCGGGGAAACAGGGCCCCTGGGAAAAGCTCGGCTATCTGGTGGAGACGCCCTACGCCTACCCGGAACTCACCGTGAGGGAGAATCTCCAGGCCGTCGCCCGGCTCAGGGGCCTCGCGGGAGAAGGACAGGTCCGGGCGATCCTCGAAAGGCTCCATCTGGGCGAGTACGGTCAGGTTCGGGCGAGGAACCTCTCGCTGGGCAACGCGCAGAGGCTCGGCCTCGCGAAGGCCCTCATCCACTCGCCCGAAATCCTCATCCTGGACGAACCCTCGAACGGGCTCGATCCGGCCGGGATCGTGGAGATACGGGAGCTCCTCACCTCGCTGTCGAGGGAAGCGGGAACGACCGTCTTCGTCTCGAGCCACAACCTCGGCGAGATCTCGAGGATAACGACCAGGATAGGCATCATCCACCGGGGAACCCTCATCAGGGAGATGGCGAGGGAGGAGCTCGACCGCGTCCTTTCGAAAACCCTGCTCCTGGATTGCCGGGACCGGGAAGCGGCGGCCACCTTCCTCGAGGGCAAGGGCTGGACGGTCGAGAGGACCCGGGACGGCCTCATCAGCCTCCCCTCCCCCGCCGCCTGCGAGAAACCCGAGGAGATCAACACGACGCTGGTCGAGGCGGGCCATCCCCCCCTCTTCCTCAAAACCGACCAGGAGGACCTCGAGTCATATTTCCTGAGAATGATAGGAGAAGACCGTCATGAGTAGATTCCTCGTTCCGCTTCCGGTGGAAATCCTGAAGATCCGCAGGTCGGTGATATTCCGGGTGACGGTCGGCATCTTCTGCTTCCTTCCGCTGATGTGCGGGCTTTTCATGCTCATCATCATGAACCCGTCCATCGCCGCGAATTCCGTCATACTGAAGGCGAAGGCTGACATGGCGGCCCCGAGCGCGGACTGGCCGGCCTACTTCGCCCTGATCGAACAGGCCGGCGCCGTCGGGGGATTCCTCGTGTTCGGCTTCGTCTTCGCCTGGATTTTCGGCCGGGAATACTCGGACCGGACGGTCAAGGACCTGCTCTCGCTGCCGGCCTCGAGAACGGCCATCGCCGCGTCGAAGCTGGCGGCCGCCTTCCTCTGGTGCATGCTGCTCGTCGTCGTCGCGTTCGTCGCGGGGCTCGGAATAGGGGCCCTGATTGGGCTGCCCCTGTGGTCGGCGGCAACCTTCGCCGGTTTCGCGAGGGTCTTCATCCTTGCGGGCTTCCTGACCGTCCTCCTCTGCCCCGCCGTCGCCCTCGTCGCGAACCTGGGGAAAGGCTACCTTCCCTCCATCGGCTTCGTCATGGTCATGATGGCCCTGGCCCAGGTCGCCGCGGCAGCCGGCTGGGGACCCTGGTTCCCCTGGGCGGTCCCGGCCCTGTTCTCGGGCTCGGGCGGCGCTGCGGCGAGCGTCCTTCCCCCCGAAAGCGGGCTGCTCCTCGGGTTCGTCGGCATCGCGGGAGTCGCCGCGACCATCGTCCACTGGAATTGCGCCGACCAGAACCGGTGAGAGTTCATCTTCCCCAAAAAAAAGTGAAATATTTGCGCAGAACAACAGCATTTTACATTGTTTTCCAGAGATGGTTATGAGTATATTAGCAGAAGATTGTTTCCGGTAAAATCCATTTGACATGCCGGAGCAAATAGGGATGGGTTACAAATCCGCCATTGGATAATCAGCACACAGAAGCAGGGATGAATCCCGCTCGCCGCTGCTTGAACGTGGACAGCCGTTGGGGCTGTTCCGGCTGATTAGGGGACTACCGGGCGCCGCGAGGGCTCGGGATTTACGATATCAGAATCGAGGAGGATTCATGAGTATCATCAATTTGTCGCAGGTCAAGAAGCACTATTCCCTGGGCAAAACCACCGTCGAAGCCGTCAGGGGCGTCGACCTCACCATCGAAAAGGGAGATTTCATCTCCATTGCCGGTCCCTCCGGGAGCGGCAAATCCACCATTCTCAACATGATCGGCCTTATCGATACCCCGACGGAAGGGGAAGTGACGATAGCGGGCGAGAATATCGGGAAGCTCGACGACACCGGCCTCACGAGGCTCCGCCACGAGGCCATCGGGTTCATCTTCCAGAGCTTCAACCTCATTCCCGTGCTGAACACCAGGGAAAACATCGAATTCCCCCTGCTGCTGGGGAAGAACGGGAAGATCACCGCGGAAAAGCGGGACTGGATCGACTTCCTCATCGAGGAGGTCGGACTCGGTGATCGGGTGAAGAACAAGCCGAACGAGCTTTCGGGCGGACAGCGGCAGCGCGTGGCCATCGCCCGCGCCCTCGTCACGAAGCCCATGATCGTCCTCGCCGACGAACCGACGGCGAACCTCGATTCGAACACGGGAGAGGCCATTCTCGAACTGATGAAGAAGATCAACAAGGATTCGGGAACGACTTTCATATTCTCCACCCACGACCACAAGGTCGTCCAGATCGCTGACCACGTGGTCAGGCTGCTCGACGGCCTGATCGTGGAAGACAGCCGGAGGAACTAAATGATTTGGCGAATCGCGATGAGAAACCTCATCCAGCACAGGACCAAGACCATCATCATCGGCAGCCTCGTCGCCCTCGGCATCATGCTCACCCTCATCGGGAACTGCCTGATAACGACCATGGGCTCGGGCATCACGAAATCCTTCACGGACAATTTCACCGGCGAGATCCTCGTCACGGCGAGCGGAGCCAAGGCGGGGGTTTTCGGCGCCCAGAGCGACGAAATGTTCGGGCCGCCGGTCATTTCCGTCCTCAAGGACTACGACGCGGCCCTCGCCAAGGTGAAGGCCCTTCCCGGACTCAAGTCCTGGACCCCGCAGCTCTCGGGCTACGCGGTCTTCAATTTCGAGGAAAAGGGATCAGACTTTTCCCTCCTTTTCGGCATCGATCCGGCGGATTACTTCAAGTCGATGGACAACGTGAACATCATCTCGGGAAGGCGCCTCGCCCCCGGCGAGGAAGGGATGATGCTCAACCGGAAGATGCAGGACAGCCTCAAGAAGAGCATGTCGGTCAACCTCAAGGTCGGAGACACGATCCAGCTCAACAGCTTCGGCGATGCCGGGTTCAAGATCCGGGAGGTCCCGATCGTCGCGATCTTCGAGTTCAAGGCGGCGAACCAGCGGATATTCACCCCCAGCTTCGTGGACTCGACGACCCTCCGGGTTCTCCTCGGCAAGAACGTCGGCCCGACTGAGAAGGTCCAGGTTTCCAAGGAGGCGACCGCCCTCATCGACGCGAACCCCGACTCCCTCTTCGGCGACGACACGACGGCCGCCGCCCAGACCGTGAGCGGCAGCGGCAAGGTGCTGACGGAACAGGGCCTCAAGACCATGCTCGGCGGCAAGGTCGCCGCGAGCGTTCCGCCCCCGGGAGGCGGGGCGTGGAACTTCATCCTCGTCCGGCTGAACCCCGGCGTGAAGGCCGAGCCCCTGATCAAGGAGTTGAACAGGGAGTTCGAGAAGGACGGGATCAAGGCGAACGCCCAGGGCTGGCAGATTTCAGGTTCCCCCGATTCCTACACCTTCGCGGCCCTCGGCCTGATCTTCAACATCGCCATGATACTCCTGGCCGTGGTCTCCATCATCATCATCATGAACACCCTGGTCATCTCCGTCATGGAGAGGACGAGCGAGATCGGCACGATGCGGGCCCTCGGCGCGCAGAAGATGCTGGTCAGGAAGATGTTCATCGCGGAAACCCTCTCGGTCACGGTCCTGTTCGGCCTCGTCGGCATCGTCCTCGGCGCCATCGTCGTCGCGATCCTGAACGTCGTCGGCCTCCCGGCCGACAGCGATTTCCTGGCCGTCATCTTCGGGGGAAAGATCCTGAAACCGGTCGTGTCGCTCAAGCCCCTGCTCACGTCCATGGGCCTGATCCTGCTGATCGGATCGGTCTCGTGGATCTATCCGGTCGCCCTGGCCCTCAAGGTGTCGCCCCTGAAAGCCATCACCACCGACTGATTAAGGAAAGAACAATGGTAGTCAGAAGAATAGCCCTGAGAAACCTGAATCGCCAGAAACGGCGAAGCATCCTCCTGGGGGGAGCCCTCGCCTTCGGCATCATGGTCCTCATGATGGTGAACGGCGTCGTGGGCGGCATCCTCAAGAGCATAGAACTCAATTTCTCGAACATCGCCGTCGGCCACATCTTTTTCGCCGAGGTCGAGAAGAACGAAAAGGGAAGGATCATCTACTCCATCAAGGACGATGCCTTCCTCATGGATACGATCAAGAAGCTCGGGATCGAGCCCACCTACATCGCCCGCAGGACCATGGCCCAGGGGACCCTCGTCGCCAACGGCGAGAGCCTTTCCCGCGGACTCTCCGGCGTCGAGTGGAAGCAGGAGACCGAACTCGCGAAGAACCTCGACCTCGTTTCGGGCAGCCTGAAGGACATCGCCGGGACCCAGGGGATCGTCATCTCCATCAACCAGGCGGAGAAGCTGAACCTGATCCCGAAGAAGGAACCCGACGCGACGGTGAAGTCCGCCTGGTCGAAGCTCCCGAAGGCGGAAAAGGAAGCCAAGCAGGCGGCATGGGACGCGGCGCGGGAAGCGGCCCTGAAAACGAGCATCGGCGAGACGGTTCTCGTCGAGCTCCAGACCGTGCACGGCCAGCAGAACCTGGGCGAGTTCCAGGTCAAGGCCATCTACCAGGCCCAGTACGACTTCTACGCCTACATGGACAGGGCCTACCTCAACAAGCTGACCGACCTGCCCGAGAACGGCTACAACCAGTTCGGGATGTTCCTCAAGAACTACTCCGACATCGACAAGACCACGGCCAGGCTCTTCGACGTCCTGAAGACCCGGTACAACATGGTGCCGATGGACAAGGTGAACGGCCGGGGCTTCGATACCATCGTCAACGACCTCAAGAAGGAATCCTTCTCCGGATCGAAGTTCATCATCACCAACCTCAACAACGAAATTGCGAACATCAAGAGCATCTTCAGCGCAGTGCAGATGGTGGCCTTCGCCTTCTTCATGCTCCTGCTCCTGGTGATCATGGTGGGCATCACGAACACCTTCCGCATCGTGGTCTTCGAAAGAACGAGGGAGATCGGCACGATGAGGGCCCTCGGGATGCAGCGGAAGGAGGTCAGGAACGTCTTCCTCTGGGAGGCGCTGTTCCTCTCGATCATCGGAACCCTGGGCGGCTTCGTCCTCTCGGGAATCCTGCTCGCCATCCTGGGCGCGATCAAGTGGAACGTGATGGCCGAGATGAACTTCTTCCTGAACAAGGGCCACCTGATGATCACGATCAACCCGATGGTCATGATCCTGACCCTGGCGCTTGTCGCGGGGCTCACCCTGCTCGCCGCCCTGATTCCCGCCAGGCGCGCCGCGAAGATGGAACCGGCCCTCGCGCTGAGAACCAGCTACTAACGCGAATGAGAATAAGGAAACGCACGATGAAGAAATTTGTTTTCCCGCTGATACTGCTTCTGGCCGCGACCTCGGCCTTCGCCGAGACTCCCGACTGGAACAGGATACTGACCCATATCGACGACATGACCAACTTCAACGACAACGATTTCTCCTCCGAGATCACCGTGGTCACCGCCAAACCCGGCGAGGACAACACGGTCATCCAGGCCCGGTACTTCCGCCGGGACAAGGCCAAGCAGATGGTGATCGTCATCCTCAAGCCCGACGTCCAGAAGGGCCAGGCCTACCTCCAGCAGGACGACGACCTCTGGTTCTACGATCCGGAAAGCCGGAAGTTCGCCTTCTCGTCCATGAAGGACCGGTTCTCCGATTCCGGCGCCCAGAACTCGGATTTTTCCTCGGTCCAGCTCCACGTCGACTACTCGGTGGAATCCTCCGGCGAGGACAAGCTGGGCAAGTTCGACGTGTGGACCGTCATGCTCAGGGCGAAGGACAAGTCGGTCGCCGTTCCGGGACTGAAGCTCTGGATACGCAAGGACAACGACCTGGTGCTGAAGCAGGAGCAGTACTCCCTCTCGAACCGCCTCCTCAGGACCCTCGCCATTCCGAGCTACCAGACCGTATCAGGGCATTTTTTCCCGGTTATGATGCTCGAGGTCGACAACGTGAAGGTCGGCGAGAAGACCCAGATCACCTTCAAGGACGTATCCATCGCGAAGCTGCCGGACTCGGTCTACTCCAAGTCCTACCTGGAGCGCGTCAACCAGTAAGGTTCGGTCTCGGCGGCCAGGAATCGGGCCGTCGGGATGATGAAAAAAGGAGACAAAAATGGCAAAACGAATCCTCCTGGCCGTTTCCCTCGCGCTTGCCGCGGCCCTCGGTCAGGCCCAGGACCTGGGAAACGTCGACGACATGTTCGACTCGGCACCGGAAACGCCGGTGGCCGAGGCCAAGACGATAGCGAATCCCGAAGCGAGCATCCTCGAGAACCAGGGCTTCAAGTGGGGCGGCGAGATGGTGTCCGACCTGGACCTGGAGATCCCCTACCGTCATCTCCCCCCCTCGGATTTCGACGAGTGGACGAATTTCCACCAGAACGCGACCTTCGACCTCGGTGCGAAGCTCTTCTTCGATTCGCGGCCCGACAAGAACTACCGGGTCTTCGGGAAGTTCATCGTGAACTATCCCTTCTCGAGCGACTTCAAGACCCTGAACGACCCGACGAAGCCCTACTCGGCGACGAACACCGTCAATTCCTACTCCCTGACGAACGTCCAGGTCTTCGAGCTCTTCACGGACTTCAACTGGAAGGAGAGGGTCTTCTTCCGTTTCGGCAAGCAGACGGCGGGCTGGGGGCTTTCCCGGTTCTACCAGGTCGCCGATCCCCTCTCGGTCGGGGTCAAGGATCCCCAGAACCCGACCGACGACCTCGAGGGCCCCGTCGCCCTGAAGGTCACCTACCCGATCGGCCTCCACAACCTCTACGCCTACAGCGTGCTCAAGAACTCCTACCTGCCCGCAACGGGCCAGGCCGACCTCCGCGATCTCGGCTGGGGGATCAAGGGTGACTTCTTCGTCCCGCTTCCCAAGAAATCGGTGTTCGGCGACGCGGAGGTGACGGCCGGCTACTACTACCAGAGGCAGCTCGCGCCGAAGACCATCCTGGGCGTCACCTCGAGCGTCGGGGACTTCCAGATTTTCTCGGATCAGGTTTTCGCCTACGGAAGCGACCGGTACCGGCTCGACTCGAACCTCGTGCCGACGACGACGGGCACGGTGAACGATACCTCCAAGAACACGACCGCCTGGTACTACTCGGCGACGGCCGGGGCGATGTACAAGAACGACGACGAGCACCTCACCCTCTACGGGGAGTACCTGTTCAACGGCCTCGGCTCGACGGACGGAAACTACCTGAAGAAGCTGGAAAATCGGTACATCGCCGAGCAGGTCGATTCGAGCCTGGCGAAAAACACGAGCACGAGCGACCTCTTCTCCTACAACAGCGCCCACAACACCGGCTTCAGCGCGAGCCTCTCCGAGATGTTCGGAAGCGACAAGTTCTCGTCCAACCTCTTCTGGCAGCAGAACTGGATCGACAGGTCGGGCATGGTCGTTCCGAGCTTCACCTTCACCCCATGGAAATACTTCAGCGTGTCGCTGGGAACGAAGTTCATCTTCGGCGGGGACGAATCCGAGTTCATCCTCAAGAACGCCGGCTTCACGACCGGATCCCTCGACCCGGCGGTCAAGCGACTCGCGCCCTACATCAAGATCTATTTCGGCGCCAACAAGTTCTGACGATAAAAAGCCTCGCGGCATGCCGCGAGGCCATAGTTTTGCAGGAAGCAACTGTTGCCGCGGGCTGGCCCCTACAGGGCCAGCTGGTAGATCGCCTCGGCCTCCGCCTTGCCGACCTTCACGAAATTGCCGACCGTCTTCGTCCCCTTCGAGCTGAGCTTGTCCGCCATCTCGGGGATGCGTTCCGGCCCTATGCCGAGACCCGACAGCCTGACCTTGAGGCCGAGGTACTGCCAGAAGCCCTCGAGCCTTTCGATGCCGGTCAGGGCCGCGCGCTCGGGATCCATGAAGGCGCTGTCCACCCCCCATACCCTCGAGGCGACCTGGGCGAATCTCGCCACGTCGTGCTTGTGGACGTACTTCATCCAGGCGGGAAAGACGACCGCGAGGCCGGCCCCGTGGGCGATGTCGTAGGCGGCCGAGAGCTCGTGCTCGAGGTCGTGGGAGCCCCAGTCGCCGACCCGCCCGGTGTTGAGCAGGTTGTTGTGGGCTATCGTGCCGGACCACATGAGCTCGGCCCAGGCGTCGTAGTCGTCGGCCCTGGCCAGGACCCGGGGCGCGGCGTCGATCACCGTGCGAAGGGTCGCCTCGATGAGGCGGTCGGTGAGCTCCACCGGACGCGAGTTGGTGAAGTACCGCTCGAAAAGGTGGGACATGATGTCGGCGACCCCGTTGGCGACCTGCTGTTTGGGGAGGGTGAAGGCGAGCTCGGGATTCAGGATCGAGAAGCGGGGATAGATGATCGGGGAGTTGAAACCCCGCTTGAGCATGCCGTCCTCGTTGGTGATGACGCTCGCCGTGCTCGACTCGCTGCCCGCGGCCGGGATCGTGAGCACCGTGGCCACCGGCAGGGCTTCCTTCGGTTCGGCCGTGCCGGCGAAGAAATCCCAGACCTCCCCCTGGTAGGGCACGCCGAGGGCGATCGCCTTGGCGGAATCGATCGCGCTGCCGCCGCCTATGGCGATGACGATGCCGACCTTCTCCCTGCGGCAGAGGGCTATCCCCTCGTGCACGAGGGAAAGCCGGGGATTGGGCGCCACGCCGCCGAGCTCGACGAAGGAGACCCCCGCCGCCTTGAGCGACGCCGCGACCCTGTCGAAAAGTCCCGACCTTTTCACGCTGCCGCCGCCGTAGTGCAGCAG
The DNA here is from genome assembly GCA_002307015.1 of Spirochaetaceae bacterium UBA1318. Taxonomy (GTDB): domain Bacteria; phylum Spirochaetota; class Spirochaetia; order Treponematales; family UBA1318; genus UBA1318. The sequence continues at coordinate 68,749 of DBTK01000148.1, forward strand.
GGCCCTGGTCCCGAACTGCCTCGCCTCTTCGCCCACCTTCGCCTCGGTTCCCCGACCGAAGATTATCTTCGTCGTGTTCTGGAATACAAAATCGTCCATGCTATCCTCCTGAGGTTCGCTCGTTCCATCGTGAAAATCGACATACCCCGCAGCAAGCTGGAGGCATGCCGCTTCGCGATCAGTCGTTCGCCCAGTAATCGATGACGCAGACCTTCTCCACGTTCGCGTCCAGGAACTCCCTGCAGAAACGCTGGTGGTTCGGATGGGGAAGGTAGGCGTCCCTGTCCTCGCTCTTCGCGAAGCTGACGAAAAAACAGTGGGTAAACCCCTCGTTCAGCTTCTCGGGGCTGGAATTCGTGCCCCACTCGTAGTCGATGACGAACGGGAGGCTCGCGGTCAGCTCGCGGAACGCATTCTCGATCGCGTGGACCGTTTCCTCGCTCGTCCTGTCGAAAAACTTGAAAAGCACCACGTGCCGGTAGACCTTCTTTTTGTCACTCATCGTTCCCCCTGGTTCGGGTTATACCCGCATCCCCCCCATTCTATCACACGGAACCGGGGTCCGGCAAAGGATGGACTGGTTTCGAGCCGCTGCAGGCCCGTCAAACGCAAGCGGGGTCCGAAGGCGTCGCCCCCGAACCCCGCTTCTTTTCATGGTCCGACGATTCGGACCTGGTTGGACTGTTCCGGTTTTACTGCTGGGGCGTCCCGTCGGGCTGGGGGGCGTTTCCTCCCATCATGCCCGGGCCGCGAGCCCCGTTCCATCCGCCGTCCAGGTAAGGCCTCATTCCCCAGCCCGACCTCATGTGGCGCATCAGGTAGTTCTCGTAGGCCTGGTAGCTGTCCTCTCCGAGGATCTGCCGGATCTGGACCCGAGCCGCGATCACGGTCTTTTCGATGTCGGCCTGAACCTGGGCGGCCTGGTCGATGAGGGCGTTCACCGCCTTCAGGTCGACCGATGCGGCGGGAAGGATGGCCTTCTCGATCTGGACGCGGAGCAGGCGGATCTGGACCATGTCGGCCCTGACCGTCGCCTGGGCCTTGTTCTGGATGTCGAGAACCTGGGAAACCTGGGTGTCGGTAGCCCCGAGCCTCTGGAGTTCCTTGGTCGAGTCCTTGGCTTGAGTCTGGGCGAACAGGGCCGCCGGGATCAAAAGCGAAAAAAGCAACGCACTCTTCAGTTTCATTTGAAAACCTCCTAGTCGGATTTCAGGTACGAAGTTACCGATTATCTGGCGGGGAAACCATAAATGACGGATTAAAGACCCATAACTATTTGTTATTCGGTCGACCGCATCGATGGTATACTGCCCCTACGGAGGTATCCCATGAAAGAGACTTTGCTCATGTACGCGAGGTATACGAAGAAGGCGAACGAGACCGTCATGACCCTGCTGGACGGCCTCTCCCCGGAAGCCCGGAACGAGAACCGGAAGAGCTACTACAAGAGCCTCTCGGGACTGGCCTCCCACGAGGGAGGCTGCGCCCTCTATTTCCACGGACTCTTCCGCTCCGCCTATCCCGCCACGGCCGGGGCGCTGAAGGCGACGGTCGGCCTCAAGATCACCGAGGGGGAAAAGCTGTCCGACCTCGAGTGGGCTGAGCTCAGGAAAAACTGCGCCCTAGCGGACCAGGTCACGATCGAGCTCATCGAAGCCCTGACCGAGGAAGAACTCGCCCACCCGATCAAGATAGACTGGTACCGCGGCAAGCCCGATTCCGTACCCCTCTCCTTCCTGCTTCACCAGGTCTACGTGCACGGCATCCACCACCGTGGCCAGATATCCCAGATCCTGGACGAGATGGGGATCGAGCACGACTTCTCCGGGATCGACGTAGAATTCCTGCCGAAATAGTCGCAGGATTGCCGCAAGCGGCGATTCGCGGATCAGATCCTTATCGGCCCGTTGCCCTGACCTTCCGGCCTTCCGAAAAGGCCCTCAGGTTGAGGGCGACCGTCTTCTCCCCCTTGGCGGCGAAGACCTCGCGGATCGCGGTCTCGAGAAATTCGGGGGCGATCGGCAGGAGGGCGGAAACGGCGCCGACGAGGGCGATGTTCGCGGCGCGGACGTTCCCCGCCTCGCGGCCTATCGACTCGGCGTCGACGAGGATAGAGTTCGGCAAGCCGCGGATATCGGCGAGCACCGTCCCGATGTCCGGATAGCTGGCGATGTTCCGGATCGGCGTGATCGAGGCGGCGACCGTTCCCGTCGGGGAAAGCCACTTCAGGTAGCGGAGTGCCTCGAGGGGCTCGAAGGCCAGGATCAGCGAGGCGGCGCCCATGGGGATGATCGGGCTCGCCGGCTCCGCCTCGCCGAGGCGGAGGTGGGCGAGAACCTCGCCGCCGCGCTGGGACATCCCGTGGACCTCCGACTGCTTCACCCTGAGTCCGGCGGCCATGGCCGCGCGCGCGATGACGACGGAGACCGAAAGCCCGCCCTGCCCGCCGACCCCCGCGAGAACGATATCGTACTTCATGATTTTCTCCCGCGCCTGGCCGATTCGAGACATTCGCGCACCGCGATGACGACCGAGAGGCCCCCGTAGGCGACCTCTTCCCGGAAAACGGCCGCGTTCGCCTCGAGGTTCTTCGGCAGGGGCTCGATGACCCTCACGTGGGCCGGGTCGACCCCGAGGCCCTCGACGACGGCGCGGAGGGCGCCGCCCGGAAGTATGGTTTCCTGGCAGCCGGTCATGGCCACGGCCCCGTTGTCCAGGATCACGAGGGTGATGTTCGCCTTCGAGGAAACCGCGTCCACCAAGGGCGTCATGCCGGAGTGATAGAAGGTGGAGTCCCCGATCACGGCGACGGACGGCCCCAGTCCCGCGTCGGCTATGCCCCGGGCCATGCCGATCGAAGCCCCCATGTCGACGCAGCTCTCGATCGCGTCGTAGGGCGGAAGGGCGCCCAGGGTGTAGCAGCCGATGTCCGACATGACGACGGGTTCCTCGTAACCGGCAAGGGCGAGGTTGAGAGCCGTGTAGGTGTCGGCGTGGGGGCAGCCCTGGCAGAGCTGGGGGGGACGGGAAGGCGGCGGCAGGGTTTTCGCCTCGATCAGCTTCAAGGCCGGAAGCCCGAGGGCGGCCCTCACGTTCTCGGGGTTCAGTTCCCCCTCGGGGGGAAGGGCGCCCGAGAGCTTGCCCAGGATCGGGATGGACTGGGGAAGGATGCCCCGGAGCCTCCTTTCGACGAAGGGGCTTCCCTCCTCGATCACCAGGATCGAGTCGACCATGGAGGCGAGGGCGCGGAGCTTTCCCTCGGGTACGGGATAGGAGCCTATGTGGAGCCTCGCCGGTTTCGCCGGGAGGTCGGGGGCGTTCTCGTCGTAGTAGGCGCGGGCGAGCCCGGTGGTCACGACGCCGATCCGGCAGTCGCCCTTTTCGAGGCGGTTCGAGGCCGACTCCTCGCTCGCGGCGAGAAGCTCGCCCTGGATCGAGAGGAGGGCGTGCCACCGCCTTTTCGCGTTCATCGGCATCAGTATCCAGTCCCTCGGCGAGTCGCACTTCTTCGGGACGTTCCGCTCGCGGGGGGGCCTCGCCACGATCCCGGCTCGGGCATGGGCGAGGCGGGTGACGACCCTGACCATGACGGGAACGTGGAACCGCTCGGAGAGGTCGAAGGCCTCGCGGACCATGTCGTAGGCCTCCTGCTGGTCTGCCGGCTCGAGGCAGGGAATCTTCCCGAAATCGGCGAAGAACCGCGAATCCTGCTCGTTCTGGGACGAGTGCATGCCGGGATCGTCGGCGACGGCGACCACGAGCCCTCCCCCGATCTTCACGACGCTCGAGTTCATGAAGGGATCGGCGGCCACGTTGAGGCCGACGCATTTCATCGTCACGATGGACCTGACCCCGGCGAAGGAGGAGCCGAGGGCGGCCTCGTAGGCGGTCTTCTCGTTCGAGCACCAGGAGGCCGTAACACCCTTCGGGGCCGTTTCCATGATGTGCTCCATGATTTCGGTCGAGGGGGTGCCGGGATAGCCGTAGGCCGCGTGGATGCCCGAATCGATGGCCCCGCGGGCTATCGCCTCGTCTCCGAGCAATTGTATGGTTTCCATGGAATGGAAAAATACCCGATTTTACCGAACGGCTCAAGGGCGCCGTTTTTTTCCTGAACGGATGTCCCGAACAACGGCTGCCGAAGGCGGCTCGCCCTCGAGTGCGCTATACTTACCGCAAACGGGGGCAATATGGAACGGTACGCGGCCTTCCTGAGGGGAATCAACGTCGGCGGGGTCGTCCTCAGGATGGCCGAGCTGAAAGCCATCATGGCCGGACTCGGATTCGGGAACGTCGAAACCTACATCCAGAGCGGGAACCTGATCTGCGAAAGCGGCGGGATCGACCGTCGGACAATGGAAGAACGGATAAAACGGGGGATCCGGGACGAAAAGGACATGGATGTCGAGGTTTTCGTCAAGGACGCGGCGGATATCCGGAGAATAGCGGGAACCCATCCCTTCGAGAGTGAAGAAAACGAGGGCAAGCTCTACGTCACGATATTCGGCCGAAGGCTGGACGCAAGCGACGAACGGAAAATCGCCGGGATCGGGAGCGAAACGGACCTGTTCCTGCCGAGGGACGAGGTCGTCTATTCCCGGTACGGCGACGGCTACGGAAAATCCCGCTATTCGAACAACTACCTCGAGACCCTCCTCGGCGTTTCGGGGACGACCAGGAACTGGAGAACGATGAAAAAAATCCTCGGGATGATCGGGGGATAGGGGCGGCACCTCGAACCTCCCGACTTTCTTGCAAAAAAGCCCCGGAAAGGGTAGGGTTTCAGGCGAAGCGATATCGCCAAGCAATTCGACAGGAGCGTTTTATGCCCATCCTATGGAATCCGGAAACGAGGGAAATACATCTCCGCAACGACTCGATCAGCTACATCGCCTGCATATTCGAAAACGGCTACCTCGGCCAGCTCTATTTCGGGCCGGCCCTCGATCCCGACCGGTCCTACCGCCATCTCTATCGGGGGGAATTCAAGGGCTTCTCGAACTCGGGCGGGGAATTCGTCCGCCTCGAGTACCCCGCCAGGGGAAACGGCGATTTTCGCGCTCCGGCGCTCGTCGTCAAGCAGGCCGACGGCTCGACCGTCCTCGACCCGGTCTATGCCGGGCACCGGATCTACGCCGGGAAGGAACCGATCCCGCAGCTTCCCGCCACCTACGTCGAGGATCCCGCCGAAGCCGACACGATCGAGATAAGCCTCAGGGACGCCGTCAGCGGCACCGAGATAACCCTCTACTACACGATTTTCCGCGACCGCCCGGTCGTGGCCCGGAGCGTCCGGGTGAGGAACTCCGGCAAGAAGCCCCTCGAACTTTCCTCGGCGATGAGCGCGAGCCTCGACCTTCCCGACGCCGACTGGGACCTCCTTTCCCTCGCGGGGACCTGGGCCCGCGAGCGGAGCGTGAAGCTCAGGCACATCGAGCCTGGCAGCCAGGGGATCTCGAGCTCGCGCGGTTCCTCGAGCCACCAGCAGAACCCCTTCGTCGCCCTCCAGCGTCCCGGCGCGACGGAGACCCTGGGCGAGGTCTACGGATTCGGCCTCGTCTACTCGGGCAACTTCCTCGCCGACGTCGAGGTCGACGCCTTCGACGTCGCCAGGGTCAGGATCGGCATCAACCCCGACGGCTTCTCCTGGAGGCTCGAACCGGGAGCCGAGTTCCGGACGCCCGAAGCGGTTCTCGCCTATTCGCCCTCGGGCCTCGGCAATTTGAGCGACGCCTACCACGGGCTCTACCGCGAGCGCCTCGCCCGGGGATACTGGAGGGACAGGCCCCGGCCCGTGCTGATCAACAACTGGGAGGGGACCTACTTCGACTTCAACGAGAAAAAGCTCCTCGATATCGCGGGGACGGCCAAGGACCTCGGCATAGAGCTCTTCGTCCTCGACGACGGCTGGTTCGGCGAGAGGAACGACGACCACACTTCCCTCGGCGACTGGTTCGTCGACCGGAAGAAGCTCCCCGACGGGATCGAGGGCATCGCGAACAAGATCGAGGCCCTCGGCATGAAGTTCGGCCTCTGGTTCGAGCCCGAGATGGTCAGCGAGAAATCGAAGCTCTTCGCCGAGCACCCGGACTGGGCGATCGGCGTCCCGGGAAGGCCGAGGACCGAGGGCAGGAACCAGCTCGTCCTCGACATGGGCAGGCCCGAGATCGTGGACTACCTGTTCAACCTCATCTCGGGCGTCCTGAGGAGCGCCCCGATCTCCTACGTGAAATGGGACATGAACCGGAACATCACCGAGCCCTACAGCCTCGCCCTGCCGCCCGACCGCCAGGGGGAATTCTTCCACCGCTACATCCTCGGGGTCTACGACCTCTACGAGAGGCTGACCGGCGCCTTCCCCCAGGTCCTGTTCGAGTCCTGCGCCTCCGGCGGCGGCCGCTTCGACGCCGGCATCCTCGCCTACGCCCCCCAGGCATGGACGAGCGACGATTCCGACGCGATCGAGCGGCTCAGGATCCAGTGGGGCTCCTCGATCGGATACCCCTTAAGCTCGATGGGCGCCCACGTCTCGGCGGTCCCGAACCATCAGGTCGGGCGGATCACCCCGCTATCGACCCGCGCCGCTGTCGCCTTCTTCGGCGTCTTCGGGTACGAGCTCGACGCGGCGAAGCTCGGCCCCCAGGAAAGGGCCGAGGTCGCACTACAGGTCGCCTTCTATAAGAAGCATCGGGACCTCGTCCAGAAGGGCAGGTTCCTGAGGCTCCTCAGCCCCTTCGAGGGCGACGGGAACCGGACGGCCTGGATGGTCGTCTCGAAGAATTCGAGGGAAGCCCTCGTCGGCTACTACCGCGTCCTCAACCGGCCTGTCGCCCCGATGTCGACCCTTCGCCTCAGGGGCCTCGACCCTAAGGCCAGCTACCGGGTCTCGACCTGGCCGGCCGGAGCCGACGCGGCCTCGCGCTACAACACCGGGATCAGGGGAGGCGACGAGCTGATGGGCGCCGGCCTCCTCCTCGGCGGCGACGGGTGGGATGCCGGCAAGCAGGGGGATTTCTGGTCCCGGCTTTTCGTCATCGAGGCGGTCTAGAAAATGGGGGGAAAACCGATACGGACGGGATCGAACCCGGGGGTTTCCATCGAAGACCTGGACCCGGCGAAAAGCCGAGGAGAGATCCTGGATCTCTGGAATTCGCGACTGGGCCGGGATTTTCCGCTGGACGAGAGGCTCCTCATGCAGAATCTCTCACGGGAAACGAACCGCACCCGGTGCCTCGGAGCCTGGCAGGGGAAAAGCCTCGTCGGCTTCATCCTCTGCAAGCAGCACACGAAACGCCTCGGAAGCGAGGAGACGAAGAGCGAAGAGGGAAACCTGAGCGCCATCGTCGTCAGCCCGGCCCTGGGAAGGACGGGAATCGGGACCGCCCTCCTCTCCCGCGCGGAAGCCGACCTCAGCTCGCTCGGGGTCAGGCGCCTTCACCTCGGTGAGGACACCTACCACTTCTTTCCGGGAGCACCGGCCGACGGGAGCGAGGCGAAGGCCCTCGAGGGCTTCCTCGCCTCACGGGGCTTCGAACCCGGCGCGCTCTGCCACGACATGATCGGCGACTTGGGCGGCATCGACCTCGAGTCCCTCGCGCCGAAAGACGAGGGCTGGGACGGCATAACCGTCGGCCCCTACGGCAAGGGCGACAGGGCGGCTTTATCGGCCTTCCTCTCGCGAACCTTCCCCGGCCGGTGGTACCAGGACACCATGGAGGCCCTCGACGCGGGGATGAGGCCGAAAGACCTCATCCTCATGAAGGACGGGTCCACGGTCATCGGCTTCGCCCGGATCTACGACGGGGAAAGCCCCGTCCTCGGCCCCGGAGTCTACTGGCGGGCGCTGATGGGCGGCTCTCCCGGCGGGCTCGGTCCCATCGGCGTCGACGAGGCCTACCGCGGCCGGGGCCTCGGGCTCCGCATCCTCCACGAGTCCCTCATGGCGCTCAAGAATCGCGGGGCGGCGGTCACCGTCATCGACTGGACGACCCACCTGGGGTTCTACGGAAAGATGGGTTTCGGAATCTGGAAGAACTACCGCCACTACACGAAGGACCTGACGCAGGGCACCCGAACCTAAGCTTCATAACACGACCGCTAGGCGAGACTCCGCACGGCGGCCGCGATATCCTGGGCCCTGAGGGCGTAGCGTTCCATGAGGTATTCGACCGTCCCCACCTCGCCGAATTCGTCCTTGACCCCGATCCGGGCGAAGCCGGCGCGGACTCCGGACTCGAGGATGGCCTCGGCCACGGCGCTCGAGAGGCCGCCTGAGGCCTGGCCGTTTTCGCAGGTTACGACGCGGCCCGTCTTCCCGGCCTGGGCGACGACCGTTTCCACGTCGAGGGGTTTCAGGCTCACCATGTCGACGACGGCGGCCCGGATTCCCTCGGTGGCGAGGGTTTCGGCCGCGGCGAGGGACTCGTTCACCATGACGGAGCCGAGGGCGAAAAGAACCGCATCGCTTCCCTCGCGGAGAACCTTCGCCCTGCCGAACTCGAATTCCTCGCTCTCCGGATAGAGCACGCTCGCCGGGCTTCGCTGCATTCGGAGGTAGACGCAACCATAGTACGACGCGGATTTCCTGATGAGCTTCCCGAGGCTCACCGGATCGGAGGGTTCGAGTATCACGAGTTTCGGGATCGCGCGCATGAGGGCGAGATCCTCGAAGGGCATGTGGGTGCCCCCGTTGTATTTCGCGGTCACCCCGGGATCGGTCCCGACGAGTTTCACGTTCAGCCTGGCATAGTTGGCCGAGATGAAAAACTGGTCGTAGTCCCTCCTTCCCGCGAAACTCCCGAAGGTCGAGGCGAAGGGTATCTTCCCGACCGACGACAATCCCGCCGCGACTCCCACCATGTTGGCCTCGGCGACGCCGACGTTGAAGCTGCGCTCCGGGTAGGCTTTCGCGAAGGCGAAGGCGCCGTTTGCGTGCATGAGGTCCGCGTCGAGGATGACGATATCCTCGTTCGTCTTCGCCAGCTCTATGAGTGTCTGGGCGTACACCGCCCTCATTTCCCGCTTTTCCATTTCCCTCATCCTTCCAGAACCGCGATCGCTTTTTTCGCGTCCTCGTAGCTGAACGCCATGTTATGGCTCGCTACCTGGCCTTCGGCCAGGCTGAAGCCCTTCGCCTTCACCGTATGGAGGATGATCATGCTCGGCCGGCCCTTTCCCTCCTTAACGCGCCCGACGGCGGCGTCCATCGCGGCGAAGTCGTGGCCGTCTACCTCCTGGACGAACCAGCCGAAGGCTTCCCACTTCGCGCCCAGGTTCCCGAGGTTCATGATCTCCTCGGTGGACCCGTCGATCTGGAGCTTGTTGCAATCCGTGAAGGCGATGAGGTTTTCGAGGCGGTTGTGAGCGGCGAACATGGCCGCTTCCCAGTTCTGTCCCTCGTCGCTCTCACCGTCTCCGATGATGGCGAAGACCCGCGAGGCGATGCCGTTCAGCCGGTTCCCCAGGGCGATGCCGCAGGCCGCCGAAAGCCCCTGGCCGAGGGAGCCGGTCGTCATGTCGATACCGGGCGTGCGATTCCGATCGCAGTGGCTGGGGAGCCGCGTTCCCCCGACATTGAGGGTATGCAGCCAATCGACGGGGAAAAAACCCTTCGACGCGAGGGTCGCGTACAAAGCCGGCCCCGAATGTCCCTTCGAGAGGACCAGCTGGTCCCGGTCGCGCTTCCGTGGATCGGCCGGATCGACATCCATGTGCCACTAGTAGAGCAGGGTGAGGATTTCGATGATCGACATCGCCCCGCCGATATGGCCCACGCCGAGATAGCCGATCGTGTCGATCGTCAGAATCCTGATTTCCTTGGCCTTGCGTTCCAGCTCGGCCACGTTGATGCCGGTCATGTCATTCTCCTTGAAGAGGTGAACGGTGAGCGGTGAAGGGTGAACGGGTCTTTGGAGATATCACGGGGATCCCGAGCCATTTCAGCATACTGCGCTCTTCCCGTTCACCGCTCACCCTTCCCCCTTCCCCTTCCCCATCCCTGAAACCTCCGCATTCTGGTGCACCGATACCAAAGGCACCGTTACCGCTCCGTCGAGAAGGACCGCGACCTTCGCGTCCGGCCCCATCTCGGCGAGGGCCTCGACGAGGGCCTCGGGAAGGGACGCGCGCTTTCCGATGAAGGCCTTGCCCAGGCTCGCCTCGTCGAGTTCGCTCACCGCCCAGATCCGGGCTCGCGCGGCTACCTGCGCTATCTTCGCCGCCTTGTGGTACCCGAGGCGGTAGCCCGCCGCTATCTTCCCGCAGACCTCGGCGGGGTCGGAGGCGGAACCAAGAAGCTCGAGGTAGGCCCTGTCCCCGATCCCGTCCCGGCAGGAGGCGACCAGGATGAGGATGCCTCCGTCCCGCAGGGCCATCGATCCGTTGTCGATCGCCTTCTGGGCCTGATAGAGGTCGATGTCCATGGGATGGCGGGCGACGGAGACCACGATATCGGCCTTCGCGGAAAGGGAAACGGCGAAGATGCCGTTGGCCTTCCGGACCGCGGCGTCGAAGGCCAGTTTGACGTCCCCGGCGAAGCAGGCGGCGAGTTCCTGCCTCTTGTCCAGCACGGCCATGATGGTGAATATCCCGCCGGGGATGAGGGAAAGCGCGTCCTCCATGTCCTGGCTCACCGGGTTGTCCGCCAGGGCGAGGGACCGAGCACGGGGATCGAGGGCGAGGCGGTGGTTCGCCTCGATCGTGCGGTAGCCCGCCACCCCGGGCAGGAAGGCCTTGCGTCCCCCCGTGTAGCCGGCGAAATAGTGGGGCTCGACGGAACCGATGGCGATGATCCGGTCGGCCTCGATGAGGGCGCGGTTAAGCAGGATCGGGGTCCCGTTGCGGGTTTTCCCGAGGTCGAGGAGGCTCGCTTCGTCCCGGGCGTCGTGCGCCTCCGTACGGCCGCGAAACCGTCCGTACTGCCGCCCCAAAATTTGCCGGTACTCGTCCTCGGTTGGGGCGCGGTGGGCGCCGGTGGCCACGAGGAAGCGGGCCCCGCACGATTCGAGACCGTCCCCGATCGTATCCAGGATGCTTCCCGTCGGGGTGGGACGGGTCGCGTCATTGACGATGACGAGAACCCGGTTCGCCCCGGCGATGAATTCGTCCAGGGCTGGAGAACCGAAGGGACTCCCCACCGCTTCGCGAACGGCCTCATCGACGGCCGCTTCCGCCTCGTTCGGCTCGACGACGGCCAGGAGGTTTTCATCGGGAACCTCGATCGCGATCTCTCGGTTCAAGTAGGGAATGCCAATTTTCATGATCGTCGCTCCCGGCCCTTGCTGACTTTCCCGACAGCCGTCGGAATAGCCGTGTTCCGCCCTACTCAGGTCCGATGGGCGTTCTCAGGTTTCGTTCCCAGGCCCTTTCCATCGCGTCGATCAGGGGCAGGCGCTTGCCGGCCAGGAAGCGCACCATGGCCCCTCCCCCGGTGCACACGTAGCCGTACTTCGCGAGGTCCGTGAACTTCGTCGCCGCGCTGATGGTGTCGCCGCCGCCCACGACCGTGTAGCCAGGCGCGTCCGCGATCGCGTTCCATATCTCCCTCGTGCCGAACTCCCAGCGCGGGTCCTCGTACATCCCCGCGGGACCGTTGACGAAAACCGACCCGGCGGCGGCGATGCTGCGCCTGAAGCGCTCCACGGTCTTTCTCCCCACGTCGGGGAAAAGCCCCTCGGCGCCTATCGATGAGCCCGGCACGGGCACGTCGATCTCGGCCCGCTTCCCTGCTTCCTCGTAGGCGAGGTCGATCGGGAGGACGTACTTCGATCCCCATGAATCGAGGAGGGATTTCGCCTCGGGGATGAACTCGTCGAGGCCCTTGTCCTTGAGGAACTTCCTCGTCGAGGACCCAAGCTCGACGCCGCGGGCGAGGTGCATGACGAGCCCCGTGACGCCGGCGGTCAGGATCTCGTCCGCCGTCCCGTCCTCGAGAACCTTCCTCATCATGTCGAAGGCGTCCGAAATCTTGGCGCCGCCGAGGACGTAGACGCAGGGCCGTTTCGGGTTGTCCATCACGGTCTTGAGAGCGGTGTACTCCTCCATCAGCTGGAGGCCGCCCGCCGTCGGGAGAAGCTCCTGGAATGCCACCATCGAGGGCGCGTTGCGGTGGGCGGCGGCGAAGGCGTCGTTCACGTAGAGGTCGGCGAGCGGGGCGAGGCTCCGCACGAGCCAGGTTCCGAGCATCTCAGGCGCCTTGAGCTTGACCGCGCTTTCGAAGGTCGATATCTCCTCGGCGAGGTAGCGGAGGTTCCCGAGGATGACCGCCTCGCCCGGCGCGAGGGCCTTGACCGCGGCGATAGCCGCGGGACCGCAGACGTCGTCGATGTAGCCGATCCTCCGCTTGCAGAGGGCGGAGAGCCTCTCCGCATGCTCGGCGAGAGGGATGAGGTTCTGGTAATCGAGGGTGTCGCCCTGATGGGCGATGAGGGCCACCTTCGCCCCCCGTCCGAGGAGCCAATCGAGCGTTGGCACCGTCTTCTCGATGCGGTTCGTGTTGACGATGCGCTTCGTCGCCGGGTCGATGGGGGAGTTGATGTCCGGACGGAAGATCACCGTCTTCCCGCGGACGTCGAAATCCGACATCGGCCGTATCTTTAAGCGAGGTCCTTCCATTTTCCTATCCCCAGGTATTCGTTGGTTTTGTTGGTTCCCTCGATGCGGTCCTTCTGCATTCCCATGCAGGCCCGTATGCCGTCCATCGTTTCGGGGATGGTGACGGACTCCTGCGGGATGTTGATGGCGAACATGAGGTCCTTTCCGCTTTTCACGATCGAGTCCTTCCAGAGCCCGATCTCGTACATGTCGCCGCGGGGGTTGCCCAGGTCTCGCGCGTACCGGAAGAAGCTGGCGTTCCCGAGGAAGCCCTCGGCGATGGAGACGACCCTGATGCGGGGGTGGGCAGAGAAGAACTCGATGGCGTTTTCGACCGAGACGTCCTTCTTCGTGCTGGCGACCACGGTGATGATGTGCCCGTGGGTCACCGGCGTATGGACGAGGATGCCCGTCGCGTCGATGTGAGGCATGATCGTCATGAGGTCGAGGGCCTGATGGCTCGGCGCCTGGTCGATCTGCAGGGCGTTCGTCAGTCCCCGGTGGTAGTCCCCCGGATCGGCGACGCGGCGGATGATCGTGATCGCCACCTTCTCGACGCCCACGGCCCTGTCGAGGCAGTCGACGGCCCGGATGAGCCCCGTCGTGTTGCAGGAGGTGAGCTTCAGGAACTGCGCGCCGATTCCCTTCTCGTAGTTCGCGTAGCCGTGGAAGAAGACGTCGGCGACCGAGTTCTTCTCCCCGCCCTGGAAGATCCCCTTCTTCCCGAATTTCGCGTAGAGCTCCTTGTTCTTCGCCCCGACGCCGGCGTTCGTCGCGTCGAGCATGACGTCGACTGACCTCACCAGATCCTCGAGGCTTCCCGAAACGGGGATCCCCGCCTTCTCGAGGTCGGCCCTCTTGTCTTCCGCGGCGCAGTAGAGCGCGTAGGGCATTCCCTTCTCGCGAAGCGCACGCACCGACAGGGTCGGCGCGACGTCGGCTATCCCGACCAATTCCATGTCCTTCTGCAGGGCAACGCCGTCCGCAAGGCGCTGACCGATCACCCCGTATCCCGCTACACCGACCCTTACCTTCGCCATATCTCCTCCTTTAAATTCCGGCTTTTTCGCGGATGTACTTTCTCGCCATCATCGCGTACTCGAGCGGGTTCGCCTTGGCGGGATCCTGTTCGGCCTCGACGACCCACCAGCCCTCGTAACCGGCGGCCTTGAGGGCCGCGAATACCGGGACGAAATCGATGGAGCCGTCGCCGGGCACCGTGAAGGCGCCGGCCTTCACCGCGGCGAGAAAGCTCATCTTGTCCTTCTTCACCTTCCGTACCACCGCGGGACGGACGTCCTTGAGGTGGACGTGCCTCACGCGCTTTCCCCATTTTTTCAATACGGCGAGGTGATCCTCGCCCGAGAACACGAGGTGTCCCGTATCGTAGAGGAGGTCGAGGAGCCCCGTTTGAGTCGACTCCATGAGCCGGTCGATCTCCTCCGCGGTCTGAACCCCCGTCCCCATGTGATGATGGTAGGTGAGGGTCATGCCCTTTTCCTTCGCCCTCTCGCCCAGCCTGTTGAGACCCTCGCAGAGCCTCTTCCACTCGTCGTCGGTGAAGCTCGGCTTGCCGGCGAAAATCGGAAGGTCCAGCCCCTGGATCGAGTGGCCCTGCTCGGCGGCGCCGATGACCCGAGCCCCGACGGCGAAGAGGAAGTCACGATGCTTGAGGAAATCCTTCTCGACCTCCTTGTAGGGCTTCGTCGTCAGGAATGACGAGAACCAGGCGTTGCAGATCGTGAGCCCGCGAAGGCCAAGGGCCTGGTTCAGTATCTTGGGATTCCTCGGGTACTTGTTGCCGACCTCGCTGCCGGCATAACCCGCGAGAGCCATCTCGCTCACGCACTGTTCGAAGGGAATCTGACCGCCGAGTTCGGGAAGGTCGTCGTTCGTCCACCCGATCGGCGCGATCGCCAGCTTTATCTCTTTTTTGCTCATTATGGTTCCCCCTCTCAGAATTTTCGGGCCAGAGCGACCTGTTCCTTCACGTCCTCCGCCGCCTTCACGACGGCGGGGTTGTCCGACACCTCGGCCGTTCCGACGCGCCACCAGGACTCGTACCCCCCGGTCATCGACTTGGCGAGAACCTTCGCGTCGACCACGACCGACCGCGTCTCCTTCAGCGCCCTCGCGACCGCCTCGCGGAATTCCTCGACGGTTCTGGCCCGGAGACCGACGGCCCCCCAGCTCTCGGCGTTCTTCGCGTAGTCGACGAGGACCGATGGGCCGGTAAGTCCCCCCGTCGCCGGATCCCGGGTTTTCCATTCGTTGCCGAAATGCGAGATGCCCTGATTGGTCTGCAGGTTGTCGATGCACTGGAAGCCCGCGTTGTCGAGCACGACGACGATGATCTTGCGGCCCTCCTGGATGGAGGTGAGGAGCTCCGTGTGGAGCATGGTATAGGCGCCGTCGCCGACGATCGCGACGACCTCACGGGATGGCTCGGCTATCTTGGCCCCGAGGGCCGCGGCGATCTCGTAGCCCATGCACGAAAACCCGTATTCCATGTGGTAGGTGCCCGCGACGCGGGTGCGCCACACCCTCTGCATGTCGCTCGGGATGGATCCCGAGCCCGACACGACGATCGCGTCGTGGGGAAGGAGGCGGTCGTTCAGTTCGCCCAGGGCCCGAGCCTGGGAGATGGCCCCGCCGCCCTCGTCCGAGTAGAGGCGGTCCACCTCGGCCTTCCAGATCTCCCGTTCCCGGGCGATCCTGTCTCCCCATGAGGAACGGTACTTCGATCCCGCGAGGGCCTCGGTGATCGCGCCCAACGCGAGCTTCGCGTCGGCCACCATGGGCTCGGCGTTCATCTTGAAGGCGTCGAAGCTCGCCACGTTGATGCCCAGGATGCGGCAGGCCGGGTTCTGGAAGAGCCATTTCGAGCAGGTCGTGAAATCGCCGAGCCTCGTTCCGACGGCGATGACGAGATCGGCCTCCTTCGCCAGGCGGTTCGCCGAAAGGCTGCCGGTATTGCCGATGCCCGAAAGGTTGAAGGGATTGTCCCAGGGAAGCGTCCCCTTCCCCGCCTGGGTCTCGCCGAAGGGAACGTGGAATTTCTCGCAGAAATCGGCCAGCTCCTTCCCGGCTTCGGAAAAGCGCACGCCGCCGCCGCAGATCACGTAGGGCTTCGTGGCCGCTTTGATCATCGCGACCGCGCGTTCGACCTGACCCTTCGTCGGGATGCGCCGCTCGACGTGGTGGACGCGCTTGGCGAGGAATTCGACCGGGTAATCGTAGGCCTCGCCCTGGACGTCCTGGGGAAGCGAGACCGTGACGGCGCCCGAATCCGCCGGATCCGTGAGCACGCGCATCGCGTTGATCATCGCGGTCATGAGCTGCTCGGGGCGGCTCACCCGGTCCCAGTAGCGGCTCACCGGCTTGAACGCGTCGCTCGCGGTGATGTTGGCATCGCCGAACTGCTCCACCTGCTGGAGCACCGGATCGGGCTGGCGGCAGGCGAAGGAATCCCCGGGAAGGAAAAGCACCGGGATCCGGTTCACCGTGGCCGTCCCCGCGGCCGTCACCATGTTGAGGGCGCCGGGACCGATCGAGCTCGTCACGGCCATGATCTGGCGGCGGTTTTTCTGTTTCGCGAAGCCCATGGCCGCATGGGCGGCGCCCTGCTCGTTCTTGCCCTGATAGAAGCGGAGCGAATGGCCTCCGCCGGCGAGGGCCTCGCCCAGCCCGACGACGACGCCGTGGCCGAAAATGCCGAACACCCCGGCAACGTACTTCTGCTCCTCGCCGTCGATCTCGATATATTGGCTGTCGAGGAACCTCACAAGCGCTTGGGCCATCGTAAGCCTGACGGTTTTCATATTTTTCTCCTTGAAAAAGTGAACGGGGAACAGTGAAGGGTGAACGGATCTTTGGAGATATCACGGGAGATTCCCGATCCATCTCGGCATGCTGCGCTCTTCCCGTTCACCGTTCACCCTTCACCGTTCACCCTCTTTGATTCTTCGCCAACGAACGTCGGCTCGTTGGACAGTGCCTTGTCCTATTTTGTTCGTGCGGTTCCGTCGGGCTCCCTGGCGCCGAGCCCCCGTTCCGAGGGAGGCATCCAAATATCGGCGTCTGGCGACATGACCCATTTGTGGTCGTCGACGAAGATCGGATAGGGCGATCGGTAGCGTTTGCCCTCAAGATGCCGTATCACCCAGAGGTACCACATCGCGTAGCCAGGCGCCGTCACCTGGGGATGGACCTGGGTTTCGCGGATGAGGATCGTGTCCTTGTCCTTGAGGATATAGGCGTTGTCGCCGATGGCCGTGAGTCCGAAACCCTTCCCCGGCAGGAAGCGGTAATGGTAGATCTCGGGCTGGGGATGATGGTGGGGCGGATAGCTCGACCACTTACCCGGGGCGCCGACGACCTCGCCGATGACCAGATTGGCAAGCGGCGCGTTCGAGTCGTCGAAGACCGTGCGGACGATTCTCGTGCTCGCCTCGTGCATCGTTCCCTTCCCCCTCTCCTCGCTCGCGCAATCAGCCGGGAGGTAGAGCTTGGCGGGGAAGGGCTTTTCGTTGGCCGTCCGCGAGACGGAAAGCTCGGCGCCGTCCTTCCCCGCGACCACCCGTGCGGCAGTTCCCGAGGGCAGGTGGAGCACGGTGGGGGACTCGTCGAAGAGGCTCGTGCGAGCCGCCGAGGACTTCTCCTCCCGTCCGCCCGGGCCGTCCCAGAAAAACTCGACCGAGCCCGACATGAGGAGGAGGGCCCGCTCCTCCTCCCTGCCCGCGTCCCATGAACCGCCCGGGGCGAGCGTGAGGATGCCGAAATCCATGAGCATGTCCGCGTTGGGACCCGAACGGTCCACTACGGACTCGTAACCTCTGGAGAATGATCCTTGATGTCTGAACTGCATGGTCCGCCCCTATTTGATCTCCGAGAGCTTGACCGGCCTGCCCTCGGCGATGGATTTCTTGGCCGCCAGGCCTACGAGCAGGTTCTGGAGCCCGTCCTCTCCGGTGACCAAACAAGGCTTGTCCGAGGCGACCGAGTCGAGGAAGGCTCGCATCTCGGCGATGAAGGCCTCCTTGTACCGCTCGAGGAAAAAGTAGAGGGGCTTGTCACCCGATACTCCGGCCTCGTTCGAGAGCTTCACCGTGCTCGGGGTATCGTTCTCGGCGGACGCAGCGCCCTTGGAGCCGAAGACCTCCACGCGCTGGTCGTAGCCGTAGGCGGCCTTGCGAGAATTGTCGATGACGCCGATGGCGCCGTTCGCGAAACGAAGGGTCACGATGGCGGTATCGATATCTCCGGCCTTGCCGATGGCTTCATCGACGAGAACGGCGCCGGCGGCGTAGACCTCGACGACCTCGCTTCCCGCCTGGAAGCGCGCCATGTCGAAATCGTGGATGGTCATGTCGAGGAAGATTCCTCCGGAAACGGCCACGTAGGCGGGAGGGGGCGGTGCCGGATCTCGCGAGGTGATCTTGATGACCTGAGGTGTGCCGACGGCTCCCGATTCCACCAGGTCGCGGACCCTGCGGAAATTGTGGTCGAAGCGTCGGTTGAAGCCGACCTGCATCTTCACGCCGGCCTTCCTGACCGCCTCGAGTGCGGCCTTCACCTTGGGAACCGTGAGATCGACGGGCTTTTCGCAGAAGACGTGCTTTCCGGCCTTGGCGGCCTGGATCACGAGGTCCGCATGGGTGTCCGTCGAGGAACAGATCAGGACGGCCTCGATGTCCTTGTCCGCGAGCAAGGCGGCAGGATCCTTGAGGATCTTGGAAACGCCGATTCCTTTCGCCCAAGCCTCGATGGCCGGGGTCATGTTGACGTCGGCTATCGCGACGAGTCTGGCCTGAGGTATGAAATAGGTGATATTCTCGGCGTGGATCTTCCCGATCCGGCCGACTCCGATTATCCCGACATTGATGGGTGTCGACATAGATTCCCTCCCGAGCTGACGCTCGACTTCATCCGATTCTCGATTTCTGAAATCGTTTGCAGAAATCGACCTATCCTAGCCAATAGGCTCGCCGATGTAAAGCACCCCGCCCGAAAATGGGGGTGTTTCCCTCGGCGCGCATGCCCCTTCCCTACCCGAGGATATAATCCAGACTTTTCTTCACCTCGGCCTTCAGCTCCCCGAGAGAGAGGTTCTGCACCGCGGGAGAGAATGGTTCGAAGGAAAAATCGCCCTTGTACCCCAGTTCGTCGAGACGCCGTATCTGCTCCCTGTTCTTCATGACGTCGCCGGAACCGACGAGGACGCGATGCTCGTCGCGGAGGGCGTCTTTCGCCAGAGGGGCTTCCACTCCCGAGATGTGGACGAGTCCGGTGTTCGCCACGTCGAAGACCCCGCCCAGTATCCCGATGTCCTCGGGACCGATGTAATGATGGAAGGTATCGTGGACGACACGGTAGCAGGCGAAACCGGATTTCTTTATCGCCTCCTGGGCGACGACGAGGGAAGCCAGGGACGAGATCGAGAAACCGAGGGGCTCGAGGAGGCCGAGGAGGCCGGCTTTTTCGAAACGCGGGCCAAACTCCTTGAGGGCGGCCACGGTATCCTGAGCCTTCTCCGCCGGGGTCCGCGTATCCTTCGCCTCGTTGTTGGGGCAGAGCACGATGGCCCTGCAGCCGATAGCCTTGGCCAGGGCGAGCAGGGCGTCGAGTTCGCCCGAGGCTTTTGCCCTGGCCGTGGGCAGGTTGAATTTCTGGAGGGCGTTGATCGATATGACTTCGATGCCCTTGTCTGCGGCCAGACGGGCCGCATCCCGGGGTATCATATCGTCGATCGGGTCCCTCCCGCCGATATCGTTCCTGAGCTCGACCTTTCCCAAACCCAGGGAAATCGCGAGGTCATAAAAGCCCGCCAACGAAAGCGACGGAGCGATAATCCGATTCAGACTGAAGCGTTTCCTGTCCAGCATACTGATCCTCCTCTAAAATCTGCAAACGTTCTCCGTCCCCGGACCGGCCGACGGCAATTCCGGGGCTCGCGATGCATCCACCGGGGAAGGCCCCTCAAAGCGCCTCGATCCGATGCCGAGCGAGCGCGACCCAGGTCTTGATGTTCTCGGGATTGTTCCCGAGGGTATGGTTGTCCTTCATGACCAGCTCGAGACAATTGTCCCGCGCTATTTCGAGAATCTCGTCCAGATCCTTCCCGATAAGCTCCTCATCCAGATGGGGCATGGCAAGGTGGGACGGCGATGGCTTCAGCGAGTAGATGTAGGAATGCCCCAGCTTTTCCGCCATGATCCGCCTGTTCGCCCAGGGAGAAACCGAAACCCGCCTGAGATTCTTGACTTCCCTGACGATATCGAAGCGTTCGTCCATGGGCTCGCAGCATCCGTAGCAGGTAAGCCCGAACCTCTCCATGATTTTTTTCTGATACGGAAAGATGAATTCCCTGAACATTTCCGGGGATACGCCGACCGTCACCTGGCTCTCGGCGAGGCCCCACATGTCTCCTGTCCTCACCCTGCCGTCGAAGCCCTTCGCCGGCAGGGAGTCGGTGAACCCCATGCCCCCCGAGCCGACGAAGGAGCCGTCGTTGTTGAGGCAGAGGAGGCCGTTCGATTCGAGAAAATCCAGCCTCTCCATCGTGCCGTCGGCGATGATTTTCATGAGCGCATGGACGCTCCCGGGTTCGTCGTAGAAATCGAGCATGAGCCGCTCCATGCCCCTGAGAAAAACGACGTCATCGGTCAGGCCGAAGGACCAGAACCAGACGGTCTTCCGCCTGACATCGAGCGTGCCGTCGAAGAGTTCGCGGGCGATGTCCAGCACCGCGTCGGAG
Organism: Spirochaetaceae bacterium UBA1318; assembly: GCA_002307015.1. GTDB lineage: Bacteria > Spirochaetota > Spirochaetia > Treponematales > UBA1318 > UBA1318. The sequence goes on from DBTK01000148.1 coordinate 89,096, forward strand.
GCCGCCACGTCGATCCGCAGTTCGGGCTTCACGAGATCCTTGATCTGGCTGAAATCCTCGAGCACCGTCTCGATATGGTAGGCCCTTCCCTGCTCGGCCGTTTTCTTTTCGGTGGCGACCCTGCGGCTTCCAGCCACGTTCCATTGCGTGTCCCTGAACACATACGGGATGTTGAACACCCCCTCGACGACGAAATCGTCGTTCATCTCGTCGCCCCAGAACACCAGCTTCCTGAGGTAATCCTCCCAATGGCGGGCGACGTCGTTCACGCAGCGTATGGAGCTTTCGGGGATGATCTCGTTCCACCCGTTCTCAGGGTCGCAGAGGATTACCGGCCGCGTCGACTCGAGCGCGTTGTGCCGTTTCCACAGGCCCTTCCGTTCCTCCATGATCGGACGTGCAGCGATCTCGGCCACCTGCGCGGCGAGCCCCTTGAGAACCAGCCGGTCGTCCGCGGGAAAGGCGAGATCGGAATAATCCGCGTCGTTGTAGTTGACCCTGAAATTAAGCTGTTCGAACAATGAAAGCTCCTTTCCCGAAAATCGAGGGGCCTACAGGACTGTTGGATGCCGGCGCATTCCGGCAGTCTGCTAATGGCCAACCTTGGTCTTTCGCTGATCGAGCACGACGGCTCCGATGATGATGGCGCCCTTGATGATCTGCTGCCAATAGGCCGACACGTTCGTGAGGTCCAGGATATTGTTCAGCACGCCGATGATGAGGGCTCCGACTATCGTTCCGGGTATCGTTCCGATGCCGCCCGCGGTAAGCGAGGTTCCGCCGATGACGGCCGCGGCGATCGCGTCCAGCTCGTAGCTCATGCCGTAGTTGTTGGTGGCGCCGCCCGTGCGCGAGGCGAGGAGGGCCCCCGCGAGGCCGTAGCAGAGGCCGCCGACCGCGTAGACGGTGAGAAGGGTCTTCCACACGCAGACGCCGGAGAC
>DBTK01000003.1:0-2472 GCA_002307015.1 Spirochaetaceae bacterium UBA1318
ATCATCCTCTTCGACGCCGCCTACGCGGGCTTCATCCGGAATCCCGATCTGCCCCGCTCGATCTACGAAATCGAGGGAGCCGACGAGGTCGCGATCGAGGTCTCATCCTTCTCGAAGTTCATCGGCTTCACCGGGGTCAGGCTCGGCTGGACCGTGGTGCCCGAGGCCCTCAGGTACGACGACGGCACCCCGGTCAGGAACGACTGGAACCGCATCGTGACGACCCTCTTCAACGGCGCCTCCAACATCGCCCAGGCGGGCGGCCTCGCCATGTTCTCCGACGAGGGTATGGTCGAGATGCGCGGCCTCGTCGATTTCTACCTCGAGAACGCGGCCCTGATCAGGAAGGCCCTCCATGAGGCGAAATTCGAAACCTGGGGAGGGGACAACGCCCCCTACATCTGGACCCGGATTCCCGGAAAAACAAGCTGGGAGGCCTTCGCGGCCATACTCGAAAAGGCGAACGTCGTCACCACCCCGGGCTCGGGCTTCGGCTCGGCCGGAGAGGGTTACCTCCGCGTCAACGCCTTCGGGCACCGGGAGGACGTCATCGAGGCCTGCTCGAGGATTTCGAGGCTGGATCTGGCGTAAGCCGACACCGACCGGGGCCGCCGTAGCCGCCTCCTGAGGGTTCATCAGTTCCTCGAAGCTTGTTGGGGGCGGTTCGTGACGGACCGCTAGCTTCCCGCCTTCCGGCCCAGGAGCCAGGCCCTCGCGAGGTTCGACGCCGCGAGGCGGAGGTCGCGGGGAGCGTCCCTCATCATGGCCTCGAGGTTCGTCTGTCCGCAGGATGTCGAAACGGCGTAGTCGTAGGTCGAGAGGAAGCCGAGGACATCGCCCTCGAGGCAGCCCGAGATGAGGGCCACCGGGACGCCCCGCTTCCGGCACTCCCCGGCGACGACGGAACAGAGCTTGCCTCCCGCTGTCTGGGAATCGGTCTTCCCCTCCCCCGTGATCACCAGATCGGCGTTTTCCAGGGCTCGGAAGAATCCCGAATGCTCCATCACGACCAGGGCCCCCGACCTCATCTCGGCGTGGAGGAGGATGCGGAGGGCCGCGCCCATTCCCCCGGCCGCTCCGTCCCCCGGCTGCGTCACGTCGTCGGCGAGGCCGGCCCGTTTCCAGGCCCCGGCGAGGCGTTCGAGGCCCCGCTCGAGGATCGGTACGGTTTCCGCCGTCGCGCCCTTCTGGGGGCCGAAGACTGCCGCAGCGCCGGAGGGGCCGAGAAGGGGATTCGTGACGTCGCACGCGATGATGAACCGGGTTTTCCCGAGCCGGGGATCGGCCCCTTCCGACCTCACCTCCCTCACCGAGTCGAGGGCCCCGCCGCCCCGCCCTACCTGTCTTCCCGATCCGTCGACCAGGTCGAAACCGAGAGCCTGGGCGAGGCCGGCCCCGCCGTCCACCGTCGCGCTCCCGCCGATGCCGAGGACGATCTTTTCGACGCGGCAGTCCAGGGCGGCGAGGATCAGTTCCCCCGAGCCGAAGGATGAGGCCCTCATCGGATCGAGCCTCCCCTTCTCCACGAGTTCCAGCCCCGAGGCGCTCGCGATGTCCATCACGGCCGTCTTCCCTTCATCGATGAGGCCGAACTCGGCCGACACGGGATCCCCGAGGGGGCCTGAGACCAGAGCCCGGCGGAGCTCTCCCCCCGCGGCGAGGGTGATGGCCCGGGCCGTTCCCTCCCCCCCATCGGCGAGCGGGATCGCGAGGATCTCGCAGTCGGGAGCGGCCTCCCGAAGCCCGTTGGCGAGAGCCGTGCAGACCTCGGCGGCGCCCATGTTGCCCTTGAACGAATCGGGCGCGATCACGACCTTCATTGCCACCCCCTGAGCGAACGCCCCGGCGCTCACTTTTTCGTAAACTCGAGCCCTTCCTTGCCGGCATCCACCGCGATCGTGTCGCCCTCCCGGAATTCCCCGGCGAGGAGGCGCTTGGCGAGGGGATTTTCCACCTCCGACTGCACGGCGCGCTTGAGGGGACGGGCGCCGAACTGGGGATCGTAGCCAACCGTGGCGAGCCAGTCCTTCGCGCCGTCCGTCACCTCGAGGGCGAGCTTGCGCTCGCCGAGCCGCTTCACGAGTCGGGCGAGCTGGATGTCGACGATTCTCCTGATCTGGGCCTTGCCGAGGCGGTCGAACATGATGGTCTCGTCGATCCGGTTCAGGAACTCGGGCCTGAAGGCCGCCCGCAGGAGCTCGTCGATCTTGGGCCTGAGCTCCGCGAGGGACTTCGACCCCGAGGCCAGGATCAGGTCCGAGCCGAGGTTGCTCGTCATGATGACGATGGCGTTCTTGAAATCCACCTGGCGGCCCTGGCCGTCGGTGAGCCGGCCGTCGTCCAGGAGCTGGAGGAGGACGTTGAAAACCTCGGGATGGGCCTTCTCGATCTCGTCGAAGAGGACGACGCCGTAGGGCCTGCGCCTCACCGCCTCGGTGAGCTGGCCCCCCTCCTCGTAGCCGACGTAGCCGG
>DBTK01000003.1:2731-3210 GCA_002307015.1 Spirochaetaceae bacterium UBA1318
AGCCGACGTAGCCGGGCGGCGCGCCGATGAGGCGGGAGACGGAGAACTTTTCCATGTACTCGCTCATGTCGATCCGGGTCAGCGACTTCTCGTCGTTGAAGAGGAAGTCGGCGAGGGTCTTCGCGAGCTCGGTCTTGCCGACCCCGGTCGGGCCGATGAAAAGGAAGCTGCCCAGGGGCTTGTTGGGGTCAGAGAGCCCGGCCTTGTTCCGCCTGATGGCGTCGGCGACGGCGGTCACCGCCGCGTCCTGGCCGACGACGCGGTTCTTGAGGATGGCCTCGAGGTCGACGAACTTCTGCATCTCGCTCGCGAGCATCTTGGAAACGGGAATCCCCGTCCAGCTCGAGACGATGCGGGCGATGTCCTCCTCGGAAACCTCCTCGCGGAGGAGGCGGTTGGCTCCCGAGGATTCCTGGAGCTTCTCGGAAACCTCGGCGAGCTCCCGCTGGGCCTGGGGGATGAGGCCGTGCTTGACCTCG
>DBTK01000063.1:0-18146 GCA_002307015.1 Spirochaetaceae bacterium UBA1318
CGTCGCAGACGAGGGATTCGGCGTTTCCGACGACAACCTTCCCGCAATGGAGGGATTTGGCGTTTCCGACGCCAACCCCGAGGTGGACGGCGATCTCAGCGTGCCCGAAGAGGGGGACGGCCTGCCTGCGTCCGCCACCATGCCTTCTCTCGGCGCGGTAGAGGATTTCAGTATTCCCGAGAGCGAGGATTTCAGCATCCCTGAAACGGGCCTTCCTGAGGTCGAGGATTCCAGCGTTCGCGATGGAGACTTCACCGGGGCAAACGACGCGTCGTCCTCAGACGAGCCCATGTTCTCCGCCGGCGGCGGAGAGCCGGCCTTCGAGCCGTCCGGAGCGGTTTCAGGAGCTTCGCAGGACGGGCTCGCGTCGGGGGAGTTCGAAAGCCTGATGTCGGACGAGCCGGAGGAAGCATCCCGAACCCGTCGCAAGCTTCCCGTCATCGTCATCGCCCTGGTAACCGTCGCTTTCGCTCTCGCCGTTCTTGTCGCCCTCGTCATTTTCGGGGTCGTACGATTTCCCATCGCGTCGAAACCCTCGGTTGTCATGGCGGTTTCGTCTCCACCCGTCCAGCCTGCCCCTCCTGCTCCTCAGGTCGCCGAACCGGCTCCCGCTCCCGCCGTCCAGGCGGCGGTTCAGGATCAAGCCCCTGCGGACGTCCAGACCGCAGCCCCTGCACCCGAAACCGCCGTTCCGCCGCCGGCCGCCCAGAATTCCCCGACTCCGGTTCCCGCAGCCGCCGATCTTCCTCCTCCGGCCTCCCCGGCTTCCGCAGCCAAGGTTCCGCCTGCTCCTCTGCCCGTGAAAAACGCCGACCCCGCGGCCGGAAGCGCGAAGATTCAAGCGACCCCTGCCGCGAAGCCGCCCGCTTCCCCGTCGCCTTCCGTGAAAAAGGCGACGACCCCGGTCCCGAAGGCTGCGGGCACGGTGAAGAAACCGACGGTTAAAAAGGGAAAAACCGCGAAGAAAGCCCTGAAAACCCAGACTGTCCGAAAGCCGGGAAAGCCCAGGGCCCAGCCATCCGGAAAAGCCGGGGTCTGGCACAAACTGAATTGGGGTGATACATTGTGGAATATCTCGGCGGAGTATTATGGTACTCCATGGATGTTCGGAAAAATCGCCCGTGCCAATAAAATCAAGAATCCGGATCGGATCGTCACCGGAAGCAGCGTTTTCCTTCCCAAGCCATAGTCGTCTGGTTCTCGCCGCATTCGCGCTCTGTTCGCTCGTCGTGGCGAAGGACGTTGCGGGTCAGAGCGTGTTTTCGCTTTCCCGTGACGAGTTTCTCAAACGGCTCTCGGCCGGCGATACGACCTCCATTTTTTCCGCCGACCCCGAAAGCTACGCCGAGGTCCTCGGCCTCGGGACAGAAGCGCCCTATTACCTTTCCTACTATTTCAGGGATGCCGACAATGTCGAGGGCGAACGCGCCATGCTTACCCTCGCCTGGAACAATTCCTCGGGCATCTGGAAAACCAGGGCGGGGCTCCGTCTCCTCGAACTCTACGGAAACGACGCGCAGGCCTCCGGATCGGCAGACGAGCTCGAACAGTTTTCCCAGAAGTATATCGAGGCCCTTCCCGCAACCTTCAAGGGCTACGAAAGCCTTCTGAAGGCCCTGTTCATCGAGCAGCGCGACGCCGAGCTCGTCAGGAGGGCGCGTACCGCCGTCAGGCAAATCCCGTCTCTCGATCCGGAATCCGAGGCGATGCTCCGCGCCTACGAGGCGGTCGCCTCTGCCCGATTGGGGGCCCAGGGCTGGACCGGGCTTTTCACCGACTTGTTTTTCACCCGTCCCTACGCCCCCGCCCATCGGTTCGCCTACGATTTTCTCGCACAGTCCGACGGAAAGGACGAGGCGTTCAAGCCGAACGACGTGAGGGCGATCAAGGGCCGAGAGTTCATCGCCGAGCGGGAATACGGAAAGGCTGCCGAGATCTTCGCCTACCTCGTCGGGAGATGGAAACTCGATTCAACCAAGTCCAGGAGGATTCCCGATCCGAGTCCCCTCGTTCTCAAGTACCCCCTCCTCTTCCAGGATGCGGGGAAGGCCTACCTCTACGGGGGGATGTCGAAGGACGGGGTTCCCCTCTTCGCCGCGATCGCCGATTCCCTTCTCGCACGGAAGGACCCGGCATCCATCCAGAACCGGTTTATCTGCTATTTTTACGAGGGGAAGATGCTTGTCGCCCTCGGAAAGTACCCCGAAGCGATCGATGCGTTTTCCCGCGCCCTCCTCGTCGCCCCCGACAGGACCAACCGCGACGCGGTGATGTGGTATACGATCGACGCGGCCTCTCGCACCTCGCCTGAGGCTTCCTTCCCCTACATCGAACGATTTGCGGGAAGCTGGGGAAATCCCAAGTTCTTTTCCGACATCCTCGACCGGTTCTGCATCAGATTGTCGGGCGACAAGAATTGGCCGGCGCTGAAAACCCTCTTTTCCCTGATCGACGGGAAGGCATCCGAAACCATGCAGGCAAGGCTGGCCTACATCGTCGGCAGGGCCTACGAGCTCGGCTATCTCGAGGACAGGACCCCGGTTTCCCTCGTGCTGAAGAACCAGGGGGACGTTCCCGGTTTCATCTTTCCCCGTTCCTTTCCCGAAACGGCCGGACGCTACTATCGGAAGGCCCTCGCTCTCGAGTCGGCCCCCTATTACCGGATGCTGAGCGCGTGGAGGCTCGACGCGCCCCTGGAATTGGCTGATACCCGCGATCTCGATGCCGACAAGGCCGAGCCTTCCGATCTTCGCTCTCTGGCCGGGGATTCCGCCCCGGCTGTCGATCCACTTTCGGTCTTCGCTCCCCCGCCCCAGCCGGCAGCGCCCCTCCCGTCGGGAGCCGAAAGCTATGTCGAGGGGTTTTTCAAGTACGGGCTGTCGAAATACGCCTATCCCGAGGCCGTTCCCTATTTCGGTGTTCTTTCGGCCCGCGAGATTGTCGCCTGGAGCACCCGGCTCGCCTCCCTTTCGAACTATTCCGACTCGATGCGGTTCATGGATCGTCTCGCCTCTCGGGGTGACTTCGAGCTGGACCGGAACGATCTCATACTGCTCTATCCCCGCCCATTCAAGAGCGAAGCCCAGGAGGCTTCCTCGAAGAACGGGCTTCCCGAAAACCTGTTCTACGGCCTGATCAAATCGGAAAGCTATTTCAGGCCGGCCATCGTCTCCCACGCGGGCGCCGTCGGGCTTTCCCAGCTCATGCCTTCGACTGCCCGGTTCGTCGCGGATTATCTCGGGATATCCAGCCCCGACCTGACCGATCCGTCGACGAATCTCGCCATCGGAGCCTTCTATCTCAAGGATCTCATCGGAATGGCCGGGGGAAGGCCGCTTCTCGCCATCCTCGGGTACAACGGCGGCCCCAACCGGGTCAAACGCTGGATCCAGGCCTCGCCGGGCCTCCCCCCCGACCTGCTGCTCGAGACGGTTCCCCTCGAGGAAACCCGGGAGTACGGCCGGTCCGTGCTTTCGGCGGGGGCGTATTACGGGTACCTCTACTACGGCAAGTCGGCCGCCCAGTCCGTCCGCGAGGTTCTCGGCGGCGAGGCCGCGGTGGCCCCTTAACGGGATCGCCCGTTCCGCCGATAATAACAAGTCGGGTCCGTGCGAACGCGGGCGATTTCGCAGTCGGGCCGGAAACGGCACCGACGGATGAACCGGCCCATCGCGTGAACCCAAGGAGAATTCGTACCGGCATGACGATCCACATCGAGCGTTCAGCCGCGGCCCTCGCGGCCGCCATCCTCGTCTTTATCGCCGCCGCCTCGTGTGGCCTGGCCCTTGCCGTGTACCTGGTATCCCTCCCCGTTCCGGGTGGCTTCCCCGATCGATGGGAACCGTTGCGCGGGGTCGGGGCTTTCCTCTTTTCGAGCTTTTCATGGGCATCCGTCCTCCTTCCCGCATACCTGGCCGGTGCCGGCCTCGTGCTGCTGAAACACCGCCATTCGTACGCCGACGTCGCCCTTCTCGCCCTCGCGGCCATTCCCTTTCTGACGCTCGCCTTCGCGTGCCGCATCACCTTCGACGAATCCTCCTTCGCTGACATATCGTGGATCGAGGCCCTGGGCCGCACCGAGGCGACCATCGCCGTTTTCCTGGTCGCCGCCCTCGAGCTCGTCCTCATGGCCCAGCTCAAGTTCTTCATCGAGAGGCGGGCCGATGAACGGGACGATTCCGCGGAAGGTCGCATCCTGACCGGGCCGAGGCGGACGGGCTTGCTCGAGGATTCGCGAAGGTCGGCGGCGGTCGAAACCCGAATCGGACAGGATTCGTCCTCCGGTCTCGCGAGAGCCGACGACTCGTCACGGGACGAGTCGGGCATGCCGATCCTGCCCCCCGTCCCCGACCTCCGGAGCGTTTTGCGCGGATCAGCCGAACCCGTTGAATCGGCCGGATCGGACGATGACGAAGCCTACCTCGAGCCCCTCGATGGAGAATCTGAGGATGAACTGGACGAAGGAGACGTCCCGGATGAGGACGATTCCGCCGATCCCATCGCGCCCGAGCTCCCCCCGGCCGTCGAACCGCAGGACCCCGGCTCGATTCCGCCGAACTCCGGCGGCGAAGCTCGGACCCCCGGCATCGAAACTTCAGGCGCCGAATCGGTCCCGCCGCACTCCGACACCGACCCTCGGCATGCCGAATCGGTTCTTCCGACCTCCGGATTGGTTTCTTCGACCCCCGCCGTCGAGCCGCGAAACCCCGCCGTCGAACCCCAGCCGACCGACAAGCCGGTTCGCGACGGCGAAAAGGCGGCCACCCTGGAAACGGGCGAGGCCGGGAAGGCGCCTGGGCTCGAGGTCTCGGCCTTCGCCAAGGACGGCCTTCCCGTGCCCGATTACCGGACCCTGCCCCAGGCCCCGATCCCGCCGGCAGGCATCATCGCCAGGCTCTGGAAACCATCGAAAAAGGGCTACGTGGTGCCGGTCGAGGGGATCCTCAACCAGTATCCTGACGGCCAGTACTGGATCATCGACGAGGCGACGAGGCAGGCTGCCGTCGTGCTCCGCGAGACCCTGGCTGAGTTCCACATCAACGCCGAGGTGACCGGGATCCGCAAGGGGCCGGTCATCACCCTGTTCGAACTTCTTCCGGCCCCCGGCGTGAAGCTCTCGAAGATCGTGAACCTTTCGGACAACATCGCCCTGCGCCTGGCCGCATCGAGCGTCCGGATCGTCGCCCCGATCCCGGGCAAGCACGCCGTCGGCATCGAGGTGCCCAACCGCCACCGGGCGATCGTCAGCTTCCGCGAGCTTATCGAGAACGAGGGGCTCAACGGCAAGAAGATGGAGATCCCGGTCATGCTCGGCAAGGACATCGCCGGGGAGGCCCAGGCGATCGACCTCATCCAGACCCCCCATCTCCTCATCGCCGGTTCCACCGGCTCGGGGAAATCTGTCTGCGTCAATTCGATCATTCTTTCGATTCTCTATAAGCGCTCTCCCGACGACGTGAAGCTCATCCTGATTGACCCGAAGATTGTTGAACTGAAGCTCTACAACGACATCCCGCATCTGATGACCCCGGTCATCACCGAACCCAAGCGGGCCTACCAGGCCCTGCAGTACTGCATCTACGAGATGGAGAGGCGCTACTCGATGCTCGACAAGCTCGGCGTCCGCGACATCAGGAGCTACAACAGGCGGATCAAGGAACGGAATCTCATGCAGGAGAAGATCCCGTACATCGTCGTCATCATCGACGAGTTCGCCGACCTCATGGCACTGACCGGAAAGGAGCTCGAGAGCACCCTCGCGAGGCTCGCCGCCATGTCGAGGGCCGTCGGCATCCACCTGGTACTCGCCACCCAGCGTCCCTCGATCGACGTCATCACCGGCCTCATCAAGGCGAACATCCCCAGCCGCATCGCCTTCATGGTGGCGAGCAAGATGGACAGCCGGATCATCATCGACGCGGTCGGGGCCGAGAAGCTCCTCGGCCGCGGCGACATGCTCTTCGCTTCGGCCTGGGACCCCTTCCCGGTCCGGCTCCAGGGCGCGTACATCTCCGAGGAGGAGGTGGAGAAGGCAGTCGAGTACGTAAAGACCCTCGGGGAGCCCGAGTACATCGACGAGGAGATTTTCTTCGACGACGAGGAGGAGGAAAGCGAGGCGAGCCTATTCGACCAGGATGGGGACGATCCGCTGATGGACAAGGCCCTCGAAATCGTCATGCAGGCGGGAAAAGCCTCGGCGAGCTACCTCCAGCGCAGGCTCAAGATCGGTTACAACCGCGCGGCGCGCCTGGTGGAGCTGATGGAGGAGAGGGGGATCGTCGGGCCGGCGAACGGCTCGAAGGCTCGCGATATCATGCACATGCCGGACAAACCCGGCTACCAGGAAAGGCCGGGGAGGGTGGTCGACCAGATCGTTCCCGGCGGGCTCAACGGCTTCGGCGGCTCGGAAGGCACCGAGGAGGAGGACCGTCCCGATGCCGGTTCCCGTCCCGAAAAGCTGGACTGAAGGGCGATCCTTTCGCACCAACAAGCTTCGAGGAACTAGGTGCAACCTTCGCTCCCTCGCGTCTTGAATCGTCCCGTTTCCTCGATGACCTTCTCGATCGCTTCGCGGTTGGCGATGCTCGTGCCGTTGATGCGTTCCACCGCCCCGGCGATTCCCGCCGTCCCGGTGCCGATCTCCACCATGCTTCCCCCGATCTTCTCGCTCGAGGCGGAAAGGTCTCCGACCCGAACGCGGATCTGCTCGTTCTCGTCTCGGATCCGTTCCGCCGATTCCTGGATGCTCTGGGTCACTTCCTTTATCTTCTTGATCGCTTCGATGATCTGCTGGGAGCCCTCGTTCTGCTCGGTCATCGCGCTTTTCACCTCGGCGACCATATTGCCGACTCGATCGATGTCCATTGCGATCTCTCCGAAGGCCGAACCCTGCTCGTCCGACGAGGCGACGATGCCGGAGATGTATCCCATGATTTCCCTGATATTCCGTTCCGATTCGTCAGCCTGGGCCGCCGTGGTCTCGGACAGCTTGCGGATTTCGTCGGCGACGACGGAAAATCCCCGGCCGGCCGCTCCCGCATGCGCCGCTTCGATCGCGGCGTTCATGGCAAGGAGGTTCGTCTGGTTTGCGACCTGGGAGATGATTTCGTTCGTTTCCAGCAGGGTCTCCGACTCTCTCGCGACCTTGCGGATGAGATCGGCGGTTTTTTCGTAGGTGTCCCGCCCCTTGACCGACGCTTCGATGAGTCCTTCGGTCTTTTCCTCGACCTGATCGATCGTGCGGGTTACCGAAGCGACATTCGCGATCATCTCCTCGATGGCCGAGGACGAAAGGGCGACTCCGTTTCGGTCCTCTTCGATCAGACGGCCGAAGGCGTCCATTTCCTCGGTGATTCGCGAAACCGATTCGGAGGTGCGGGCGACATCGTTTCGTTCGGTTCCTACCAGGCCGTGCATCGATTCGATGCTCGTGTTGATGTTCCTGACGGCCTTGGCGGTTTCATCCATGTCCGTGGCGAGGTCGGTTCCAACGAAGGAAAGCTTGCAGGTCGAGCCCTTGATCGCCTTGATCATGCCGTTGAAGGCCGAGGTCAACTTGTTCATCTCCTCGGCCATCCTGGCCGTCTCGTCCCGTCCTGAGACGGTTATGTCCGAGGTGAGGTCCCCGGTGGCTATGACTGCAAGGCGCTCGGTGAGGGATCGGATCGGCCGCGAAATCCGGTTGGCGATGAGGACGACCAGGAGGGTCAGGACGATGAGGATGGCCAAAAAGGAGATGGCCTCCGTCCTGAGCAGGAGCGCCGGCGCCGCGAGTATTTCATCCAACGGAACGTTCGCAATGAAGACGTACCGTTGGTCCGTTCCGGGAAAGGACACGGGCGCATACACGCGGTAGAGGGTCCGTTTGAGCGGCGGGTAGAAGTCGGCCACGCTCCCGGCTTTTCCGGCAACGGCGCCTGAAAACCGTTCGTATCCGGCGGGTGAATCGACTTCCTTCAGGTTCTTCATCACCAGCTCCGGCACCGGGTTCACGATGTAGGAACCGCCGGTGGATACGATCGTCGCGAAGCCTGTTTTGTAGAGCGAGAAATCGGAAACCAGATCCTTGAAGGTCGTGAGGGTGATGTCGCATCCGGCCGCCCCGATGAAATTGCCGGCTTCGTCCTTGAGGGGAAGGCCGACCGATGTCATCAGGACCTGTTCTCCGGTTTGGGAATTGACGGTGTCAAGGTAAGGTTCGAGAAGCTGGAGTTTCGGATTCTTCCTGATGTTCTGGTAATAGTCCCCGGTATCGGAATCATCGCAGGTCGTGTAGGTTATCGTGGTCCCTTCCCGGTAGACGTAAGGCCTGAATCGGCCGCTCGAATCGAAGCCCTCACGGTTGGCGAAGGCCTTGTCGTGGCCATCCCAGGCGTTCGGTTCGAAAACCACCCAAAGTCCGTAGATGAAGCCATTGTCCTTGAGCCAGGAGGTCAGGAGGCCCGTGCCCGCCTTCCGGTCCGTGGCGCCTACATCCCTCAGTGACTCGAAGGCTTTTCCCTCTATTTTCGCGATGGTGACGGTCGGAATCAGGGTCGATTCGAGTTTGGCCGCATAGCGCTCGGCGAGTTCAGAGGCGTCATGATAGGCGAGTTCCGTCATCGCGCCGTTGATCGAAATTCGCGAAACCGTGAAATAGGCGCCAAGGGAGATGAAGATGAGAGGCAGAATCCACGCGAGCAGTTTTGTCCTGATGGAAGTCATGGCGTATCTCCACATTGCCATAAACTGTAGGGTCCCGAACGGGAATTGTCAAAAAATGATGAGGAAGAGCAGACCATATGGAGATGAGAGTTTCAAACGAAGGAAGGAAAATCCCGCGAAAGGCCGGTCGCCGAGGGATGGGGACGGCGACCGGCTTTTTCCTACGGTTTCGAATAGCTCAGGAATTCGAGTTTATCGAGGAGGCTGGTGGAGCCGATGTTCATATCGGTGAGGATATAGATCGTCTTGCCCGTCGTATCGACGGCCTGCGTGAACTTGGGCATGGCCGGCGAGATCGAGGCCAAATAGTTGGTCGTCGTCGTCGATGTCGTTGGGGTCGCGGCGGAGGCGTCCTGCGTGATGGACGTATTATAGTTAGTTGTGACGGATACTACAGAGGTGAAGGTCATAACCGGATAACCGGAGGCATCGAGCGGATCGCTCGCGCTCGAGAGTCGGTAGGTTCCCGTGTAGGTATCGACTTGGTAGGATTTGCCCGAATAATTCGAGTGACTGGTGTACGTTACCGGGTAGACCGTCCTTCCGTTATATTTCGAACCGAGGGCTGTCGTGCCGACCGTCCTGCCGTACCAATGGTCGGTGGAATACTCCGTATAGATGGTCGAGGTATCGAGTCCCGGGGAGCTGTAGTATGTGGAACTCGTGGAGTATCGCTGATCGTCGCTTACTAAGGTGCTGTCGAAGTTCGCGTCGTAACTATAGGTGTTGACGAGGGTGAAGGTGCCCGAACCGTTGGTCAGCGCGCTGAAGGTCAGCGAGGAACTCTGGTTCTTGAGCGGGATGGTCGTGTCCACTTCCGAGCTGTTCGAGCCCGGGGTGGTGACCCACTTGGTGATGGATGAAGCGACGCCGGAACCCGTCCAGGTCGTCCCGGGAAGGGACGGGAAGTTGGTGTACTTCAGTTTCGATTTGACCGACTTGGCGGTATCGGTCGGCAGGGTACAGGCGCAGAGGACGGCCAACAGCACGCACGAACCGAAAACAAGAATCCTTTTCATGAGACACCCCCGTTTTTTTCGATCCCCTGATCGAAGCTGTTTGTGGCAGCCGGACTTTCCTCGCTTAATTCAGGGGAGCCGGCTCATTCGGCTTACTTTTCCTTACTGATTGGTTTGGAGGCATAAGCCGACGAGGTAAATATTGTTCCGCCGTATTCACCTGTCAAGAGCGGCCGATCGGAATCGGTGTGCGTTCTCTACCTCGTCCTGACCGAGACGACGCTGTCCTGGATCGCCCGGGCGGTCTCATTGAAGACATCCCGAACGACGAGGTAGTCCAGGATCATGACGGTACCGTCTCTGAGGCCGATCGCCGACTTGATGAGGACGTAATCCTTGTCGATGGCTCGAAGCGAAGGCAGCATGAGGTTGGCGGCGGGAATGTCGTCATACTGGATTTGCGAGAAGCCTCCCGAGCGGAGGTTCTCGCCGATGGTTCCTATCATGGCTCGGGCATCGCCCTTCTTTCCTTTCGCCGCGCTGACGACGAGGACAGCCTTGCCCGAGGCGTAGGAATAGGCTGCCAGGGTCTCCCCCGTCCGGATGGACCGCGTCGTTCCCGATCTTTTTAGGTCGTCGAGGGTCACGGCTTCCCAGCCTCTCGGCGGCATGAAGGAAAAATCGCCGTAGCCGAAAGATTGGTTCGCGGGCGTCGCGTCGACGGCGGGGTTGGCGAGCGCAAGAAGGGCAAGCAGCAGGATCGTCATCTGAGGACGTTTTCCCTGAGGCTTTCCAGGTTCTGCTTCATGCCGTTCGGAATGGGGAAGGAAACGCTTTTCGCCTCGGGAAGTTCCACCACGAAACGCGCCGCCCTTTCGTCAAGCAGGGTTTCGAGTTTCTCCCGGCTCATTGCCGTCGTCATGCGGGTAAGGCCCTTGCCGGGGAGCTGGTAGAGAATTCCGTTCGATTCCAACGCTATTCTCGTGCCTTTTTCGGTGAGAAAAAACTGATCGGTCGGGATCTTGGGCCGGCCGGGAAGGGAACGGAGCGAGTAGTTTACGGTGACCGGCGATTCGAGCTCGGGATCGTCCCTGAAGTTCAGATCCAGCGACAGGGAAAATCCAGGGATCGTCGTCTCGGCTTCGGGAAGATAGTACTGAAGAACGCCGTTCCGAATGAACAGGACCTGGAGCGGCGCCGTCGTCGAACAGGAAACCAGTAGAAAGGCGAGGCCTACCAGAAGGGCGCGTTTTTTCATGCTGCATCCATGAGTCGGATCCTGGAACCTTGTGCTCCTGGATCCGACTTCGGCAATTCCCGCGGAATTGCCCTGTTTTTACTCCAAGCGGGGAAATCCTTCGATTCCCCGCTTCCATTGTCAGTCGCCCGAAACGATCGTCGTGATCGTCGTCCCGATGACCCACCAGCTTCTTTTGATGTCGACGGTCGAGATCGTCACGATCCCGCCGTTTCTCGCCGCCGCCAGGACGCCGGCGTCGTTCTTGAGCGGGATCACGTTGAACAGCAGCGATATCTCCGACGTTCCCATTTTCCGACCGATCGGATTGGACGTCACCGCGAGCGGAATCGTGAACGCACAGCCCATCGTAATCATGACGATAAATGCCAGGAAAAAAAGAGCGATACCCTTTTTCATTCTCCCCCCTGTTAGTCGAATCATTTCGAATCGAAGGACGATTCCATACCAGTATCGGCAATGGCTCATGCCGATGTCAAGAAGCGCTATTATTTCTTGAACAGGGGTTGGTAGGATCTGATCATCCGTTTGGGGAAGTCCTTCATCATGCCGCGGTAGATGAAGGGTATCGAGGTGATCCAGTATCCGAGCCACACGGCCAACCGCACGAAGATCTTCCTCGTCGGGAAATCGTAGACGCCTGTCCTTCGGTACTCCCGGTGGTCCCCCTTGAAGACGATCCTGAGTCCGCCGTAGACATCGTCGCGGAAGACCTTCATGCCCGCGACCCCCCTGAAGGTGACCGGTTTGAACGCGGCCGCCTCGGCCGCGGCGACAGCCCTGGCCGCCGTCGCGTCGATGATGGCCTCGAGGGAAGGGGAATCGGGGACCTCGTCCGAGACGAAATCCACGATATTCGAGCCCTGCCACTCGACGTAGGCGGAGAGGGTCTCCCTCAGGTTGGTCATGGCCGAGAGGGGTCCGGCAACGAGAAAGACGAACTGCTTCCCCTGGAGGCTCCGCTGGTGGGTGTTGAAAAAGGAGCGGTCGAGGTAGGTCTTCCATCGGGCCGAGAGGGCCCTGTCCCTCACGGTGCCCGCGTAGACGATGATGTCGGCCGTCTTGATCCTCGTGCGGTAGGTTTCTATGAAACCGTCCTTTCCTTCCCACGCGCACCGGTTGTTCCTTCCGCAGCGAAGGCAGCCGAGGCATCCGCCCTTGATGTCGATCGAGGGCAGCTCGATCAGGTCGACGTCGCCCTGCAGTTTCGAGGCGAACCGCCTCGCCATCGCTCCCGCGTTTCCCTCGGGATAGTCGACGATCACCGCGACCCGCTTCCCGGTCGCTACCCGTGCATCGCCAACCGGAAGGCTGCGGGGCGAGGCCGGGACGTAGGCGGGAAGGGGACTCGAACGGCGGGGCAGGGGGAGGCGGCGCGACGCCGCATCGATCAATTCCCCGGCGAACAGCTCGAGCTGCCTCCGGCACTCCGGCTGGAGAATGTCGTCCATCTTGGGAGAGAAGGAACCGGTGAAGTTCATGCCGAGATCTTCGGAAACCTCCGCGATATAGTTGTGGGCGGTGTGGTCGTAGAAATGGATGGAGGTGGAAAGGCTCGCCGCGTACTTGCCCGAAAAAGCCCCTTCCATTTTCCGCTCATGGATGAGCTCGATGAAGCGCTTGTACTGCGAGCACACCGTGTAGACGTAGAGGGGAAAGGCCCAGATCACGGCCTCGGCCTCTTCCACCGATCCGATGACCTCAGCGAGCCGTTCATCGCTCTTTTCGAGGGCGGTGATTCCCTGGGCCACCTGCCTCACGTCGAACTCATGTTCCGGAAAGCTTTTGACGATCCAGCGCACGTACTGCATGGTGACGCTGGTTTCTCCCTTCGGGCTGCCGCCCAATACGACGATCTTCATGTTCCTCTCCTTTGGATACCATGTATCCGCGGGTGCTTGGCACCCGGCGTTCCCGTCCGGACATTTTTGTCCCGGACGGGTTCCCTATCGCTTCGCGTCCGGATTTTCCGCGGCGCGCAGTTCCTGAATCGATTCCCGGCACCATTCGGCGACCGAACGGCTGTAGCGTTGGCCGTACCTGAGGCTCATGAGCTGAAATTTTTCGTACCGCGCCCACTCGCTTCCCCTGGCTACCTCCGACTTGAGATGGGCTTCCGTTTCATCGTACTCGGCAAGCGTGGCGAGGCATTGCCTTTCCTCTTCCTCGAGCATCTCGATGAGCCGTTTCGGATCCATCCTCGCGCCGAGGAAAACCTTGAGGAGGAGTTCGATGCGGAGGTTGGGCCGGCCCGGGTCCATGGCGAGCCAGCGGGCGAGCTCCTTTCGTCCCGATTCGGTGATCGCGTAGACGTGGCGGTCGGGCTTGCCGTCTCCCGCTTCCACCGTCTTCACGGCGAACCCCTCGGCGACGAGGGAACGGAGGGTGGGATAGATGTGACCGTAATCCTCGTTCCAGAAGTGCGCGATGCTTCTCGCGCTGATCTTCTTGATGTCGTAGCCGGACATCGGCATCGCGTCCAGGAATCCCAGAATGACGAATTTGGTACGGTTTTCTTTGGCCATGACAGGAAGATATATATCAAAAGAATATATATCAAGATGATATTTTTGAAAAAGTAAAATTGTCCCGAAGC
Source organism: Spirochaetaceae bacterium UBA1318 (assembly GCA_002307015.1). Classification (GTDB taxonomy): domain Bacteria; phylum Spirochaetota; class Spirochaetia; order Treponematales; family UBA1318; genus UBA1318. The sequence continues at coordinate 13,517 of DBTK01000063.1, forward strand.
TTGTTGATGAAAAATCGTTGAGCATCAACTGTCCCGAAGCTTGTTGATGAGACGGTTGCGCCTGAAACGGGGTTCGCGTATCCTCGAGTATATGAAATCATCGATCAGATTTTTCTCGACCGCCGCCATCCTCCTCGGCCTCGCGGCTTCCTTTCATGCCCAGAATTCGGTTTCCTCGACTTCAGGGACCGCCTCTGACGATTCGGCTCTGGTTTCGACCGACGCGTCGGCGGTGTCGGATCCCGCCCTTCTTGCGGCCCTGAGATCGGGAGATGCCGCAACCGTGGCGAGGATCATGGCGAAAGGATCCGACGCCGAAAGGCTACTCCGTCTCGATTCGGTCATCGTGATCGTCAATCCGTTTTTCGCCCGGCTCTCACCGGAGGACAAGCTCGATTCTTCGGCCGAATACGATTTTCAGGTACTGACCCCGATCCAGGTCGCCTTTTTCCGGGACGACACGGCGATGATGGCCCTCCTCCTTTCGAAAGGCGCCGACCTCGGAAAACCCTTTGTGGGTACCGACGGCTCCCTCGCACCGGTATCGGCGAACGCCCTCGAACTCGCCGCGATGAGGATGGGCTCGTTTACCCCTGCGGAGGCCAGGCTTTTTCGTTTCATCCTGAGCTATAACGGGAGCCTGCCGGCCGAAAGGCGGATGAAGCTCCCCGACGCCTATCGGAACGCCGGCTATTTCGCGGTCGCCGACGATCCGGCCGGATTCGAGAACGCACTCGGCGGCGAGGCCGCCGCCGGTCTCGCCCTGCTTCCCGTGTGCCTCTCGGCGGGCAGCGCGTCATGCACCGACCTCGTCCTTTCCCGCAATCATCTTTCATACATCGATTCCTTCGCCTACACCTCTTTCGTCCTACGCTATGGAAAGCTTGCCGGTTCGGGCGGACCTTGGACGGTTTCGGCCTTTTCCTACGCGATGCTCGAGGGATCGGCGAACATCGTGCGCCAGGCGATCGAGAAGGGGGTGGACCCGGACTTGGCCGTCAGCTACGAGCCTCGGCTGAGGACGATGGCGGGCTCGGGTCCCGCCGCGGCCTTTTCGCCGGAGGAAACCAGGACGCCGATGCAGTTCTACGCCGAGCGGGACGAGGTCGCCATGATGGAGTGGTTGATCGCCCACCACGCCGATTTCAGGGCCCTCGATTCGGCCGGCTATGCCCCGATCCACTACGCGGCCCTGAACGGCGACGCGAAGGCGATCGGCCTCCTCGTCGGCAAGGGCGCCGAGGTGGATTCCCGGACCGACGACGGCATGACCCCCCTCATGCTGGCGGCCAGACAGGGCGACCTCAATGCGGCCACCTACCTGGTCGAGAAAAAGGCCGATGTCGGGGCGACGGAGGACGGCAACTGGTCCGTTCTGCATTGCGCGGCGCTTTCGGGAAACCTCGAGCTCGTCAAATACCTGGTCGCGGCGGGTGCTTCCCCCCGTCTCCGCAGCTACACCTCGATCTTCTACGTGCTTCCGGGGATCGCGGGTGCCAGGCCGACCCTGCCGCTGAACGCGGGAAGCTACCCCGCCGATTCGGCGAGGGCGATGGCGCGGTTCCTCCGCGGCTCGGGTCTGGCCGCCGAGGCCGAAAAGAGGGAATCGGTCGCCGCCTACCTGGATGCGATTCGATAGGGGTTACAGGGATTTCTTGCGTTTCGAGATATCGCGGGTGACGCCGAGAAAGCCGTCGAGCTTTCCTTCGGCGTCGTATACCGGGTTCACGAGGACCTCGACCCAGACGAGGGATCCGTCCTTCCGCTTCATCTGAAGCTCGTAGGGCGTGGATTTCATCGGGATTCCGGCCGAATCCTCGCGTTCACGCTTCTGGTTGAGAAAGTTCAGGGTGTTGATGCCCTCGGGGGTCAGGAAGCTGAAGATCGGCTTGCCGATGACCTCGTCGGCGTCGAAACCCCGCACTGCCTTGTCCGAAGGACTCACGTAGGTGAGTATGAATCGCCTGTCGGCCTGCCAGATGATGTCGGCCATGTGCTCGGTCATGAACCGGTATCGTTCCTCGCTGCGCCTCAGTTTCTCCTCGGCCGCCTTGAGCCCGGTGAGTTGCCCGACGACCCGTGCGTAGAGCTGGATGAGCTCCCGCTGCAGCTCGAGGATCGGTTTTCCGGACAGGAGGTTGTCGAAGTCGATGCACCCGACGACCGAGCGGCCGTGCCTGATCGGCGCGATGCAGCGATCCCCCCGTCCGATGACGCGGTTCTCTCCGTCGTAGAGGTCCACATCGTTGAATAACGCCGGTGCGATCTCGCTTTCGGGACAGCTGGCGTAGAGGTAGACGGCATCGATCGAGGCGAGAATCCCGCGTTCGTCGCGAAGCTCCCCGCTTTCGTCGATGCCCCAGGTTCCCCTCAACCTCGAAGGGTCGTCTGAATCGATGAACCAGATGGAGAGCCGGTCGAAGCCGAGCCGTCTCCGTCCGTTTTTGACGGCTATCTTGCAGAGCTCATCCCGCGAAGGGGCGGCGGCGAGTTCGAGACTGATCCGATTGAGGCTTTCGAGGCGCCGAGAAAAGAGGACTTCGTCGGCGTGAGACCGGCCGTCGGCATCCAGCTTGGGCTGGAAGGCGGCCGTCGAATCCTTGTCGGAAAGTTCATACATGGCTAGGACTGGAAGATCATGAGTACCGAGTGCCAGAGCCGCTTGAAGAATCCCGCCTGTCCTACCGGGAACTGGGCGACGAGGGGAACGGTCCGTACATCCACGCCGCCCACGGAATAGACAAGGGAGCCGAGCTTTTCGCCCTGGCGGATGGGGGCTATCACGGACGGACTCTTCTCGACGCGGACGGTAAGGCTGTCGGCCTTGTTACGCTCCAGGGTGTAATCGAGGCTTTCGCCCGGAACCGGCACGATTTCGTCCAGGGTTCCCTTCCATACCCTGACCGGGGTCATCCGGGTGATCTCGGGCTTCACGGTAACGTAGTTCGCGAAACCGTAGTCGAGGAGGATCTGACCGTCCCTTGCCCGGGTCGCGTAGCCGCCGTAGTAGCCATGGCCGGTGCCGCCGAGGGTGACCGCGATCAGCCTGGTGTCGCCCCGCTTCGCGGTCAGCGCGATGTTGTAGCCCGATTCGACGATATAGCCGGTCTTGAGCCCGTCGCAGCCCTCGTAGTCCCAGAGCAGCATGTTCCGGTTGAGCTGGTGAAGGGTCCTGACCTGGCCGGATTTGTCGAGCGGCAGGTTGACGGGGAGGGGGAAATCGAGCTGCCTGACCGAGTGGAGCTCGTCTATGGACTCCGGGTGCATGATGAGGTAGCGCCGGCAGAAGTCGGCGTACTCGCGAGCGGTCACCATGTTCTTTTCGCTGATCCCGGAGGGTTCGACGAAGTGCATGACCTTGTAGCCCATCGACGCGGCTTCGGCGTTCATCATCGCCGCGAAGGCCTTGACCGAACCGGCGATGTAGATGGCGAGGGCGTAGGCGGAATCGTTGCCGGAAACGACGGCCATGCCGAGCATGAGCTGCTTTACCGTGACCCGTTCCCCGACGGCGAGGGGCATCAGGGACGATCCCGGGGGCATCGCGCACATTTCCCTGGTGATCGTGACGTAGTCGTCGCGGTGGATGGTGCCAGCGTCCAGGGCCTTGTAGGCCAGGTGCAGGGTCATCATCTTGGTCAGCGACGCCGGCTGAATCGGCATGTCCGGATTCTTTTCGTAGAGGGCCTCGCCGTTCGCGAAGTCGATCAGGATAGCAGACCTGGCGTTCAGGTTCGCCGCTTCGGCCCTGACCGCGAACATCGCTTGGCCGGCCGTCGCGAGCGCGGCGGCGAGGAGGACGGGTCGTGAAATTGCTCGGAGGCATCGTGAGAGACGAAACGAAGCCGGATGGAGCGCGGGCATGGTTTTTTTGTGATTATTATCGATTGATGTCGCGAACAGCAAATTTTCCTCCAAGCGGCTAAAAATCGGCGAGCTTGACGGCTCGCGGATAGGGGATGACGTCGCGGATGTTCGCCATTCCGGTGACGTATTGGATGACGCGCTCGAATCCCAGACCGAAACCGGCATGGGGCACCGTGCCGTAGCGCCGAAGGTCCAGGTACCACCAGTAGTCCTCGGGCTTGAGGCCCATGCCGACGATCTTGGCCTCGAGGACATCGAGGCGGTCTTCCCTCTCGCTTCCCCCGATGATCTCGCCGAGCCTCGGCACCAGGACGTCCATGGCGCGGACGGTCTTCCCGTCGTCGTTCAGTTTCATGTAGAAGGCCTTGATCTCCTTCGGATAGCCGGTGACGATGACCGGTCCGTGGTAGACCTCCTCGGTCAGGTATTTCTCATGCTCGCTCTGGAGGTCGCAGCCCCAGAAGGGCTTGAACTCGAATTCCTTCGTGGCCTTGCCGAGATCCTCGATGGCCCTGGTGTAGTCGATCCTGGTGAAGGGGGTTTCGATCACCTGCTTCAGGGTGTCGATGATGCCGGGCTGGATCCGTTCGTTGAAGAAGGCGAGATCGTCGGCGCATTTCTCGAGGGCCCAGGTGAAGATGAACTTGAGGAAATCCTCGGCGAGGTCCATGTTGTCGGTGATGTCGGCGAAAGCGACCTCGGGCTCGATCATCCAGAACTCGGCGAGGTGGCGCGTCGTGTTGGAGTTTTCGGCGCGGAAGGT
>DBTK01000063.1:18404-41771 GCA_002307015.1 Spirochaetaceae bacterium UBA1318
TCGGCGCGGAAGGTCGGGCCGAAGGTATAGACCCTGCCCAGGGCCGTCGCGTAGGTTTCGCCCTCGAGCTGGCCCGAGACCGTGAGAAAAGCCTTCTTGCCGAAAAAATCCTTCGTGTAGTCGACCGGTTTCCCCGACTTGGCGATCTCGTTCAGGTCGAGGGTCGTCACCTGGAACATGGCTCCCGCTCCCTCGGCGTCGCTCGCCGTGATGAGGGGGGTATGGACGTAATCGAAGCCGTGCTGCTGGAAGTAGGTGTGGATGGCGAAGGCCATCTGGCTGCGGACCCGGGCGATGGCGCCGAAGGTGTTCGTGCGCGGCCTGAGATGGGCGATCTCCCTGAGGAACTCGAAGCTGTGGTGTTTTTTCTGGAGGGGATAGGTCTCGGCCGGGGCTTCGCCGAGGATATCGATCGAATCGACGGCGAGTTCGGCAGCCTGGCCCGAGGCGGGGGAGGCGACGAGCCGTCCCCTGATGCAGAGCGACGCGCCCGTGGTGACGCGGGAAAGGGCGGCCGAAAGCGGGCCCGAGGCGTCGACCACGCACTGGATTCCCTTGAAGCAGGATCCGTCGTTCAACTCGATGAAGCGGACGTTCTTCGATTCGCGAAGGGTGCGCACCCATCCGCGAGCGGTTATCGACCGTCCGTCTGCCGGGAGGTTCAGTATCTCTCTGATCTGGCTGGTAAGCATGAAAATCTCCGAAGCCTGATGAAATTAGTATATAGGTACTACCATGTCGGCATACCGGTGGTCAAGAATGAGGGGAAGGTGGGCATTTTCGCCGGTCATGGCTTCCCGGGGGCGTTTTTGACTTTCTCCCGCAAATGTCGTAAACTGAATCACCAAAGGCGGATTATCATGGTTTCCAAGGCCAGCATCGTTATCTACCGCGAGATCGTCGTTCTTGCGCCCGTGCTGACCGCAGCCCTTCTCCTCTGGCTCTTCAGCCTCGAGGGAACCCTCGGGCTCTACCGGTGGACACCCGACTACCCGCGGATATTCTGGTCCATCGGCTGCCTGGGCATCGCCGGACCCGTGTTCGCCGTCATCGGAGGCGTTCTGGGCGCGAGGGTGCCGATCGCGTCCCGGATCGCGTTCGTCGCCTCGGTCTTCCTCTCTTCGGCGGGAATCATTCTCGCGATCGGGCTTTTTCTCTACATTTTTCCCGGGGCTGCGAGGATCTCCCCGTCGACCCCTCCCGTTCTCCTGATCGCGAATAAAACAGGATCGGGCGGGGTTTCCGATCTCGCCCTCGTGTTCCGGACGGCCGCGCCGACGAAAAACGTCGTGGCCTACGGACCTGAATTTCCATCCACGAGGGTCGGGGAGGGGAACCTGTCGCGGGATCATGCGATTCCCCTCAAGAACCTAAGTCCTGGAACCCGCTACCGGTGGACGCTGAACGACGGTCCCGAACATTCCTTTCTCACCCCCGGGATCTCGGCATCGGGGACTCCCGGGGAAAAAGGGTTGGCGCCGCTTTCCGGCGGCTTCCGGTTCGCGGTTGGCTCCGATCCCCATTTCGGCGCGGCTGAAAGCTCGATCGATCACACGGCGAGCATCCTCCGATGGGTTTCCGACCCGGCTCGGGGCTTCAACGCCTTTTTCTTGCTCGGCGACTCGGTCGATCGCGGGATGGTGGATTCCCAGTGGCAGTCCCTCCTCGGCGCCCTCTCGCCGGCGAGCTGGTCGGTGCCGGTCCGCCCGATCCCCGGGAACCACGATACGATCATCGACGGGATGGTCCATTACCTCGCCTACCTCTACCCCAAGGTCATGGAAACGAGGGGTAGCCGGCTCTGGTACCGGATCGACGCCGGAAACGTCCACGTGCTGACCCTCGAGATGCTCTGGGGAACGGAGGATTTTTCCGCGGCCCAGCGTTCCTGGCTCGAGTCGGAGCTCTCATCCATCCCCCCGGGCGACTGGAAACTGGTGATGATGCACTGCATGGCCTACTCCTCGGGATACTCGGACGGCGGGGTTCCCTGGTTCGATCACCGGGACATGATCAGGGAGCTTTCGCCGATCCTGGAAAAATACGGCGTCGATGCGGCGTTTTCAGGCCACGATCACGATATGGAGCTCCTGAGGAAGAACGGAGTGACCTATATCGTCATCGGGACCCTTGGCGGAATCCCTGATCCGGTGAGGACCTATAGTTCGCCCGCCTCGGTCTGGTATCTCGACGGGGTTCATGGGTTTCTCGATGTCGGCGTGATTGGCGGCCGCATGGACCTGACCTTCAGGGATCATGCGGGAACCGCGCTGGAAAGCTTTTCGATCGATAAGAATCAATAGGAGGTTCCATGTCCGAAACGATGCCCGTCCTTTTTGTCAGCCACGGTTCGCCGATGAACGCCATCCAGGAGAATGCCTACACGAAGGCTCTTCAGAAGCTTGGAACCACGCTTCCGAAACCGCAAGTCATCGTCGTTTTTTCGGCCCACTGGCTCTCGAACGGGCTTACCTCGGTGAGCACCTCCGAGGTGCCCCGCCAGGTCTACGACTTCTACGGGTTTCCCGAGGAACTCTACCAGGTCGTCTACCGCCCCACCGGAGCGCCGGCCGTCGCGGATTCCCTCATCAGGGCCCTGTCGGGCATCAAGGCGAAGGGCGACGCGAACCGGGGGATCGACCATGGCTCGTGGACCGTGCTCAAGCATCTCGTTCCCTCAGCCTCCGTTCCGGTCATCCAGATCAGCCTCGACGAGAACGCCGGACCCCGGGGCATGCTCGAGGTGGGTCGTTTCCTTAAGCCTTTCCGCGACCAGGGCATCCTTTTCATCGGAAGCGGCAACGTCACCCACAACCTCGGGGTGATGGACATGGATCAGAACGCGAAGAGGACCCTTCCCTGGGCGGCGGCCTTCGACGAATTCGTCGCCAAGGCCGTGGAAAAGCGCGACAGCGATACGCTCGTCGCCTACCGCGAGCTCATGCCGAGGGAGGCCGCGATGGCCTTTCCGACGGATGAGCACTACCTGCCGATCCTGGCCGTCATGGGCCTTGCCGGCGAGGGCGACAGGCTCCAGACCTTCTACGAGGGATTCCAGCACGCATCCCTTTCCATGCGGGGCTTCGGATTCTTCGCGAAGTGATTCGCTGGAGGGTCTCATACGATCCATTCCTTGATAAGTTCCTCGAAGCCTGTTGGTGAAGGTTCCCGATAAAGCCGTCCCTTTCGCTTGTCCGGGACCAACAAGCTTCGAGGAACTATGTACGGTTTTCCGGCGTTCCGACCTGTCGCCGGCCGATCACCGGTAGTACGAAATGCTGAAGTTTTCCCTGATTTCGAAGCCGAGGCGGCGGTACATCGTGATCGCCCCGGTATTCGTCTTTTTCACGAAGAGGCAGGTCCCCTTTCCCTCCCGGGAAAGGGCCGAGATGAGGTTCGCGACGATCCACCTTCCGACCCCCCTCGACCGGAACTCGTTCCCGACGAAAATCCCTCCGAGCTGATCCCAGAGGAAACCGCGGGCGTTCGTTCCCGCCTTCGCGATGACCGCCCCCCGATACTCGGCGAGCCAGACGGTTTCCTTTTTCAGGGATTTCTCAAGGAGGATGCGGCTCGCCGCCGCGTTGAGCCGATCCCCGACGAGCAGAACCTCCTCCTTTTCGTACGCGCACTGGAGAGGGAAGAGAGCCGCAGCGTCCTCAGGCATGGCGGAACGGGCCGAAATCCCGGGGAAGGGCGGGGGTGGAAGCGAAAAGGGCGAGGCCGGGCGGACCATGAGGTAGTACTCCCTCCTCTCACGGGGGGACGCCTCGACGTGGCGGGCGAAGGCGTCCACCGAAGAGGCCAGCCCCATGAGGGAGGTGACCGGCGAGAATCGGGTTACGAGGGCTCCGACCTCGTCCGAGTCGACCGTGAGGTTATCGTCGAAAACGGGAAGGATGAGGCCGAAGCTTGTGCGGAAGGCGGCTGCCGCGATCGGGCTGCCTTCCGTCCGGAACAGGTGAATCGTGCCCGAAAACCTGCCCGGGAGCACCGGGTCCCCGCCCCTCGCATGCTCGAGGAGGCGCGAGGTGAACGAAACGCAGGTCGACTCCCTCGGGGCGAGGAAGGAGACGAGGTCGTTCAGGTTCGCTTTTTTCGCGGTTCGCCAGGGCATGGGCTAGTATCTGAGCGAGACGGGGAGGGTGCCTCCCGCGGTGATGTCGCCGCGCAGGACGGCGAAGCCGGCTCGAAAGGAATCCGGGGCGTAGCTGTAGACGGCGACGGCCGCCTTGACCCAGGGGACGGCGGCGAGGTAGACGGGGGTCAGGACGGAGAGGACGGCCACCTTGTCGCGATAGGAGCCGAGGGCCTGGAGCAGCTCGAGGCTCGCCGGGTTCGCCAGGCACAGGATGATGAGGTCGGCTCCCGCCGCCCGGCGGAGAAGCTCGGCCTTTTCGGCGGGGACGGCCGAATCCGCGGGGAGGTAGGAGAAGCGGAACTCATCCGCACCGGGGTAGGCTTCCCGAGCCGCCTTGAAGAAGTCGGTGAACTGGCCTGCGAGGAGGACCCTGGCGGCCTTCGCCGGCTTGAGGGGGAGGCGGGCCGAGTAGATCGCCGTCGCGCTCCTGCACGCCTGGTTCAGGAAGAAGGGCGCGCCCTCGCGGTCGGGCAGGGCCGCCGGCAGGGCCTTGAGGTCGGGCGTCAGGGGGACGGCGTCCTTCCGTTTCAGGTACTTGAGCTTGGCCTGGAGGATGCGCACGACCGAGGCCTTCACCGAATCGCGGAAGCCGGGGTCCGACCGGTAGGTCCCGTAGACCCGGTTCCAGATCGCGTCGTCGACGAGCGGGGTTTTCGAGAGCATGATCATGTCGTTTCCCGCGCGCAGGGCCTTCACGCAGACGTCCGAGAGCTGGTCGCCCCCGTCCGCCGCCCCGACCATGTAGAGGTCGTCGGTTATGATTATCCCGGTGAAGCCGATGCGCTTCCTCAGCACGTCCTTGAGGAAAAAGGGCGAAAGGGAGGCGGCCTCAGTCCCCGCTATCCTCGGGAAACCGAGGTGGCCGCTCATCACGGCGGGAAGCCCCTCGGCCGCGAGGGTACGGTAGGGGACGAGCTCGCGCTTCCAGAGGGTGTCCATGTCGGCGTAGATCATCGGGAGGGTGCCGTGGCTGTCGAGGCTCGTATCCCCGTGCCCCGGGAAGTGCTTGGCCGTGCAGATCACGCCGACCGAGTCCTGGCCCTTGAAGAAGGCGGCGCCGAGCATGGCGACCTTCTCGGGGGCCTCGGCGAAGGAACGGGGACCGATGACGGTCGAACGGTGATCGGTGTACACGTCCACGACGGGACCGAAGTTCATGTTGATGCCCAGGGCCTTGAGCTCCCGGGCGATGTAGTAGCCCGACTTGTAGGCGTCGTCGGGGAGCCCGCTCGCGCCGATCGCCATATTTCCCGGCGTGGCCGTCGTGTCTCCCTTCACATGCCGGATCCATCCGCCTTCCTGATCCGTCGCGATGAAGAGCGGGATGCGGAGGTTCGACGACTTCTGGACGGTTTTCTGCATCGTGCCGATGGATCTGGCGAGGACGGTCGTGTCCTCGGTGTTCCACCCGAAGATCTTCACGCCGCCCAGGTTCCTGCCCTTGAGCCAGTCCATGATCTCGCGGGAGGGGGCTGAGCCGGTGAAGCCCACCATGAAAACCTGGGCGACGACCTCCTCGTCGGTCATCTCGGACACGAGGCGTTCGGGGAGCTCGGCGTCCGGAAGCTTCGCCCAGAAATCGATCTTCTGGGGTGGACCCGAGGCGAGGGCGACGGCGGCTCCCGCCGGTCCTGCGGCAAAAACGGGCCCCGCCAAGCAGGCGAGGCCGATAATGGCCGCCGCGAGGAGGCTGGGTCGAAGGTCGTCGGCGAGGCTCGGGAAAACCCTCATGCGTTAATTGTAGCCTTCGCCCTTGAGCTCGTCGATGTACTGGGCCGCGCTGTGGGCCGCGATCGCCCCTTCCCCCGCCGCCACGACGAGCTGCCTGAACGGGCTCGCCCTGACGTCGCCGGCCGCGAACATGCCGGCCATGCTGGTCGCCATCCGCTGATCGGTCACGAGGTAGCCTGCCCCGTCCTTTTCAAGTTCGGGAAGCCCCTTGGTGTTCGGGTCCGAACCGACGAAGACGAAGACGGCCTCGGCGGGCTCGAAGACGCTCTTCCCTGTCACCAGGTCCCTGACGAGGGCACCCGTCACCTTTTTCTCCCCCCGAATCTCCTCGACCACGGCGTTGAACCGGGCCTCGACGTTGGGCACGGCGAGGGTTCTCTCTGCGAGTGACTTCTGGGCGCGGAACCGATCCTTGCGATGGACGATGAGGACGGAACTGGCGAGTTTCGACAGGAACATGGATTCGTCGCAGGCGGCGTCCCCGCCTCCGACGACGATCATCCGCTTGTTCTTGAAAAAGGGCCCGTCGCAGGTCGCGCAGTAGGAAACGCCCCGTCCGGAGAACTCCTCCTCGCCGGGCGTGCCGAGCTTCCGGTGCTTCGAACCGGTCGCGATGATCACCGCATAGCAGGAGATAGTCCCTTCGCTCGTCTCGACGAGGAAAACCTTTTCCTGTCCCGCCTCGGCGGATTTCCTGACCCCGACGAAGCTCGCCGTCAGAAACTCGGCGCCGAACCTTTCGGCCTGGAGCCGCATTTTTTCCGAAAAATCGTATCCGTTGATGGGCTCCGGGAACCCGGGATAATTCTCGAGTGAATCGATGAGGAGGGCCTGCCCTCCCGGCGCCATCTCCTCGATCACGAGGGTGCGCAGGTTTGCGCGGGCGCCGTACTGCGCCGCTGCCAGTCCGGCTCCGCCGGCTCCGATAATGACGATGTCCTTGTCGACGGCCATATTTTGCTCCTGTGGAAACGCTTGTGTAGAATATACTGAATTTAGTAGAGTGGGAATATGTTCGAACGTTCAAAGGTTCCGCTGTCTCTCCTGGTTTTCCTGGTGCTGGCCTCCCTCCTGGCCGGAGGAGCCTGGGGACAGGCGGCAAGTTCCGCCTCGTCCTACCGCTTCCCCCGGATCGAACCCGATCCCGTACTTACCCGGCTCGCGGGCGACGCATCGGCCGCCTCGACATCCCCCGTGCCCGGAACCGCTTCCCCTGCTCCCTCCCTCGACCTGAAGACCCTCGAGGCCCTTTCCCTCTACGCCTCGGGAGCCGCCCCGGCAGACCTCTCCGCCTTTGCCGACGCCCTCGACCGGGAGGTCGCCAAGGCCATCGCGACCGTCGGCGACGTGGGGGACGAATATCATCGGGGCGAGGCAATCCTCTCCTACATGCACCGGAACCTGCTCAGGCGCTACGTCGAAAACCAGACGAGGCTCGATACCCTCCTCCGGACGGGGGACTTCAACTGCGTTTCCTCGGCCATGCTCTACATGATCATCGGAAGGGCGGCCGGACTCGAGGTGGAGGGCGTCAAGACGCCGGACCACGCCTTCTGTACCGTCGTCGCCGGCGGGGTTCTCGTCGATGTCGAAACGACCAACCGCTACGGTTTCGATCCGGGCACGAAAAAGGAGTTCACCGACAGCTTCGGCCACGCCACCGGGTTTTCCTACGTTCCCCAGCACAGCTACGCCAAGCGCACCACCATCGGCGACCGGGAGCTCGTCTCCCTGATCCTCTCGAACCGGATTTCCGGGTCAGAACTGACCGGCAGGTACTTCGAGGCCGTTCCCCTGGGCGTCGACCGGTACTGCCTGCTCGGCGACGCGGCGACGAAGTATTTCATGATCGACCGGTTCCAGAACTACGCATCCTCCCTCAACCAGGGTGGACGATACGCCGAGTCGCTCGCCTTCGTGCGCCTCGTCCGGGATCGCTGGGGTGAGGACGATCGCTATGCGACGCTGTTGCGAGTCCTTTCCAACAACCTTCTCGGCTCGATGATATCCAAAAACGATTTCCAGGGCGCCCGGGCTATGCTGGCCGATTTAAGGGCGCGCGGCGAGATCACCGACGCGGACTCCCAGAAATACTCAAGACTCCTGGCGGCAAACTACCTGAACGACATGATCAGGAAGACCCCGTTCGACGAGGCACTCGCCGAGATCAAGGCGGCCTATGCGGACAAGTCCATCGGCATCGTCGATTTCGCCAATTTCGTCGTGCTGGTCTACCAGAAGGAAGCGGATGCCAGGTCGAAGACTCAAGGAGCCCTCGAGGCCGCGGCCCTGATCGACTCGGCCCTCGATCTCATCCCGGGAGAGCCGAGGCTCACCCGCATCCGCGACGACTACCGCTACCTCTACGTCGTCGGGGTCCACAACCGGTTCGCCGAGTCCTTCAACGGGAAGAGATACCCCGAGGCGAAGGCCCTGATCGAGTCGGCTCTCGTCGATCAGCCCGACAGCACCGTGCTGAAGAACGATCTGGCCCTGGTGACAAGGACGATGGCGAAATAGGCCGGTGTTCTGAGGTTCGGGTAGGGACGGTTCGCAGACCGTCACTCACCCAGGTCGCCGAAGAGGTCGAGCTCGGGCTTGTCCTCCGGGGCGGAGGGCTGGTTCACCAGGATCTCGATCTTGCCCTGGATCTTCTCGAGGTCCTTCTGGAGACCCCTCGCGAGCTTGATGCCCTCCTCGAACAGGGCGAGGGAATCCTCCAGCGGGATGTTCGATTCCTGGATGCGGGAGCTGATCTCCTCGAGCCGGTCAAGTCGTTCTTCGAATTTCTTCATGCCCTATCTCCTCGGCGCGGGCCCTGGCGGTGCCCGACGCGAACGTAATCGATACGAGATCCCCGGCGGCCAGGTTTTCGCTCGAGGCGATGGGGCGGGGATCGCCCTGCTTCGTCACGACGGAAAAGCCCCGCTCGAGGATGGCCATCGGCGAGGATGCCTCGATGGTGCTGGCCAGGAGCTCGATCCGGTGTCGTTTTTCGATGACCGTATCCTGGAGTCCCCGAAGGAGGGCCTCCATGGCGTCGTCCAGCCTCTGCGCCAGGGGTTGGTGGATCTGGGCGAAACGCATCTCGAGATTGTCGGGCGAGAACTGTTTCAGGAGGAGGGCCACGTTCTCGACCCGGCGGCGGATCGCCTGCTCGAGGGCCTCGACCCCGGCGCCGACCCGCCGGTCCAGCTCGTCCCGGCTCGCGGCCACGAGCTCGGCGGCCGCGGAGGGCGTCGCCGCCCTGAGGTCGGCCGCGAGGTCGGAAAGCGACACGTCCACCTCGTGGCCGACGGCCGATATCACCGGAAGCTCCGAGGCGACGATGGCCCTGACGAGGCCTTCGTCCGAAAAGGGGAGCATGTCCTCGATGGAGCCGCCGCCTCGGGCCACGATGATCACGTCCCCCAGCCTGTAGCGGTTCGCGACCCCGATCTGCCTGGCGACCGTCTCGGCGGCCTCTGCGCCCTGGACCAGGGCCGGGAGGATCGTGACCCTGATGCCCGAGTTCCTCCGTTTCAGGACCGAGAGGATGTCCCGTATGGCAGCTCCCGTGGGGGAGGTGATCACGGCGACCCGCGCCGGGAACCGGGGGATGGGCCGCTTCCTCGCCTCGTCGAAGCAGCCCTCGGCGGCGAGCCGGCGCTTCCTCTCCTCGAGCATGGCGAGGATGTCGCCCGTGCCGGCCCTGACGAGGCCCTCGCAGATGATCTGGTAGCTTCCCCGCTGGGGATAGACCGAAAGGCTCCCGATGGCCCTGACGAGCATGCCGTCGGCCGGCTCGAAGCCGAGGCCGCGGATCCGGTTCTTGAACATGACGGCCTGGATCGAGGCCCCCGAGTCTTTCATCGTGAAGTAGTAGTGGCCCGAGGATGAGGGCCGAAAGTTCGAGATCTCGCCCTCGATCGTCAGAACGGGGTAGGATTCCTCGAGGAGGGACCGGATACGGTCGGTTATTTCGCTTACGGTATAGGCTCTGTCTTCCATCGGCATCGCCGCGCAGTGTACCCCGCATCCGCGCAAAAAGCAAGAAACCACGCTTCGGCGATGACGCGGCAACGCCAACAAGCTTCGAGGAACTAATAACAGTTTTGTCGCGCTACTTGAACGCAGCCATGATTTTTAATATCTTATAGTAGGTTTTCTGGCTCGTCGGTCATCTTCCCCCTTGCGCATGTTTGCGCTTCCTTATTTTTCTTCCGACGGCCTGGGGGTATTGTTGAAGATTCTCATCGTTTCGGTTTTCAAGGAAGGATTCGGTGGAGGGGAGGGCCAGATGGCCTTCGAACTCGGCAGGGCGCTGTCCGAGCGTCACGACGTCGCCCTCGTCTGTACCGGTTCGAGCACCAGGCTGATCAGGGAAAGCGGCAGCTTTTCGGTGCTCCTCGTCGGCAGCGAGATGGAGGGCGAGGTCGCGAGCCCCTACTGGGGAAGGCGGAACCTGAAGACCCTGATCGATTTCGTGGACGGCTTCGGGCCCGACGTCATCCACGGGAACGACGCCGCGAACACCGACGTCATCCTCCAGGACTACGCGAATCGTCACGGAATTCCCTATATCTATACCGGCCACTCGATGCCGTCGCGGATGATGGAGTTCGTCACCGGCCTGGTGAACGCCCACGTCGTCACCTGGGCGCCCCAGAAGGCGGTCGCCGCGCCCTACCTCAAGGGTTATTTTTCCGGCTGCGACCGCATCGTCGCGTTGAACCGGGTTTCCTACGACGATCATCGTCGCTACGTCAATTCCGACCGGCTCGCCATCATCCCGAACCTCAGGGACATGAGAAAATTCGCCCTGAAAAAGACGGTGAGTCCCCTCGATCCGGTCAAACGCATCGTTTTCGTCGGTACGATCGTCGAGCGGAAAAACCAGATGTTCCTGATCGAGGCGCTCCGAAGCCTGCCTTCGTCGGTCGAGCTCCTCCTCCTGGGGGACGTCCTTTCCAAGCCCTACCTGAGGAAGATCCGGGCCTACATTAAGAAGTACGACATGAAGAACGTGACGATAGGTCGCGCCGAGTCGGCCGAGATTCCCCGGTACCTCCGCGACAGCCACCTCTTCGTTTCCGCCTCCCTCGCCGAGGTCCAGAGCCTCGCCGTCATCGAGGCCCTCGCCTCGGCCACCCCCGTGGTGGGGCTCGAGAACGAGACCATCTCCGAGCTGATCGACGGCAAGAACGGGGTTTCCCTTCCCCAGACCGCCGAGCCCGAGGAATTCGCCGCCGAGGTCGCGAGGCTTCTCGAGCTTTCGCCGTCGCGCTACGCCGCGATGTCTGCCTACGCCCGAACGAGCGTCGAGCTTTTCGACAAGGACGCCGTCCTCGATCTTTTCGAGGCGATGTACGAGGAATGCATCCGGGAGAGGCTCTCCCTTCCCGTCGCCCGCAACCGATGGAGCGAGACGATGGCCGCCTTCTGGATCACGGCGGGAAAGGTCTCGAACGACTTCGTGGTCGTCGCCCGCCGCCTTGCCGAAAGCGCCATCGTCGAGACCATCAAGGCCGACGAGACGAGGACGGAAAAGCCGAAGTTCAAGCTCAGGTTCAAGTCGGCGACGAAATAGCGGCTTCCGAAATCGGCGCCTTACCCGAAAGAAGGAATCAGCCCGGCCGAGCCTTAGCAGGCTGTTGAACTACGTGAAGCATTTCAACGGCCTGCTTTGCAATTGCTCGCATTTCTTGCGAAATGGAGTTTTTCCTCGGCCACCTAAAGAAGGAAATTCCCTGGCCGATAATTAGGGAGACATGAAAAACCTCGCCATAATCAACGCGGTCGGCCTTTCCCGATACGCGTTCGAGCCGATAGTTGAAGGCGCCTCATCCTTCGATCGTTCGCTTTCCTTCGCGGCTTCCCTCCCCGATTGCGCGGCCATCGTCGCCCTTGCGGGGAATGACGAGAACTCGATCCCCCGTTCGGCCTCCCTCGCCCGTTTCCCGGGCGCCAGGACGCTGGAACGGCCCTCCTGGACCGTCGTCGACCTCGTCGAGGCCCTCGATCGGGAATCGGCCGGTTTCGACGATGTTTTCTACTTCTGGGGCGACTGGCCCCTGCTCGATCCGGACCTCACCTCGAGGATGCATGCGAACCATCGTTCCTACTTCGCCGAATACTCCTTCGCCGACGCCTACCCGGTCGGGCTTTCCCCCGAGATCCTGAAGGCCTCGGTGCTCGAGGCCCTCAAGCCCCTCGCGGCCAGGGTCGACCAGGAGCTGACGCGGGACGCGATCTTCCGGGTGATCCAGGTCGATATCAATTCATTCGACATCGAAACCGAGGTTTCGCCGGTCGATGTCCGGCTCGACCGCGTCTCCCTCCAGTGCGACACGAAGCGGAACTTCCTGCTCGCCGGCCGTTTCGCGGAAGAGGGCGTTCGCGACGCGGCCTCGGCCCTCTCGCTGATCGCCGAGAAGCCCGGCCTCCTGAGGACCCTTCCGGCCTTCCTCAACCTCCAGGTGGCGGGGGGATGTCCCCAAGCCTGCTCCTACTGTCCCTACCCGAAGACGCACGCGAACCTTCTTTCCGACCGTTCGGAAACGGACCTCGACCTCATCGTGCCCCTCCTCGACCGGGCCGTCGACTTCTGCGGCGACGCCGTCGTGTCCCTCTCGCTCTGGGGTGAGAGCTCCCTCCACTCGAAAATTGTCGATATAGCCGGGGCGGTTCTCGGCCGGCCGAACCTCCGCCTCCTCGTCGAGACCTCGGGAATGGGCTGGAGCGACGAAACCCTCGACGCGATCGCCTCGTTCGCGGGCGAGCGGCCCTTGAGCCGCCTCGGCCCCTCTTCCGCCCCGGGAATGCCGGGGCCGGTCACCTTCATCCTGAGCCTCGACGCCATGGAGGAGCCCCTCTACCGGGAGCTTCGCGGTCCCGGCTTCGAGGAGGCCAGGGCCTTCGCCGACCGGGCCTCGGCCCGCTTCCCCGGCTCGGTCTACGTCCAGGCCGTGAGGATGAAGGAGAACGAGGATCCCCTCGAGGGCTTCTACCGCTACTGGAAGGAAAAGACCGACCGGATCATCATCCAGAAGTACGACCACTTTTCCGGTTTCCTTCCTGAACGGAAGGTGACCGACCTTTCTCCCCTGGTGAGAAGGCCCTGCTGGCACCTCATGAGGGAGATCTGCGTCCTCCTCGACGGCACGGTTCCGGTCTGCAGGGAGGACCTCGGCAACACGACGGTCCTCGGCAACGCCTTCACCGACCCTCTCGAAGCGATCTGGAAGAACGGGGAGCCGCTCTACCTGGATCACGTCGCGAGACGGTATCCGGGTCCCTGCGCGGGCTGCGATGAGTACTATACCTTCAGTTTTTAGAGAACGCTGCGTGGGCTGATGGACGATCGATGAGCCCCGACATGGCCTCGGACTTGAGCTTTTCGGGCGCGACCGCCCGAATGAGGGCACGCGCGAGGATCGTCGCCGGATCGATCAGGATCGCGGGCAGGCGCAGGCGGCTCATGCCCAGGGGAATCTCGGTACAGCCCATGATGAAGGCTGAGACCTTATGCCTCTCCATCATCCTCTCGGAGACGATGCGGAAATTGTCGATCGCGCGTTGATCGACGGGGTTGCTCCTGGCCTTTATGCCGAATTCCTTGTCGTAGATCGAGGCCCAGATTCTCCGTTTGTCCTCGTCGTCGGGCTCGATGATCGTGAATCGCCCGTCCCTTTCGAAAACGGAATGATAGATTCCGGATAGGTAGGTGCCTTCCGTCGCGAAGAGGGCCAGCCTATCCTCATCGACGCGCTCGGCGGCATACCGGTATGTTTCCTCCACGATGCTGAGAAGCTCCACCGGCAATTTTTCACGGTCCACGAAAGCGTGCACCTGATTCATGATGATCGGCGAATGGGCGGTGTTGCAGGATATGCCGATATGGGACGCCCCCATGCCGGCCAGCTTCCCCACGCACCGTATGATGCCGACCGCGGGATTCTCAGTCTCCGGGTGCTTGATGTAGTAGGATCGGTCTGGAATGAGTCGGGACATCGAGACCAGGGCCACGTCGGGGTAGTCCTGGTCCACACGGGAATCCACGTTGTCGTACACTTTCTTGAGCAGGTCGAGCCCCGCGTAGGGACCCATACCGCCGACGAGACCTATCATTGTGGCCATTTGTTCGCGTTTCCCTATTTTGTGCTGTACGAATGCACCCCGGTCCAGTCTTCCGGAGGATTGGCCTTGTAGGCCAGGGCTCGATCACGGATGGCCGTGGCGGGGGTGTCCCTGATGTACTTGAGCACGAAATCCATGTACTTGACGGCCTGGTCCCACTTCCCATCGAAGTAGAGGGACAGGCCCGTCTCATAATAGCTGTAGACTTTAAGCAGGTTCTTGTCCAGCTTCCCTTTTTCCGCGAGCAGCTCGTAGATGATGACGGGCTGCGACTTGCCTTTCACCGCTATCTTGTCGATCATGCGGAACTCGAACTGATCCTTCACCAGGGCATGGGTCGTCTCGCTGATGGTGATTTCGGTGCCGTAGTACTTGTTGATGCCCTCAAGCCGGCTGGCGAGGTTCACGCTGTCGCCGATCACCGTGTAGTTGATGCGGTCGTCCGAGCCCATGTTTCCGACGATCACCTCGCCGGTATGCAGCCCCATTCGCGTCCGGAACTTGTCCTTGCCTTCTCGGGCCCAGGCGTTGGAAAGGTTGAAGCCGAGTTCCCGGCACTCCAAAGCGCTCAGGCAGGCGCGATAGGCGTGATCCTCCAGGTCCAGAGGGGCCCCCCAGAACGCCATGATCGAATCGCCGATGTATTTGTCCAGGGTGCCCTTGTTCACGTGAATCGCGTCGGACATGATCGTGAAATACTGGTAAAGCCGTCCGAGCAGCTCCTCCGGATCCAGCTTTTCGGATATCCCCGTGAAGTTTTCGATGTCGGAGAAGAAGATGGTCACGACCTTCTTTTCGCCGCCGATGCTCGCATCCCTGTCGTCATGCATGAGGATGTTGACGACGTCGGCCGGGACGTATTTCTTGAAGTTGGTCAGGCCCTTTTTCATGCCCTCGAAGGATGCGACCATGCCGGCGATCTCGACGATGCTGGTCTTGATCCCGGAACTGTCCGCGATGACGAAGCGCTTCATCTCGTTCATTTCCTGCGAAAGCAGCTTCATCGGATTGGAGATGATCGCGGAGACGGAGATCGAGGCGATTACGGCGAAGATGATCACGATGAGGGAGATGAGGAGGACGACCCTGTTGTTCCGGTAGACGATTCCCATGATGTCCTCGTCCGGAACGACCACGCCGACCCACAGGTTCATTCCCTTCTCGAGCTCGATCGACGCGATGTTGGAGAAGTATTTCCTGTTGCCGATCGAAAAGGTGAGTATGGAATTGGGATCGGGTTTGGCCTCGTAGTTGGAGTAGGCCGTGGCCATGACCGGGTCGCCGGGATCGCTGATCTTCTTCAACGAGTACTCGGTCGCGCCGTTGAGGGAACGCATGTCGAAAAGCTGATTCAACGACTCGCTCGGCTTGAGCGGCTTGGCGAGGATGTTCTTCCCGCCGTCGACTATGAAGAGCTTCGAATTCGGGGTGATATTGATCGTCCCCAGGAAAAGGGACAGGTTCTGGATGCCGATATCGACGCAGACCACCCCCTCCAGCGTCCCGTCCTCGTGGTATACGGGCAGAGCGCAGGAAAAACCGGGCATCTTGTCGGTCGCGAAGATGTACACGTCGGTCCATATGAGGGTCTTTTTTTCGATCGCTTTCTTGTACCAGCCGCGCGTGCGTGGATCGTAGCCTGTCTGGAGACTCTCGGTCATATTGGGATACAGGGGGATGTATTCCTTGTTGCTGTGCACGTAGGTCGTGACGACCGCATCCTTCGTCCGGGTAATGTAGCGCTTGGACAGGGAGCCATCGGGCATCCGGCGTCCCATGATGAGGTTTCCCTTCGTATCGGCGAAATAGACCATGACGAACTCGTTGTTCGAGCGCAGCGTCTCCAGAAAGTAATCGATCGCGATTTCGCTTTTCGAGCCGAAATCGCCCGAGTCCCTGTTCCAGTAATGGAAGCCGATGTCGCGGACCGCCTTCTCGGCGGGATTGAAGTACACCTGCACCTTGTTCAGCACCGAATTCAGGATTTCCATGACGAGGTTGTTGGAGATCGAGTAGACCGAGGCCTTCGTGCCCGTCGAGTTGATGGTGATGATGATCGCCGCCGTCGCGACGATGAGCAGCGTGTTGATCAGTATGAGGGCGTCCCGGATCTTGATTTTCATGATTCGCCTTCTCCCGAGTCGACCTCACGGTCCGAAATCAGGGAGGTCGTCGTGATGTTTCCGTAGACGATCAGGAGGGTGCGCATCGGATCGATGAGGGAATCGATGGCCATGAAGACCACCAGGATCGATTCCACCGGGAGGCCGAGGGGATCGAGGATGATGCCGAGCATGGGCAGGGTGAGCAGTCCCGAAGAGCCCGCGGTCGCGGTTCCGGCGAACAATGACCCGACGATGATGAGGAGGACGCTCTGCGCGCTCAAGGTCGCACCGTAGATCTGCGCCACGAAGCAGGCCGAGAACGCGAAATAGAGAATGTTGCCGATGCGCAGGACGGTGATGCCGAGCGGCAGCACGAGGTTCGTCGTGTTCTGGTTGAACCTCATCTTGTTCAGCGAGGAGATCGACGAGGGAAGGGCCGCGAAGCTGTTCCTCGTCGCGATGGAAATGACGATCGGATCGATGAAGGCCTTCAGTACCTTCAGGGGATTTTTCTCCCGCGAGCGGAGCCAGATGATCGCGGTGCAGATCAGGAATACCACGAGGCCGCCGGCGTAGAAGATGATGATGAACTTGATCATCGCCAGGAATATCTCGGTTCCGACCTGGGCTATCTGCTTCCCGATAAGGAAGAAGAGCCCGAAGGGCAGGCCGTACATCGTCCAGTTGATCAGCTTCTGGAAGGATTCCAGCAGGGACGTGGCCAGGTCGAGGAGAAAGGTGGAGGCGCTGTCGCGGACGAAGCCGACCGCGATGCCGAAGATAATGCTAAAGAAGACGATCTCGAGAATCCGCCCGGAACTGAGGGAGCTGAAGATGTTCGAGGGGATGATCTGGAGGAGGAAATCGAGGAGCGAGGATTTTGAGCCGGAGTGATCCAGGTTCGGACTTTTCAGCGCCATCTCCTGGTTCTGGTCCTGGCTCGAGGTCTTGATGATCTTGTTCAGGGTGTTCGTCGTCGACTCGCCCAGGGCCGAACCGGGCCGGCCCACCAGGCCGAGCGCCGTGCCGAACACGGCGGCGAACGTGAGGACGAGGACGAATACGAAGATGATGCGGACGATGTATTTCTGGGCGCCCTTATCCTTCATGAGCCTGCCGAGGCTGGAGACGATGGCCGTGATCAGGATCGGGATGACGGTCATCTGGAAGAAACTCAGGTAGGCGTCCCCGATGGCGCCCAGGGCTATCGCCAGGTTCTTGCCATACATGCCAAAAAGCACGCCCAGCCCGATGGACAGCATCAGGACGAGCGGATGTTTCAGTACTTTTCCAAAGCTCATGCGGGGTTCCTCATTGGTCCTTGTATTGGGCGATCAGTTCCTTCGAGGTCGCGTGGTACGATTTCATCTCGAGGAAGGTATTGACCCAGCTCAGGAGCTGGGTGTTCTTGTATCCAACCGCGATGGCGATGGGATCCGTCAGGTCGGTGAAGTACATGGGTTTCAGGGCGATGGCGCTGTTCGGCAGGGAATCGAAGACCTTCCTGATCTCAAGCTCGTCGCGATAGGCCGCGAGAATCTTGCCCGAGGTCACCGCCTCGATCGTTTCGTTCCACGTCGGGAATTCGACGACCTGCGCCTTGGGGAAATTCTCCTTCGCGTAGTTCACGTAGGAGGATTTCTGGATGACACCGATCTTTCCCACAAGACCGCGTATGTAGGTCTTGGACTCCTCCTCCGACGTGCGCTGAGCCAACTGGACTCGGTTGATCAGAAGCCCCTGGTGGAGGATGATGTAGGGGGTGGAGAAACGCACGTACCGGGCCCTGTCCAGCGTCCGGCTCAACTTCGAGATGGCCAGGTCGGCTTTCCCCGAGGCGACGAGAGAAACCACCTCGTTGAAGGATTTCGCTTCGCGATTGAAGACGAGGCCGACGTTCAGCTCTTTTCCCATCGCCTTGGCGATGTCGACGTCGAAGCCCACCAGTTCACCAGCCTTGTTGATGAAGTAAAACGGGGGTTGATCCGTCGTCGTCATTGCGACGACGAGTTGCTTGCGCTTCAGTATCGCATTCATGTCCGGGGGAATATCCTTGTCGGCGATTTCCTGCGAAAATGCGATAAAAGGAACGATGCATAAGCTCAGGAGCAGAAAAACAGTCCTTTTCATGTGGGCTCGCTTTTATTACGCAGTATAGTCTTATCGAAATTCGATCGTACTGGTAAAGGCTTGTACTGTAGTTGTTTCAGGGCTTAATGGCAATATGTCGGGACGGTCAACGGCACCCTGGTCATGCAGCGCAATGGGCATTCCCAACGGTCGGGGATGCCGGCCATCCGGTCCGCGGTCCGCGGAACGCGGAAACCGTATCCGCCGGGCTCGGTGTTTCCCGAAAAGGCGAAATTCCGGTATGTCTCAGGAAATCTCCGGTTTATGCCGAATCTTTATTGAGCGTTAACGCTGGTTTCGTCAGGTTGAGGGTGACTCAAGCAGGAACCTGATGGAGCCTTTTCGCTGAGCGGCGCGACCGGCGTGGTTCATCCGGTCCTGTTTTTCCTGGGCCATGAGGGAATGCTGTTTCTTGGGGAAAAAGATGCAAATGAAGATTGTCGTCCGTACCGCGGCCGGTTTTTCAGTGAATAGGGGATATTTGTCAGCACGACCTCATGCCGTGAGGTACCTCGCCTTTTTTGGTGCTGGACAAGTAGGTATGCTTCGGGAGCCTTCGACCTTCATCGTCGCCGAATGAGCACCATACCCTCGGTTTTTAACGCCAGGCAGATCCAGTACACCGTCGTCGGGGGAAAGCGCATCACCCAGGCCTCGGCCGATGCCTTGCCGGTCTCGGCCATCCTCCTCAACCGGGGCGGACGCTACTACCGCGGCGTGATCCTGGACGAACTCAGGAAGGTCGGCTTCGGTTCCATCGTCTCGATCGAGGGAGCCCAGGACCGTTGGGACGTCGAGGCCCTCTCCCTCCGTTTTCCCGAGGTGAGGTTCATCATCCTGCACGAGGCAGTCACCCCCGGCGAGATGGTCAACCTCGGCCTCCAGGAGACCCAGACGGCCTTCGCCCTGGTCCTCTGGAACGATCTCCGCTTTTCCTCGGGCTCCATCTCCTCCCGGTTCTTCGACCGGCTCAAGGACCACGATTCGCTCTGCACGGTCCCGAGCCTCCTCGGCCCGAAGGGGGAGGCCGTCCCCTCGATCCAGGTCCCCGCCTTCTACCGCAAAGCCCTCAAGGTCCTCTCCCTCCCCCCGGCCCGGGACGGGGCGATGACCCTGTTCCCCTTCGACTATGTGGGCATCTATTCCCGGGAGCGGTTCATCCTGACCGGCGGCTACGATTACACGATCACGAACCCCTACTGGCAGAAGCTCGATTTCGGCTTCCGCTCCTACATGTGGGGCGAGACGATGCACTGCGCCCCCTCGCTCAGGCTCGCCTACGACGAATCGCCGGGACCCGAGAACACGACCCCGGACGAGTCCTACAAGCGCTTCTACCTCAAGAACCTGACCGTCGCCTTCCGGGGCGATTCGGGCTTCCTGCCCTATCGCCACGCCCTTTCCTACATGATGAAGATCGGAACCAACCCCTTCGCCGCCTTCGGCGAGTACCGCGAGGCCAGGCGCTGGGCCGAGCTCAACCGCTACCGGTTCAGGAACGACGCCCGCGGCATCACCGAGCTCTGGCGGGTGGAGGAGGAATGACCACGGCCGTCATCCTCCAGGTGAGGCTCGACTCGACCCGGCTGCCGAGGAAGGCCCTGCTGCCCCTGGGCGGTTCGACCCTGACGGCCTGCACCTGCCGCGCCCTGAAGGGGATCGAGGCCGACCGGTTCGTCCTCGCGACCGAGCCGGGAAGCGCCGCCTGCCTCGCCCCGATAGCCGAGGAGTGCGGCTTCGCCCTTTTCGTCGGTCCCAAGGACGACGTCCTGGAGCGGTACTGCCTCGCCGCCGAATCGGTCGGCGCGGACCGCATCGTCAGGGCGACCGGGGACAATCCCCTCGTCTCCTCCGAGCTCGCCAACCTTCTCCTCGCCCTCCACGAGGCCGAGGGGGCCGATTTTTCGGCCTTCGACGGCCCGCCGATCGGCACCGGGGTCGAGGTCGTCGAGTCCTCGGCCTATTTCGCCGCCCGACGCGACACCCCACCCCTGAAACGGCCCGACGGCTCGCCGGACCCCGAGGGCGGCTTCTGCCGCGAGCACGCCTCCCCCTTCATCTACCGCCACCCCGAACGGTTCACCGTCCGGCGCTTCCCCGCGGGACCCGAGTTCTGCCTCCCCGAGGCCAAGGTCACGGTCGACACGGCGGACGACTATCGCTTCGTTGAAAAAATTTTCCGTGAATTGTACACTGGCGTTCCCATTCCGATGCTCGCCCTCGTGGAATGGCTGAAAGAACACGGCGATGAAGGTCTTTCCGCATAATGAGACGAACATGAACTACCTCCTCGTTCCATCGGTCCGCAGGTCGGACGGCTCGGGCCATATCAGGCGATGCCTCGCCCTCGCGAAGCGCCTCGGCCCCGACGCAGCGGTATTCCTGCCCGGGAAGCCTGAGGACGCCGACTTCAGGTCAGCCTCGGAAATCCGCTCGGCCTTTCCCGAGGATTGCGCCTCCTCTCGGATCGTGGAGGCCATTCCGTCCGGGGCCAGGTGGGACCTCGTCGTTCTCGACCTGAGAAAAACCCCCGCGGGGGTGCTGCGAAGCTTCGACGCGAAGGGCCTCGTCGTCGGGCTCGACGAGGGCGGATCGGACCGCGCCTCCTTTCCCCATCTCGTCGATACCCTCGGCACCCCTCCGGGAACCGCCGCCGCGAACCTGACCGACCCCGGTCTCCTCGAACTTCCGGTGAACAAGAGGGACTTTCCCGAACGGATCGACCGGGTCCTCGTGAGCTTCGGCGGCGCCGACCTCGAGGGGCTCGGTCCCGCCGCCGTCCTCTTCCTCGTCGGCCGGGGCTTCGAGCCGGCATCGGTGACCCTCCAGCTCGGGGCCCTCGCCTCGGCTCCCCGGGGACTGCCCGCCGGGGTGGAAATCCTCGCCCCCCGGCCGACCCTCCGCGAGGAGCTTTTCCGGTACGACCTCGTCGTGACCCAGTACGGGCTTACCGCCTACGAGGCTACCTGGGCGGGCTGCGCCGTCCTCCTCCTCGCGCCGAGCCCCTACCACGACCTCATCGCGCGGCGTTCAGGCTTCGCGAGGCTCGGTTCCCGAAGGCCCCGTGCTTCAGCGTTCGCCCGGTACCTTAAGGCCGGTCGGGACGGCTTCAGGCCGACGAGGGCACTGGCCGGGAGCGCCTCGCGCACGAGACCCGGCGCCCGCGGCGACCTCGCCTCCCTCCTCGAGGGTTTGGACGGCTCCCACGCGGCCGTCTGCCCCCTCTGCGGATCGGGAGACCGGAAGGCCGTCGCCCGCTATACGGGGAAGACCTACTTCTGCTGCTCCTCCTGCGGCATGCTCTGGATGCTCAACGTCGCCCGGAACAAGATCGACTATCGCAAGGAGTATTTCTTCGAGGAGTACAAGAAGCAGTACGGAAAAACCTACCTGGAGGACTTTCCCAACCTCGTCGCCATGGCGGACCGGCGTCTCGCCCTCCTTTCCCCCCTGGTCGGGCAGGTCGCCTCGCCCTCCATCCTCGATGTCGGCTGCGCCTACGGGGCCTTCCTCTCGGCGGCCCGGGAGAGGGGATTTACGGCCTTCGGGATGGACGTATCGGAGGACGCGGCTTCCTGGGTGAGGAAGGAGCTTTCGATCGACGCCGTCGCCGGTCCCTTCGAGGACTTCGACCCGGTAACCGCGTTCGGTGGAAGGGTGAAGGGCGGGATGTTCGACGCGGTTTCCCTCTGGTACGTGATCGAGCATTTTCCCGACGTGGGCTCGGTCCTCGCGAGGATCAACCGGATGCTGCCCGTCGGCGGGGTGCTCGCCTTCTCGACCCCGTCGGGCGAGGGGATATCGGCCAGGGCGAGGTTCCGTGATTTTCTCAAGAAAAGCCCCGACGACCACTACACCGTGTGGGAGCCCTCGGGGGTTTCCCGTCTCCTTGCCCGTTACGGATTCTCCGTGAAAAGGGTAGTTTCGACGGGGCACCATCCCGAGCGGTTCCCGTTTCTCGGCGGCAGGAGGGGAGGGGGCGACGACGGGGCTGGCCCCGGGACGGAGCCGCAGTCTCCCGCGAACCCGTCTCTCCCGGTTTCGGCGGCCCGGAGCTGCGCCCGGGCTGCATCGGTGGTCTTTCGCCTTGGTGATACCTTCGAAGTGTACGCGACAAAAGAGCGGGAGGTTTGAAGTGTCGGAACGCATTCTGATATTGGGTGCCGGCGTCATGCAGATGCCGGCCATTACCATTGCCAAACGGAAGGGCTGGCGGGTCGTCGTCGCCGACGTGAATCCGGAGGCTCCGGCCGCCGGCATGGGCGATGAGTTCGTCCGGGTCGATCTCAAGGATCGCGAGGGCATGGAGCGCGTCGCCCGGGACTTGAAGGAATCGGGAGGCCTCGACGGGGTTTTCACGGCGGGGACCGATTTTTCGACGACGGTCGCCTGGGTGGCCGAGCGGCTCGGCCTTCCCGGCATTCCCTACTCGGTGGCCCGGGCCGCCTCCGACAAGGAGGTGATGCGCGAGACCCTGGCCGCCGCCGGGGTTCCCCAGCCCCGCTTCGCCGTCATCAGGCTGGACGGCAGGAGTCCCGGGGCCGCGGCCTCGGAGGCTCCCGTCAAGGCCGGGACCCTGGGCTTCCCCCTCGTGGTGAAGCCGGTGGACAACATGGGGGCCCGCGGCGTCAGGCGTGTCTCGGACGAAAAGGGCCTGGTGGAGGCCTGCGCCTCGGCCCTCTCGTTCTCGCGAAGCGGCCGGGCCATCGTCGAGGAGTACATGGACGGCCCCGAGTTCAGCATCGACGCCCTCGTTTCCGACGGCGTTCTCACGGTCTGCGGTTTCGCCGACCGGCACATATTCTTTCCGCCCTGCTTCATCGAGATGGGCCATACGATTCCGTCGGGCTTCCCCTCCGGCGATGTCGAGAACGTCCTCGGGGTTTTCTCCCGCGGGGTGAAGGCCCTCGGCATCGGGAACGGGGCCGCCAAGGGCGACATGAAGCTCACCTCGGCCGGCCCCATGGTCGGCGAGATCGCCGCCAGGCTCTCGGGCGGCTACATGTCGGGCTGGACCTATCCCTACTGTTCCGGCGTCGAGCCGACCTCGGGCGCACTCGAGATCGCCGTAGGCCGGAAACCGGGCAGCCTCGAGCCGACCAAGCGCGAGGTGTGCGCCGAGCGCGCCTTCATCTCGATCCC
>DBTK01000063.1:42014-42847 GCA_002307015.1 Spirochaetaceae bacterium UBA1318
CCGAGCGCGCCTTCATCTCGATCCCGGGCGTCGTCCGCGAGCTGGTCGGGCTCGAGAAGGCGAGGTCCCTGCCCGACGTCCGCGACGTATTCGGGAGGGTCGCCGCCGGCGACCGGGTGGTCTTTCCGGTCAACAACGTCGAGAAATGCGGAAACGTCATCGCCTCGAATCCGGACCGCGAACGGGCGATCGGGTCGGCCGAGGGGGCCGCCCGATCCATCCTGATCAGGCTCGAGGCGGGAAACGGGGAAACGGCCTCCTTCCTCTCCCGTCAACTCGGCCCATCCTCAGGGCGGCCCTCGGGCGACGGGGCCGGATTTCCTCCCCCCGCCTACCGGCTCTCACCCGAAACACACTCGGGGCTATCCTCGATGCCTCCCCGGCTCGAAGGGAACAGGGACTCGGGCCGGCCAGCCTCCGGCCCCGGCACGCTATCGGCCCCGGTTTCCGTTTCCGTGCTTCCCTTCCCGGCGATCGAACGGGAAACCTCCCTCGATTGGCAGGGCCGGTCGATCAAGGAGGGGCTCGAGGCCGTTCGCCGCCTCACGGGGGTCGCCTTTTCCACCGAGGCCGATATCGTTCTCGGTTCGGAGTTCTGGCACGCCTTCCTCGCCGGCGGTTATCAGGGGGGCGCCTGGGCCGTGGACACGGCCGCCGCGAAGGCCTCCTCCGGTTCCGGCAGGTCACATGCCTGAGAAGCCCGCCTTGCGCCCGATAGCCATCATCCTCGCCCTCTGCCTCGCCGTCCTTCCCGTTTTCGCGGCCGATTCCTCCGGCAGCGGCTCGGCCTCAGCCTCGTCCGCTGAAGCGCCGGCAGCCGGCGGCCCGGTCCC
>DBTK01000063.1:43120-60373 GCA_002307015.1 Spirochaetaceae bacterium UBA1318
TTCGTCGGCCCCCGCCTCGAAACCGGCTGCGGCGGACTCCCCGGCTCCAGCGTCGTCCGAGGTTTCCGCGGTCCCGGAAACCTCGACCCAGCCCGCAGCCTCGCCGAAGCCCGAAGCGGCGTCGAAGCCGGAAGCCGCACGGGAGGGAATCCCCCTGGCGGCCGCGCTCAAAACCCTCAAGGCCGACCTTCGCTGGGAATCGTTCTCCCAGAGCGGGATGCTCGTCCGAGGGGATTCGAGAATCATCTTCAAGCTTGATTCCCCCGAGATTCTCTTCGATTATAATCGCCGCGGCGCCGTCGAGGCTCCCTTCCGAAGGGACGGGGTCCTCTTCTTCCCGAAGGGCTTCATCGACGAGGCCTCGCGATACTTCGACGGGAAGGAGCTGGACAGGCAGAACCGCTACCGTGTCGCCGTCATTCTCATCGATCCGGGCCACGGGGGCAAGGATACCGGTGCCATCGGCCGCCACACGATCAAGGGCAAGCAGCTCATCATCCAGGAAAAGGACGTCGTCCTCGACGTGGCCAAAAGGCTCTACGACAAGCTCAGGGCGACCTACCCCGACAAGCGCATCATGATGACCCGCGAGGGGGACACCTACCCGTCCCTGGAAGACAGGGTCGAGAAGGCGAACGGCGTCGTCCTGAAAAAGCAGGAAGCCATCATCTACCTTTCCATCCACGCGAACGCCTCGTTCAACAAGAAAACCAAGGGATTCGAGGTCTGGTATCTTCCGCCCGACTATCGGCGCAACGTCCTCGGATCGGAGCCTTCCACCGAAAAAAAGGAGATCCTTCCCATCCTCAACTCGATGATGGAGGAGGAGTTCACGACCGAGAGCGTCATCATCGCCAAGAACGTGCTCGAAGGACTCGACGAGCAGATCGGGAAAAGCAGCCCGAACCGAGGGCTCAAGGAAGAATCCTGGTTCGTGGTGAGAAACACGCGGATGCCCTCGATCCTGACCGAGATCGGATTCGTCACGAATCCGGATGAGGCCGTGCTTCTCGCGACCCCCGATTACTTGCAGAAGATCGCGGCGGGGCTATATAATGGCGTCGTCGGGTTTATCGGCAGTTTCGAATCTTCTCAGAACCAATAGGAAGTGGATGCGGTGATCAGGGCTGTTGACGTGCGTGACAAGGCGCTCCGTGCTTGGGACAAGGTGGTCGAGTGGTATGGAGTCGCCGTCGAGTGGTACGGCATCGCCGTCGAATGGATGCGAGATCCCTTCCAGCGCTATGCCACCCTGATCGGTGCCTGCTTTCTCGTTTCGATGATTTCCTTCGCCGTGTACGCATACCACAACGTCGAACGGGTGTTTTTCTTTCCCCGCGTCGAGGGAAAGTCCCTCTCTTCCGAATCGCGAACCCTGCCCAGAAAGCATGGAATCGAGGGCCAGCTTCAATATTACCTCAGGGAGGTCGTGCTCGGGTCGACGCAGTTGACGAGCGCCCGACTCCTTCCCGTCGACACGAAGGTGAATGCCGTGCTGGTGCGCAAGGGGACGACCTATATCGATATTTCCTCCGACATCGTCCTCGCCGACGATTCCAAGCTGACGTTTCGCGATTCCCTCAACCTGGTAAATTCTTCCATTCGCTATAATTTTCCGGGGCTGCATTCCATCGTCCTGACCTTGGACGGCAATTTGCCGTGGGCGACGCAATCGATCCAACCCGCTTCCGGAACGCAAGAAAAAAACAAAAAGCGTTGACAAATATAGGAGCTTACGTATAATTTAGGCTGATAGGCTAAAATGCGGAAATGAAAGGAGTATTGAATGAAACGATTCTTCATTTTATTGGGAATTGCGCTTCTGGTGGGGAGCGCTGCATTGTATGCCGATGAGAGCGTATTGATCGATTTCAATAAGCTCGCAGCGGATATTGTTCCCGTGAAGATAAACGACAAGGATGTCTTTACTGAGAACCGCGCGACCATGATGGATTTTTCCGTTGCGGCCGGATCCACCTTCACCGGAGCGGACAAGGATGCGATGAGAACCTCCCTCGCCATGAAGAACTGGGAAGTTACCCTGGCTTCGTCCGCTCGCAATGTCCAGAACCAATCGAACAGCTACACCATCGAGTCCCCGGTCGCGCAGTCCGCCAAGCGGAACGCCGGCCAGAAGCTCCTCGGCATCAGGATCCACTTCCCGGTCGAGTCCTTCAATTCTTGGGCGATGGTCAAGCCGCCGTACGAGATCCCCGCCTACGAAGCCAAGAGCACGGTTTCCGATGACGGCAAGTCGATCACCGCCGCCAAACCGAGCGGTGACCCGAAGGTCGACAAGCTTTCCAAGTTCGAGGACGGACTGGGAATCGTGAAGAACGTCGGCGTTCTCAAGGCGGTTTCCGTCGAGGCCTACGGGCTCAATTTCCCGCACGGACTCAGCGTTGTTCTCAAGGATCAGGACTCCAACGAGCGCCAGATCTTCCTTGGCTACCTCAACTATGACGGCTGGAAGGACCTCGCCTGGCAGAATCCGAACTACGTTCAGGAAGTCAGGAATCGCGAAATCCGAATCTACCCCATGTATCCGAAATCAACTCCCTTCTACAAGTTCGCCGGGTTCGTCGTCACTCGCGACGGTTCCAACGAAGGCGGGGATTTCATCGGCTACGTGAAAGACGTTCGCCTCATCTACGACAAGGCCGTCATCGATACCGAGCGCGACTTTGACGACGAGGGAATCTGGCAGATCGTTACCGTCCGTGAGGATGCCCGGAAGAAAACCGAGGTTCTCCGGTTCGGTCAGCAGCAGGTCCTGAGGTATCTCGAGTCCCAGAAGCAGGCTAAGGAAGCGGATTTTACTCCCCGTGCCGATGGTGCTTCCACGACTCCTGCGGCTACCAAGCCGTAATTCGACGATGCCCGCCGCATGAGGCGACGGGCTGCCACCGCTTGTGCGGTGACTTTTCTCGCATTTAGCTGCCGCCCCTTCCGGGGCGGTTTTTTTTTGCCCGGACCTACCGCCCTGGCGGGGGGCAATCGAGGCTCTTTTACCCTTCGGTGCCGCACGTTCTCGCTTTTGGCCCTTGGCGGCCGTCAACCGGGGTCCGGCTCGATACCCGTACGGGCCGGAACCTGCCGGCTGAAGGACTGCCGGCCATCAAGCGCAAACGTAGTAGGTATGGCTATCGCGCCGAGGTGCGGTGGGCTCAGGTAGTGAAGCATCTCCCTCGGACCGGCGGCGTTACGTCCCACGCGAAGGATTTCGCCCCCGGTGGGGCCTCAGGCTGTTACGGGGATTCTTTCTTGCCGTTCAGCTCTTCCAGGTTGATGATCGTGCCGACGCTCATCCTGAAGAGGTAGCGATCGTTGGGGATCGTCGGTGAGAGGTCTTTTTTTCCGAAGGAATAGAGGTTGCTCTCCAGATCGACGACGGCCTTGATGCCCTTGGCGACCGGAACGGTCATTTTCGTGCCAAGCACGATGGAATTGAGCACGGCCTTCGTCGTATCGTCGCTCTTGGTCAGTTCCTGATAGGCGAAATTGAGAACGAGGTTGTAGGGGACATTCTTCTTGAAAAGGTCGACCTTGAACGAGTATTCGGAAAATTCCGATGATACCGTCGTCGACTTGTCCTTTTCCTCGAAGGTTTTGGTATCAAGGTTGAAGGAACATATCGCGTTATGGACATAGAAGCCGATCGATGCCTCGTTGCGTTCCTGGAGGTAGTCGCCGGAGACCGCTATGCCTCCTCCGATCGACGAGTCGGCCTTGAATGAGACGAAGGCGAGGCCTGGTGCCTCCAGCCGGACAGAGGTCGAGAGGCCGGACTTGAGGGGTGTCTGGCTCGAATTGAAAAGCCCGAAGAACGGTCCGATCCCGAGGGTGACGATGCTCGTTTTGTATTGCACCTGGGTGTAGCCGAGGTTCCTCAGGATGGGATCGTAGTCGAGCCCGACCTCGATGTTGAAATTATCGGACATGGGTTGGTTTGCCGAGAGGTTGAATCCCCAATCGAAATTGGAAGCCGAGAATTTCGTGGGCACCTTCGTGCCCGTTCCAAGGCCGAGATTTCCGATCTTGAAATTCGCCCCGATCTCGACGCCAGACACCGTCGTCGAGAGGACGAGCATGAGGATGAATACGACGAATCCGATTCTTTTCATGGTCAGAAACCCGCCTTTACGCCCAGATAGGGTTGGAACATCTCAGCCGGCTTCGTGTACTTGAGCGGCAGGACTGAGAGCTTGAGATTCCAGTACGCGCCCGAGGTGAGGATCGAGACATAGGGTGAGACCTTGAGCGAGAACTGGGATGAAATTCCCGTTCCGGCCTGGCTGTCGAAGGAAAGGGTCGATTCAAGCCCTCCCCTGAACGAGCTTTTCGCGGCGTCGGCGTACTGGAGATTGAAGTTCACGTCCATCTGGCCGTTTTCTGTCGTCGCCTGCTGGTTGTAGTACGCGGGGTGCTTGAACAAGGTGACGATAAAATGCATGACGCCGAAATTCAGCCTCGGCTCGAAGAGGAAGTAGAAATTGTCTATCCCGAGCGGGTTGGAGATCGCGGGGTCGAGGTAGGGCACGCCGAACTGGGCGAGGAATTCTCCGACCTCGCCGGTATCGTAATGGAAGAGCATCCCGAAGCGGTAGAGCTCGGCCCTCCCGTAGGGGAAGCTCGAGCCGGCGAAAAGGTCGAGTTTCACCTTGTCGAAATTGAAAAGGCTCCTCACGTCGGCGGAGTAGGTTCCGGCGCCGAGAACCCCGTCCTGGTAGACGAATACCGAGGGGAGGAATTTTTCGTCGATGATGTGGGAGGCGAACTCGAAACCCGTTCCCGAAACCGTGTAGATGCCGTCGTAGAACTTGGATGGATCGCTTCCGATGCCGTTCGGATAGTAGCTGAATCCCCTGAGGGTCGTCGCGATGGGGGATGTCCCGAAGACGGCCGGAAAGGCGTCTCCCGAACAGAAGGTGTCCATGTCGCCGATGAAGTAGGAGAAATCGACGGGAAGGGAGAGGAAATCCCGTATCGACACGCTGATCTGCTTGAGCGCGATGAAGGTCGTATTGTTGAGTTTCGCGGCGGTATTGACCCCTTCGACGGCCGATTGCTTCGAAAGGGCTATGGCGTCCTCGAGGTCTCCCGAGTCGAGATTGAGCATGAGGCGGCCGCCGAACTTGTATCCACCCTCGAAGAGCAGGTCGAGGTAGCTGCGGGTATGAAGAGAGAAGGTGCCGTCTTTCGAGGAGCCCATGGTGCTCATTTCGAGATCCGGTACGGAAAAACCCGCGGGAAAGGCGATAGCGGCCGCGACGGTCATGATTATGGCGGCAAGGAACGTTCTTTTCACGGGACCCCCTTCTCATTATAACCCATATTATAAGGAATCGAAATTTTTCCGATCTTTCTTTAGCCGGGTGTTTTCAATTTTCTTCCCTGTTAATCTTTATAAAATAAAGAGAAATTAGCTTTTATCAACGCCGGCTTGACTTAAAGGGGTTTCTGTATAACATTAATCACTGAAATGAGTGACTACCTTGACCCAAATAATGAAGAACTCCTGAAGGATTTTTTCATTGAGGCGCAGACGCAAGTCGATACCCTCGAACAGAACATCCTCGTGCTTGAAAACGATCCGGGCAATCACGACGCGATCGATGAAATCTTCAGGGCTGCCCATACCTTGAAGGGTGGGTCGGCGACCGTCGAGATGGCGGAGCTTACCGAGTTCACCCATCTGGTGGAGGACGTTCTGGATTGCATCCGTTCGGGCACCGCCCGCGCGACGGAAGCGGTCGTCGACGTCCTGCTTCAGTCGGTGGACGTGGTGAAGGCCATGCTTGCCTCGCGGTCCGAAGGTGCCGTCTACCATGGCGACACCTCGGGGGTCACCTCCACCCTTCGGTCCTTCATCCCCGAAGGCACGGGCAAGGCCAAACATGCGCCGGCGCCGAAACTGGCGGATGTCCAGAGCGCGCCCAAGGAAGCCCCGAAGCCCGTCACCCTGGGAAAGCTCAGTGAATACGAGCTTCTCGAACTCAAGGAGTCGGCGGATCCCTCCAAGTCGATCTACCAGGTGACCGTTCACTTCAATGAGGATACCGTCATGAATACCGTCGGCGGCATCCAGGCCTTCGCCATGCTCAAGGAGCTCGGGACCGTCCTCAGGACGACGCCCGACTTCGAAAGCCTCTACGAGGACAACTTCTTTCCCGAGGTCGAGTACTACCTCGCCACGGATCGCGACGAGGCGGCCATTCTCAAGCGGGTTTCCATTCCCGACGTCGTCCTGAGGGCCGAGGCCATCGTCGTTTCGAGCGGGATGGCGACCCAGGCCGCCCCCAAGCCCCAGGCTCCGAAACCGGCCCCCGCGAAGGCCCCCGTCGTCCAGCCGAACGTGGTTCCCGCGGCGAAGGTCCCGGCAACTCCGGCGGCCTCTTCCGCCGCCCCGGAAGAAGCGGCGGCTCCGGAAGAGCACGGGTTCGCTTCCGATCGCGAGAAGGACGAGGCGAAGAAAGCCGCCCAACAGGCCGGGTCCATCCTCCGCGTCGATTCGAAACGCATCGACAACCTCCTGAACCTCGTCAGCGAAACGGTCATCACCAAGGCGACCTTCAACCAGATCAGCACCCAGTTCACCGAGCTCCAGGCGGCCCTCGCTTCCTCCGAGAACCAGTACCGGGAGCAGCTGAAATCCCTGTTCGATTCGATGCCCGACTACCTGGAATCCATCCAGGGCGGCCGGTCGGTGAAGGAAATCAAGAAAGAAATCACCGAGAAGTACGGCGATGTGTTCAACCAGTTCGACGAGTTCGACGCCAGCCTGAAAACGGCGGTCGCCAAGTTCAGGAGCACCGCACAGAACCTCGGCAGGATCACCGGAGAGCTTCAGGAAGGGGTCATGCGCATCCGCATGGTGCCGATCAGCCAGATATTCAGCCGATTCCCGCGCCTCGTCCGCGACCTCTCCAAGACCCTCAACAAGAAGATCAACCTCGTCATCGAGGGAGAGGATACCGAGCTCGACAAGTCCGTCATCGAGGACCTGCTCGATCCGTTGATGCACAGCGTGAGGAACGCCCTGGACCACGGCGTCGAGACGCCCGAAGAGCGGATCGCCGCCGGGAAGCCCGAGACCGGTACGGTGCTGCTCCGGGCGAGCAACGAAGGCAACATGATCTTGATCGAGATCGCCGACGACGGGAAGGGCATCGACGTCGAGGCGGTGAGGACCAAGGCGATCGAGCGTGGCCTCATCCATCCGAACAAGACCCTGACCGATATCGAGGCCTTCAACCTCATTTTCGAGGCGGGATTCTCCACGGCCAAGACGGTGACCAACATCTCCGGCCGCGGCGTAGGGCTGGACGTCGTCAGGACCCAGATCGAGAAGCTGAACGGATCCGTCACCGTTTCCTCCCAGCATGGCCGCGGCAGCCGTTTCACGATCAAGCTGCCGCTTACCCTCGCCATCATCCAGGGCCTCCTCGTGCGGGTAGGGCGGGAGATCTACTCGATCCCGATCACCTCGGTCATTGAGAGCCACCGGATCCGGCCTTCCGAAATCAAGATGATCGACAATTACGAGGTCTTCAACGTCCGCAACGATGTCATCTCCCTTCTCAGGCTCGATCGTCTTTTCAAGATCCAGACGACGGAGAACCGCGAATACAACTTCGTGGTCATCGTCGGCACGAACGAGAAGCGCGTCGGCCTGATGGTGGATTCCCTCATCGGCGAGGAGGATGTGGTCATCAAACCGTTGCGTGACCAGTACACCAATTCGCCGGGAATCGCCGGGGCTTCCATCCTCGGGGACGGTTCGGTTTCATTGATAATCGACGTAAGCCAGCTTCTCGACCTCGGGTTCAAGCGCGAGCTTGAAGAGCGCCGCAAGCGCGAAGCCACGATACGGTAACGGGAACGTAAGGGGACCGGATGAATACGACGACTGAATTGACGCGAAACGAAGACGTCCAGAACGCAAAGAAGGAACGTCTCGATAAGATCGACTACAAGATGGTCACGTTCTCCCTCGCGGGCAAGGATTACGGGATCGACATCATGAGGGTGAAGGAAATCGCCAAGGCGGGAAAATTCACCTACGTGCCGAATGCGGCTCCCTTCGTCCGGGGCGTCTACAACCTTCGGGGCGACATCATCTCCATCATCGACATGAGGATACTCTTCCACCTCCCGGCCGAGCGGAAGGTGGAGAACGCCCTGGAGGATCTCATCATCCTCCGGGTCGAGGAGAGGATCTTCGGCGTCGTCGTCGATTCGATCGACAAGGTCGTCGGGGTCGCAAGCGAGGCCATCCAGCCACCCCATCCGATCTTCACCGACATCAACGTCAAGTACATTTCTGGTGTCGTCGAGAACGCCTCCAGGCTCTACATCATCCTCGACGTCGAGCGGATCTTCGCGCAGAAGCAGGAAGAGAAGAAGGAGATCGTCCACGAGGCCGAATCCTCGACGCCCATCCAGGCTCCTCCCCCCCAGGAATCCGGCGAAGATGACCGGGGTGACGTCAATATCGGCTTTATCCGCGAAACCCTGTTCACGTTCCGCCGGTTCTCAGTCTCCCCGATCAATAAAGGCTGGTTCGAGCGGCGATACCAGGAGTGGAAAAAACTCAAGAAGGATGGCGATCTCCAGCTCAAGGATTTCGAGGATGCCGACGAGTATCTCTCCGGTTTCTATTCGCCCTATACCGGCGCCTTCTGGAGCTCGGAGTACGCGGCCGCGGTGACGGGGGCCATGCCGAACGAGGCCGCGAAGAACTACAACGTGTGGAATCCCGGCTGCGGGAAGGGATTCGAAACCTATTCGATCGCCTGCGCCCTCCGGAAGAAGTATCCCGAATCCCGGATCAAGATATGGGCGAACGACTCGGACCTGCTCAATATCTCGAACGCGCCGAACATGACCTTCGAGATCGACGACGTTCCCGAGGATTTCCGCGAATTCCTCGTCAAAGGGAAGAGCGGGTATTCGTTCTCCCAGGTAATCCGTGATATGGTGATGTTCGAGTATCACGATGTTCTCAACGCGAATCCGATGCCCGATGTGGATCTGGTCGTCTGTCGTGACCTGCTGTCCTTCCTGGCCCCGACGGAACAATCCCGAGTGCTCGGCGACATCGGGGAAAAGCTCAAGGAAAACGGATTCCTGATGGTGGGCGGAAACGAGGAGATCCCGGTTTCGGAAGAGTGGGAACAGCTCCGGGCCGATCCCGTGGTTTTGTTCCGAAAGAAAGCATGACGGTAATTCGGGAAAAGCCCGGCTTTTTCCGAATCCTGCAGGTGTCCCCCCGGTAGGGCACCGATCCCGAAAATCGCGAGGAGCACGTATGAGAGTAGAATACATCAACCCGTTCGTGGAAGCGGCCTTCAACGTATTGAAAGAGGTATTGGTGAACAGCGACGTACGCAGGGGCGAGCTCTACCTGAAATCCGCGTCCACCCCCGTACTCGGGGTCGCCGCCATCGTCGGGCTTGCCGGGGATGTCGAGGGACGGGTTCTGTTCGACATGAACCGCGATACCGCGCTCGCCGTCGCTTCGGTGATGAACGGCGAACAGCTCGCGACCCTCGATGACCTCGCGAAGGCGACCATCACGGAGCTTGCGAACATGATCACGGCCCAGGCTGTCACCAAGCTTCACGATCTCGGATTCCAGTTCGACTTGACCCCTCCCGCCATTTTCACCGGCGACAACATGGAGGTCTCCGATCAGGATGTCGAGGCCTTGATCGTCCCGATGGAAACGCCCCAGGGAAAGATCGAGATCAACGTCGCGATCCGAGAGCGCGCCTAACCGGAGACAGAATGAAGACGAAACAGGATTTTCCTGCCATCAACGAGCGCAAACCCGACGGTTTCAGACCGGATGGTGCGGCTTACCGGGTACTCATTGTTGACGATTCCGTCTTCGTGGCGAAGCAGCTGAGCCAGATACTGACCTCGGAGGGCTACGACGTTGTCGCGACATCGGGCGATGGCCAGGCGGGATTGGATGCCTACAAGGAACTCTACCCGAACCTCGACCTCGTTACGATGGACATCACGATGCCGAAGATGGATGGGATTACCGCCCTCGAGAAGATCATCGAATTCGACAAGAACGCCCGCGTCATCATGATCAGCGCCCTCGGCAAGCAGGACCTCGTCAAGAAGGCCCTGGTCATGGGAGCTCGCAATTATATCGTGAAGCCCCTCGATCGGAAAAAGGTGCTCGAGCGGGTCGCCCAGGTTCTCCTGAAATAGGGGGGGGTTGACAGGGAAACCGCCATACGATATAAACAAACATCGATTTTGGGCGGCTAGCTCAGTTGGTTAGAGCATCAGCACGACACGCTGAGGGTCACAAGTTCGACTCTTGTGTCGCCCAAGGAACCCGCAAGTTACACGACTTGCGGGTTTTTTTTACAGTAAACAGCACGGAACGTAACGCTTTTCTAACAACCTCCTTGACCATGGGGGCGCCTCCCCGGTAGTGTGGGCTATCGGGTTGCACCGTTCGCAGCCATGGGAATTCGATACTACGGATTTACGGAAAAGGAGGGAACATGCGGAAAATTAACAGGTTCATTCTGGTTCTGTTCCTCGCGGCCGTCTCGACGGTGGCTTTCGGGCAGAGTTCGAATTTTACGTTCGGTCTTCTGATGGTCGGACCCTACAACGATCACGGCTGGAGCCAGGCCAACTACGACGCGACCCAGTACGTCGTGGCGAAGACCCCCGGTACCCAGATGATCTACCTCGACAAGGTGAATCCGGCGGATCGTCCCGGAACGACGGCATCGCAGCTGGCCGAGAGTCTCGTCGCCAAGGGCGCCAAGCTCGTCATTTTCAGCTCCGACGACATGAGCGACGAAGCCGTCAAATTCGCCCAGGCCCATCCCGACATCTTCGTCATCATGAGCTCGGGAGACCAGGTCTGGAAGGACGGCAAGAACGCCAAGAACATTCCCAACATGGTCAACATCATGGGCCGCATGGAATATGGCAAGATGATCGCCGGTGTCGCCGCCGCCATCACCACCCAGACGGGCCAGATCGCCTACCTCGGCCCCCTCGCGAACGACGAAACCCGCCGTCTCGCCTCATCCGTCTACCTCGGCGCGAAATACGCCTGGACGAAGTACCTCAACCGCGACATCTCCAAGCTCAAGTTCAAGGTTACCTGGATCGGGTACTGGTTCAACATCCCCGGCGTGACCTCCGATCCCACCCAGGTCGCCGACGATTTCTTCAACTCCGGATACGATGTGGTCGTCTCGGGCATCGACACCACCGAGGCCGTCACCGAGGCGGTGAAGTACGCCGCCCAGGGCAAGAGGGTCTGGGCGATTCCCTATGATTACGTGGACGCGATCAAGGAAGGGAACGCGGTTTCCCTCGGCGTGCCCTACTTCAACTGGGGACCCGCCTACGTTTCCGCGATCAAGTCGGCCATGACGGGAAAGTGGACCTCCCACTTCGAGTGGAACGGGCCCGACTGGAAGAACATCAACAATCCGGACACCTCGGCCGTCGGATTCAACCGCGGCTCCGTCCTTTCGAAGCCGGCGGCCGCCGGCGTGGACAAGTTCATCGCCGAGCTGTCGAAGGGCCTGAACCTCTGGAAGGGTCCGATCGTCCTCCAGGACGGAACGACCTACCTGAAGGATGGCGTCGCTGCGACCGATCAGCAGATCTGGTACCTTCCCCAGCTTCTCCAGGGGATCGAGGGCCAGAGCGTTTCCAAGTAGCTATCCTCGTGCGAACCGGACCGGGGACTGACCGTCCCCGGTCATCGCCGATTCTTGCCGCCCGACTGCTTCCGGGAGACCGAGCCATGCTCATCGAGCTGAGAAACATCAGCAAAACCTTCGACACCGTACAGGCCAATTCCGGGATATCCCTCGTCGTCCCTCCCGCGTCCATCCAGGGGATCCTCGGCGAGAACGGGGCGGGGAAAAGCACCCTGATGAAGATCTTTTCGGGATTCACCCTTCCCGATTCGGGAGACATCCTCCTCGACGGCGAGAGGGCGGTCATCCATTCCCCCGCGGACGCGATCCGCCACGGCATCGGGATGCTGCACCAGGATCCTCTCGACTTTCCCCCGATGAGGCTGCTCGACGATTTCCTCCTCGGGCGCGAAGGCGGGCTGTTTCCCGACCGGCGCGGGGCGGCACGGGCCTTCCGCGAGCTGGCCGAGCGCTTCGGCTTCGTCCTTGATCCCGAGGCCTGGGTCGATTCCCTGACCGTCGGCGAGCGGCAGCAGCTCGAGATCATGAGGCTGCTCTGGATCGGCTCGCACGTGCTCATCCTGGACGAGCCGACGACGGGAATCAGCCTGCCTCAGAAGGAGAAGCTTTTCGCCACGCTGAAAAGCCTCGCCTCCGACGGTATGACGATACTCTTCGTTTCCCACAAGCTCGAGGACGTCGAGTTCCTCTGCGATTCCGTCGCGATCCTCAGGCAGGGCAGGCTCGTCGGGACTGCGAAGCCGCCCTACCTGACGAAAGATCTCGTCGGGATGATGTTCGGCCGGGAGATCGCGTTCCCCGAAAGGAAGAAGTCCCCGCCCGGGGCCAGCGTCCTTTCGGTGAACGGGGTGTCCCTCGAGGGGGCGAGGATCAGGATCCGCGGCGTCAACATCCAGGTGAGGGCCGGCGAGGTGATCGGGCTCGCCGGCATGGAAGGCTCGGGCCAGTCGATTTTTCTCGGAGCCTGCGCCGGCCTCACGAGGCCGGTTTCGGGCGCCTTCTGCCTCGACGAGCGGGACATGACCGGCAGATCCCACCACGACTTCAAACGGGAAGGGGTCGCCTACCTTCCCGCCGCGAGGCTCGAGCGGGGGCTCGTGCCAGGCCTCAGCCTTTCGGAGCATTTCGTGCTCTCCGAAAAGAAAAAGGGATTTTTCATCGACCGGCGAAGGGCGAAAAAGCTCTCGCAGGATCGCATAGCCGCCTACAACATCAAGGGCGAGCCCGACAGCCCCATCGAATCGCTTTCGGGCGGCAACCAGCAGCGCATGCTGCTCGCCCTGCTGCGCGACCCGCTCTCCCTCGTCCTGGTCGAACACCCGACGCGCGGCCTGGACATCGAGTCGACCGTCTACATCTGGGGGAAACTGAAGGAACGGTGCGCCGGCGGAACCTCCATCGTCTTCATCTCTTCGGACCTCGACGAGATACTGCAGTATTCCGACCGAGTGCTGGTTTTCTTCGCGGGAAGGGTCTCGCCCCCGATAAAGGCCGAGGAATTGAGCGTCGAAAGCCTCGGCCTCCTCATCGGCGGGAAGGGATGGGAGGATTTCGAAAGGGGTGAAGCCGATGCGTGATTCCCGGGGAATGAGGGCATTTTTCCAGGTCGGGGGGATCGTTTTCGCGCTCGCCCTGACGACGGTCGTGCTGGTCGCCTCCAAGGCACCGCCCTTCGCGGCCTACCTCAACATCGCCCTGGGCGCCTTCGGCTCCTGGGAGGTTTTTTCGAACGTCCTCGTCTCGTGGGTGCCCCTGCTGCTCGCGACCTCGGGCCTCCTCCTGACCTTCACCGTCGGGTTGTGGAACATCGGCATCGAGGGACAGATCACCTTCGGGGCCATCTTCGCCACCTGGGCGATGCGCTCGCTCCAGGGCGGCGGGACCGACCCCGCGTTCGTCATCATGCTGAGCATCCTCGCGGGGGCCCTTGGCGGCATCCTCTGGGCGATGCTCGCCGGGGCCCTGAAAACCTTCGGCGGGGTCAACGAGATATTCGGCGGGCTGGGGCTGAATTTCGTCGCGACCGCGGTGAACCTGTGGCTGATCTTCGGCCCGTGGAAACGGCCGGGCATCGCCTCGATGTCGGGAACCGTACCCTTCGACAAAGCGCTCTGGCTGCCGACGCTGACGGCCCAATCACGACTGAGCCCCTCGTCGATCGCGATAGCCGTGGCCGGGATAGTCCTCGTCTATGTCCTGATAAGCGGCACCCATTTCGGCCTGAGGCTGAAGGCCGTCGGAAGGAATCCCCGGGCAGCCTATCTCCTCGGGATCCCGACCTGGCAGTACATGATGACCTCCTTCGCGATCTGCGGGGCCTTTGCCGGGCTCGCCGGGGCCATCCAGGTGACCGCCGTCTACCATCGCCTGATCC
The DNA here is from genome assembly GCA_002307015.1 of Spirochaetaceae bacterium UBA1318. Lineage (GTDB taxonomy): Bacteria > Spirochaetota > Spirochaetia > Treponematales > UBA1318 > UBA1318. The sequence continues at coordinate 57,212 of DBTK01000063.1, forward strand.
CGTCGATATCGAGCGGCTACGGCTACCTCGGCATGATGGTGGCGATGCTCGTGAATTACCGGGCGGCCCTCGCCGCTCCCGTCGCCCTTTTCTTCGCCGCGCTCAACGTCGGAAGCATCCAGCTCCCCATCGTGCTGAAACTAGATTCCTCCCTGGCCGGGGTCCTCCAGGGAACCCTCGTGCTTTTCGTGCTTCTCGCCCAGGGCGCCCGCGAGTTCTTCGCCCGGAAGGGGGGCAAGCGATGAGCGGCGACATCCTTCTCATCAGCCTCGCGGGGGTCCTGACCGCCGCCGCTCCCGTCATTTTCGCCGTCATAGGCGAAACGATCTCCGAGCGGGCGGGCATCATCAACCTTTCGATGAACGGGACCATCCTCCTCGCGGCCATGGGGTCCTTCACGGTCGCCCTCGCCACGAAGAGCCTTATCCTCGGATTCCTCGCCGGGGCCCTGATCGGAGGCTTCGTCGCGGCCATCGTCGCCTTCGCGAGCGTGACCCTGAGGCAATCCCAGGTCGCCGTCGGTTTCGTCCTCGCCGTGCTCTGCCGGGACCTGTCCTACTTCCTCGGGAATCCGGTCATGGGGGAGGCCGGGCCCCGACTTTCGTCCTCGCCGATTCCCCTCGCGGCTTCGATCCCGATCCTCGGTCCCCTGCTTTTCCGTCAGGACGTGATGACCTACCTCAGCATCCTCCTGATTCCCCTCGCCTGGGTCTTCGTGTTCCGGACCAGGCCCGGCCTCGTGCTTCGGGGCATCGGGGAGAAGCCCTCGGCGGCCTATGTCCGCGGCGCGAATATCGGGAGGCTCCGCTACCGCTACGCCGTCATCGGCGGGGCCATCGCGGGGCTCGCCGGGCCGATCTATTCCCTCTCCGTGAAGGCCGGATGGAAGGGGACGATCTCGGGCCTCGACGGCATCGGCTGGATCGTGCTTGCGGTCACCATTTTCGGCGGCTGGAACCCGGTCAGGGCGGCCTTCGGCGCCTACCTCTTTTCCCTGCTCCAGTGGCTCGGTCTCGTGCTCCAGCCGGCCATGCCGGGGGTCCCCGCCCAGGTCCTGCAGGTGGCGCCCTTTCCCCTGATGATCCTGACCCTGCTCCTCGTGAACGTCGGGAACGCCGAGTGGGTCGAGCGGTCCCTGGCGAGGCTTCCGGAGCCGACGAGGCGATGGCTCTCGAAGCTGCTGCGCGCCATGAACGCCACCCCCCCGGCCGCTCTCGGCACGCCCTTCGAGGACGGCGAGTAGCCGATCGTCGATCTTTCCCGCCGCCTGGAAACCGAGTTTGTAATTGGCGGCAAAGCGAAGTAGAATTTCCCCTAATAAGCGGCCCTTCCACGGTTCCTTACCGGAGCCGTCGGGGCACGCCGCCAAAGGGGGACCGGCATGACGAACAAAGATCTCATCGACGCGGCGAAGGGGAGCATTTCCTGCGACCTCAACCTGACCACCTGTTCGCTGATCGATCTCCTTCGGGGAGAGATCAGGCGGGGCGTCACCGTTTCGGTCAAGGGCGGCTATGTCGTCGGGATCGACGACGGGCTCAGGGCGGAGCGGACGATCGACCTGCACGGGCTTTACCTCGCGCCGGGCCTCATCGACTCCCATGTCCACATCGAATCCTCCATGCTTTCGCCCATGGAATACGCGCGCATCGTTTCCCCCCGGGGCACCACGACCGTGATCGCAGACCCCCACGAGATCGCGAACGTCCTCGGCTACGACGGCATGAGGTACATGCTCGCCGCGAGCGAGAACCTCCCCGTCGAGGTCAATTTCATGATTCCTTCCTGCGTGCCGGCGACCGGCTTCGATACGGCGGGGGCGACCCTCCACGCCTCGGACATGTACCCTTTCTTGAGGGAACCGCGGGTCCTCGGCTTGGGCGAGGTGATGAACTATCCCGGGGTCCTCGCCAAGGACCCGGGCCTGCTCGACAAGATCGCCCTGTTCCGGAACGCGGGGAAGCCGGTCGACGGCCACGCGCCGGCCCTTTCGGCCGGTTCCCTCTCGGCCTACATCGCCGCGGGGATCGGTTCGGACCACGAGTGCACGACGCCCGAGGAGGCCCTCGAGAAGGTCGCCAAGGGGATGTACGTCATGCTCCGCGAGGGCTCGACGGCACGCGACCTCGGAAACCTCCTTCCCGCGGTGAACGCGCGAAACGCCTCCCGCTTCCTGATCTGTTCGGACGACAGGCATCCCAACGACCTCGTCGACGAGGGCCACATGGATCACGCCCTGAGGCTTCTCCTCTCGGGCGGGGTTGATCCGATCGACGCCTTCCGCATCGCCTGCATGAATCCGGCGCAGTGGTTCGGCATCCCAGACCTCGGCGTGGTCGCCCCCGGCTACCGGGCCGATTTCGTCGTCTTCGAGTCGCTTGAGCGCTTCGAAGCCAAGAGCGTGTTCAAGGCCGGGGTCCTCGTCGCCGAGGACGGCGTCCTTCTCGCCGAACCCCGAGAGGCGAGGCCCATGGTCCGCGATTCGGTCAACATCAAGTGGCTCACGGGGGACGATTTCCGCATTTCCGCCCTGGGAAACCGCATCAGGGTCATCGGCGCAATGCCGGGCTCCATCGTGACGGAGTCCCTCGTGGTCGACGCCCTGGTCGAGAACGGGCTCTGCGTCGCCGACACGGCTCGGGACATCGTCAAGATCTTCGTCATCGAGCGGCATACCGGGTCGGGGAACATCGGGAAGGGCTTCATACGCGGGCTCGGGCTGAAGCGGGGGGCGATAGGCGGGACGGTTTCCCACGACTCCCACAACATGATCGTGGCCGGGGTGGACGATCGGTCGATATTCAAGGCCGCCCGTCACCTCAACAAGATGAAGGGAGGGCTCGTGTTCACGGTCGGAGACGAGGTCATCCTCGACCTTCCCCTTCCCGTCGCCGGGCTCATGAGCGACAGGGACGCCGCCTTCGTCGCCGGCCGCCTCAGGGCCTTCGAGGAGACCTTCGAGCGCGAGGGTCTCACGAACCGGACGCCGCTCATGACCCTCTCGTTCATGGCCCTGCCCGTGATTCCGAGGCTCAAGATCACCGACCGCGGCCTCATCGACGTGGAGCGTTTCGTTCCGGTGAGCCTCTTCGCCGATTGACAACCTTGCTGTCCCGAAGCTTGTTGATACGGCGCTTGGGAATCTTTGTTCAGGAGCTGGCT
>DBTK01000104.1:0-23254 GCA_002307015.1 Spirochaetaceae bacterium UBA1318
CTGACGACCTACACCTCAAGTTTTGAGGTCAAAGTCCCCGCCTAGACAAGCTTAGGCTGGGCAAGATTTATGTGTTGACAATTGGGTCCACTATAGAGGGGGGCAAAGGCGTAGGTCATGCGCACTTCGCTAGATCCTGACGAAACTCCTGACTACTCCAATCGAAAAGATCGGGAGTTTGCTGCCGTGGAATCTGAACCTTGATGATTTCTACGAGCCCATTGTCGAGGATGCCAAACTCTCGCTCGATTCTACCGCGATCTGCTGAAGTGATCACCAGTCGTCATTCGATTTCAGGAGGGGATAAATGAAAGTATATCTTTATGTGCTAGATACTTTAGCTGATTGGGAAATTGGTTATATCACTGCAGAACTGTCTAGCGGTAGATATTTTGATAAAGATCATGAAAAGGTCCACATCGTTAAAATTGCCAAATCAAAAGAGACAATTGTGACAATGGGTGGAATGACTATAATTCCAGATGAGGAAATTGATGAAATAGAATTCAATGAAGGTGATTTGTTAATTTTGCCTGGCTCTGATAATTGGATGAATGATACGAATCAAAAAATTGTTGATATTGTATCAAAGCTGCTGGATAAGAAAGTAATCATTGCCGCAATATGTGGTGCGACACTTGCTTTAGCAAAAAATGGATTATTGAATAATAGAAAGCATACAAGTAATGATAAAGGGTATCTTGAAATGGTATGTCCAAATTATAAAGGGAGTGGTTTATATATCAATGAACCGGCAGTGACAGATGGTTATTTAATAACGGCGACAGGACTTGCTCCTCTTGAATTCGCGCATGAGATATTAAGAGCGGTAAAATTGATGAATGAGAAGACAATAGATGCGTGGTATGCATTAAATAAAAACAAAGAACCACAGTACTTTTATGAATTGATGAAATCAATACGCTGAAATCGAACGCCGGCTAACAAAGTTGTTGACTCGCGTGAAGGATTAAGGAAAAAAGAAGGGCACCCGGAAAACTTCCGGGCGCCCTTACGCATCGGTTAAGACGGACCGCATCAAACTTGCCGAACGGGGAAAAGGAGGGTAAACCCCGCCGGCATCTGGATGACCGTCCGCGGGACGGCTCCGCGCGCGGCAGTCGTCCCAGGAATCACGCCGCGAAAGCGGCTGGAATTAGGCGGTCTTCACTTCGATCGTCTTCGGAGCCCGTTCGGGCTTCTTCGCGACATCCACCGTGAGCACCCCGTTCTTGAACTCGGCGTTGACCGAGTCAGCGTCGGCGTCGTCGGGCAGGGTGAACGTCCTCGTGAAGGAGAACGAGCGACGCTCGCGGAGCAGGTACTTGTCCTCGGACTTCTCGTCCTTTTTCTCCTCGTGCTTGGCCTTGATGGTAAGCACGCTGTCCTTGAGCGAGAGTTCGAGGTCCTTCTCGGTGATGCCGGGAAGCTCGGCCTCGATGAGGTAGTTTTTCTCGGTCTCGCGGACATCGACGACGGGCGTCCTCGAATCGAAGGAAAAGCTGTCGTCGCGGAACAGGGAATCAAGCATCTCGAAAGGATCTACCCGGACCATCCTGTCGAACATGGGATTGAACGTTACAAGGCTCTTCATATCGTACCTCCTAACTGGTATCGTATTGAACACCTATATATAAGCACGATACGTGCCAATTGTTGTTTTATTATGTGGAAAACGCTATTATTTATTGAAAAGATGGCAACGGAGCCGATTTATCGAGAAAAATGGCGATTCCCGGGAGGCTCCAGCGGTCCTGGCAGGCACCAGGGAAGGATGCACGGTGCGAAAAACCGAGCCATGTCGCCGGATTGGGGCGCCGATTTCCTGAATCGTGGGCGACAATGTGCCAAATCGCGGAAACCTGAGCCGAATCGATACGAAGCGCCAAAAACGACCATCGGCATGTGTCAAAATGACGCTCTCCGATCGATGAAGGTCCATGCGGTGAGGAGTTGGTGCACTTCAGGCCAACCGTTAGAAAACCATGAAAAATTCCGTGGCGACGATTTTTGGTCGTATACTAGGTAGGTCTGAGGGGGTTCCGTCGTCCATGAAAACCATCGTTCTTGCCCAATCGTTTCCTTTCCCGCCGATGAAGGTGCTAAAGCGATATTTGGATAAAAAGGTCTATAAATCCGCGTTCGATGATAAGGTGAGAATCGAGGACGAGCGAGGCGGAACCTACCGGATCGGGGTCCGTCGGGGCAAGATTCTGCTCTACAGGAAGACGCAAATGATCGTCCACACCCTCCGCTATGATGGATGGGGACCGGCGACCCCTGACGCCGTCGTCGTCGTTCTCGCTTCGCAAAAAGGGAAACGGACGAATCTTCGCGTAAGCCTGATCGACCTGCCGGACGATGCCGCCGAAGGGGCGAAGGCCGACATGAAGGCCGTTTTCGCGGCGGTGAAGAACTATAAATCGGATGCGGGTGACGCCGCCGGTACCGCCGTTGCGACCGGTCCCGCCGGCATACCCGGCGAATCCGGCTCCGCCGCCGAGATCCGGCGTTCCGAAGCGCCTGCACCCGTTCCATCCGCCAAAGAATAATCGGTTTTCATGGTTTTCACAAGAAAAAATCACCAAGCCCTCACGTATATGGAGTTTCCTTACTATGGGAGGGAACTGCCATGCGAAGAAAAGAGCGTTCGTTTTCTTGGGATTCGATTTCCGAAAAGGATTGGAACCGGTACGCGAAACGGCTGTTCGCGGCACGGCGCATCCGTATCGTGAGAATTCGCCCCGGCATGCCCGGATACGATCAGGTCGTGGCGCTTCGGTACACGGGTTTCATCGAAAGCGGCTTCGTGGACCCCGCCAAGACGGAAGAATCCGCAATGCGTCTCGAGCGGGACGGGGATTCCATCATCCTGGGCCTCTTCCACTACCGTAAGCTTCTCGCCACCATGACCCTGAACACGATCACCGCCAGCCATCCCGGCATGGCGATGGAACTCGAGAAAAAGATCGAGGTTCCCCATCCCTACTTCCGGGATCCGGGGGTCCTCGAGATCACGAAACTCGTCGTCGATCCCGGTGCCCGCGGGGGCCGATCCGTGCTGGACCTCTTCGCCGTGGCGATGACGATCGCGAAGCTTCTTGGCAAGGAGCATCTCTGGCAGGTGGGCAGAGACCTGGCTTCCGACATCGGATGGAGGGAGGGGATCGGCTTCGACTACTCGAACAATTTCCGCTTCAACGATCCGAGCCTGAACGGCATGCCATCCCGCGTGGGCTACCTCTTCCTGCCCGCCGTGACGAAAAACCCTCGGGTTCCCTCCTTCATCAAGGCGATATACGAGGGCGCGCTCAGGCTCGACCTCGGGAGGGTGTGACCATGAAGCACGGAAAGATTCCGCGGCCGAACCGGCTGATGGTTTCCTTCATCCAGAACATCATGCTGAAGATCCTGAAAAGGCGATACTCCCTCGAGGCCGTGGATTCAGTCGGGATGGCCGGCCTGAAGCCTCCCTACGTCATCGTCGCGAACCACGTCAACTTCTGGGACCCCTTCTGGGTCAATACCTTCGTGCCCGTCCCGATCCAGTTCGTCACGTCGGACAACCTGTTTCGCACCTTCCTTTTCGGGCTCGCGATGAAGCTCGTCGGCTCCATCCCGAAATCGAAGCTGATGAACGACCCCGAGACCGTCGTCCAGATATTCCGCGTCATCGGAGCTGGCGGGGTGGTCGGCATCTTTCCCGAGGGGGTTCGGAGCTACGACGGACGGAGCTCGGAACCGATCAGGGCAGTCGCCAAGCTGATCCGGAAACTGAAGGTCCCCGTCGTCGGGGTCAGGATCGAGGGCGGCTACCTTTCGCGGCCTCGCTGGGCCCGCGAAGTTCGCTACGGGAAGGTGAAACTCAGCTACGAGACCCTCTTCACCCCCCTCGAACTGAGGAATATGGACGCCGATGCCGTGTTCCACAGGATGAAGGAGAGGCTCTCCTTCGACGAAAGCGCCGTCCAGAGGAGGCGGATGATCCGCTTCAGGTCCAGGCGGCCGGCCGAGTACCTGGAACGCCTCCTTTTCGTCTGTCCGCGCTGCGGCTCGGTGTCGAGTCTCGTCTCGAACGGGAACCGCCTGACGTGCAATATCTGCGCCCATGCGGTCACGGTGGACGAATACGGCTTCATGAAGGCCGTTTGGGGCAGGACCTACTTCGAGACCCCGGCCGAATGGAACGCCTGGCAGCTGGGGGAACTCCCCGATATTCTCCGTTCACGCTCGTCGTCGGGGAAGCCGATTTTCGTCGAGGATGACGCCGCTCTCCTGAAGGGCTACCGGCGAAGGCCGCTTTCAAGGCTCGAATCCGGGTCGGCCGCTCTCTATCCGGACGGAATACTTGTGAAAACGAGGAAGCGAGGAGAGATCCTTTTTTCCATCGATCGGATCGAGGGGGTGAATGTCCAGAACGGGGAAAAGCTCGAGTTCTACCATGGAGGGGAGCTGTTCAGGATCGAGTTCCGGGATCCCCGCGCCTCCTCGTTCAAATGGGAGAGGGCGCTCGGCCTCCTCAAGGGCTGCGAGCCGGGGACCTGTTTCGAGGCGGACGCGATCTAGCGAAGTTCCGGGCTGCAAGGGGAACCGCGGCGCCTTCCGCCGTCATCCGGGTGCTTACCTGGCCGCAGGGGTTCCCCGGTGGTACGCTCTTCGCCAAGCGCCTCAGGCGACCCGCTTGAGGATGCGGCGGGCCTTTTTCTTCCGCTCGATGTACTCGATCGAGGTGCCCTCCCGGTGCCTGAGGATCATGCTCCTGCCGATCGGGGTATCGAGCAGGGGCCGTACGATCATCGCTCCCTTCAGCAGGGAATACTCGAGGAATTCCTCCACCGAATCGACGATCATGGTCGCCGTCGTATCCAGGTACGGGGAAAGCGCCTCCTCCGTCCCTCCGATGATGAGGAGGGATCCGACCCGTGCGCATTCGAAACCGAGGTCCGGCAACGAAAACCGCTCGCCGATCCAGCTGCCCGCGAGGGAGCCATACGCGGCGAGCGTCATGTCGAAATCGTTCGTATAAACGCGGAGCAGCATCTTCAGCACTTTCATTAATACCTCGCTTTCTGTCATCCATGTAAAGCGAGGCGGGTTAATGAATCGTCATGTCGCCATTTGAATTCCGTTAATCCTTAAGGACCTTCAGCCCCTGACGAGGGCGACCGCGATGACGAGGGCGGCGAGGGCCCAGCGGTAGATGGCGAAGGCCTTCGTCGAATGCTTTTTCAGGAAGTCGAGCAGAAGCTTGATGCAGAGAAATCCGCTCACGGCGGCGACGATGAAGCCTATCGGAAAAATAACGATCTCGGCGTGGGCGATCGTACCCGACTTGATCCCCTTCATGAGCTCGTAGAGGCTCTTGAGTCCCGCCCCCGCGATGATCGGGGCCGAGAGCAGGAAGGAAAAGCGCGCGGCCGCCTCGCGCTCGAGGCCGAGGGCGAGGCCGGCGGTGATGGTCGAGCCGGACCGGGATACCCCCGGGAAGATCGCGAGGGCCTGGGCGAGGCCGATCAGGATCGAATCCTTGAGGGTCATCTTGCCGATCGGGCGGTCGTGGCGGGCGAGGGCGTCCGCGAGCCAGAGGAGTCCTCCGAGTATGGCGATGACGACTCCCATGACGATCATGTTGGCGGCCGGGATCGGGTTCTCATGGAAGATCTTCTCGATCCTGCTTTCGGCGAGGACGCCGGCTATCCCGCCCGGAATGCAGGCGAGCACGAGAAACCAGGCCATGCGGCGGTTCTGGTCGTCGCCGATCTTCAGCTGGAAGACGCTCTTGAACCAGGCCCCGATCAGGGTTACCCAGTCCTTCCAGAAGAAAACGATCAGAGCGAGAAGGGTACCGAGGTGGAGGGACACGTCGAAGGTGAGGCTCGAGAGGACCGGATCGGTCCAGCCGAAAAGCCAGGGTATGATGACGAGATGGGCGGAACTGGATATCGGGATGAACTCGGTGAGACCCTGAACGAAGCCGAGAATGATCGATTGGATGATGAGCATATCTTCTCCTTAAAGAGGTCAACGGTGAGCGGAAAGAGCGCGGCATGCCGAGACAGCTATCTTCCGAGCTGTCTCCAAAGATCCGTTCACCCTTCACCGCTCATCTTCCGCCTTGAAACTTCGCCAACTAACGTTGGCTCGCTGAAAAATTCCTTGTAGGGCGAAGGATACGCGAAACCCTGCATCGGTTCAAGGCTGGCCGAAGGGACGTCCCGGCCGGTCCCGGGGGGGGGCGGCAGGTCGCTGAAGGCTAAGCCTTTCGACCTGCCGGGATGCCTATTTTTCCTTGATCGGGATCTGGAGCTCGGTGACGTAGTTCTTGGGGTTTCCCCTGAAAATAATGCCGGGGCCTTTCAGATAGAGTTCTCGTGAAGGAGTAGTTCCCGAAAGCTTGTTGGTGGCGAGGTAGTCGGCGAGAACCTTGTAGCTGTCCCCGATGGTCTCGTAGGAGCCCCGGTGGAGGGTCGAGGCGACGCTGCCTCCGGGGATGGTTCTGAACGCATAGGCGGCGCTCTGTTCCCCGCCCGCCTTCATGGTGTCCGAAACCTCGGCCGAGCGGCGTGCGACGGTTCCCGTTTTCAGGGGGATGCAGACCTCGATGTCGGCGTCATCATCCTTGAATTCCTCGTCGTAGTAGAGGGCGAACGGCGCCCCGGCAGAATCCCTGCCCGCAGCCCGGAAGAGCCCACCGAAAAAGCGTCCCATCTCGGCGTATTTTCCCTTGTACCTCACCGACACGACATCGATGTCGCCGATGGTTTTCACCTCAGTTCCAGCGTTTGCGTCCATGATCGATTTCTCCTTTGCGGACTGCAGCATGCGGGAAAGCTCCTCGTCGACTCGCCTGAAGCGTTCGAGCTTGTCCTCGATCTCCTTCGCCTTCCGTGCCACCCGGTCCACGATCGATTCGTCATCCTCGCAGGTCGCGAGGATTTCCCTGATCTCCGCGAGGGAAAACTCGAGGTCCCGGAGTTTCGAGATGACGCGCGCCCTCTCGAGAGCCCCCTCGCCGTAGTAGCGGTAACCCGTGAAACTATCGACCCGATCGGGTTCGAGGAGACCCTCCTCGTGGTAGAATCTCAGCGTCTTGACGGAAAGTCGGGCGATGAGCGAGAAGTCTCCGATGCGATACTCCATGCACCGATTTTAAGCCGCGGGCCGCTGGCGCGCAAGCTGTCCCGAAGATTGTTGATGAGCTAACGCATTTTTCCGGAAACAATTATGCTCGCCGCTCCCCCATTGCCGTCGCCTCGCGCGTGGAGAACCTGCATGGCTGCCTGATGATGGTCTTCAGCTTTTCCGGTGCGGCCTTCCGGGGATCGCCGAGGTAGATCTCATGGTGAAGACCGATGAGTTCGCAGCCGTTCCGGCGGATGAAGTCGTGGAGGGCGGCGATCCCGGGGCCCTCGGCGTCGTAGGGGCCGACATGCAGGTACTGGGCGACGCGGCCTTCCTCGAAGCGTTCGAATTTGAGGCGGCCGATAGCGGGGCTTTCCCGTTTCCGGCCGGCCTTTCCCCGCGCATCCTCGACCATCGCCCCGTCGACGATGTCGGGCTGGACGATGAAGACGAGCCATTTCCAGTTTCCCTTATTCTCCATCGAGAACTCGGCCATGCGGTCGCACCACCAGAGTCCCTCGAGGGGCATGACCGGCCAATCGGCTTTTCCGGTTTTCTTCGCGCTGAACTTGATCCCATAGGCCGTCGCATAGAGGGCCTGCATCGCGTCGGCGAAGGCCTCGCCGTCCGGGGCTCCCTCGCCTTCGATCGAGATGCGGGAGAGGGCTGGCACGTCGAGAAAGCCCGGTGCCGCCTTCGCCGAGTAGAGCGGCTTCAACGCCTTTTTCAGGTCGATGGTTTCCATGATTCCTCCTTGAAGAAGTGAACGGTGAGAGTGAAGGGTGAACGGATCTATGGAGAAATCACGGGAGATTCCCAAGCCACCTCGGCGTACTGCGCTTTTCTCGTTCACCGTTCACCCGCCTTGCAACTTTGCCGCCTAACGTTGGCTCGTTGGAAAGTGCCGTGGGCCGGACTGGCCCGGCAGGATGACCATAAAGCCTCCAGTCACTGGAGAGTAAAGGGCTCCACGGAGAATTCGGTTAATTTTTTGAGGTTCTCGAATGCCTTTTTTCGAAAATCGTCGATTCCCGCAAAACGCGGCGGGAGAAAGGTTTTGATTAATCTGCTATAGTGGCCGACCCAAGGAAGTACCGTGGACAGAACCGAATCGCTCCGTACCGAAAAAGTCGGCACCCTCATCGCCCGTTTCTCGATCCCCTCGATCGTCGGCCTCGTCGTCGGCGCGCTCTACAACGTCATCGACCGGATCTTCGTCGGCCGGGGCGTCGGCACGGAGGCCCTCTCCGGCGTCGCCATCACCTTTCCCCTCACGATGATCGTGCTCGCCCTCGGGCTGTTCGTCGGAATCGGGGCTTCCGCCCTCATCTCGCTGAGGCTCGGCGCGGGGAAAAGGGACGAAGCCGAACGGGTCGTCGGCACGGCTCTCGCCCTGAGCGCCGCGATCGGGGTGATTTTCGTCGTCGTCGTTTCCCTCGTCATGAGGCCCCTCCTGGTCATGTTCGGAGGCTCAGGTCCAACCCTCGAGTACGCCATCACCTTTACCCAGGTCTACCTGCCGGGCGCCTTTTTCCAGATCGTGTCCTTCGCCCTCAACAACACGATCAGGGCCCAGGGTGACCCGATCACGGCTCTCCTCTCCATGATCATCGGGGCCGTGGTCAACGCGATCCTGAACCCGATCTTCATCTTCGGCCTCCACCTGGGGATAGCCGGGTCGGCCCTTTCGACGGATATCGCCCAGGTGGTGAGCCTGGCCTGGATGTTCGTTTTCTATTTGCGGGGAAAGAGCGCGCTGAAACTCAGAAGGATCGACATCCGCCTTCCCGCCGGGGTCGTCGCCTCGATCGTCAAGATCGGCATCGCGCCCTTCCTGCTCCAGGTTGCGGGAAGTCTCGTCATCATCCTCATCAACCATGTCGCGGAAAAGCGAGGCGGGGTTTCGGGAGTCGCCGTGATGGGGATCGCCTACAGCGTCCTCAACCTGCTCATGATGCCGGTCATCGGCATCAATATGGGGGTCCAGCCCATCGTGGGCTACAACTACGGTGCGGGGAATTACGACCGCGTCCGGGAGACGGTGAAGAAGGCCCTGCTGTCCGCCCTGGTCATCTGCACGGCGGCCTTCGTGGTTTTTCTTGTTCTGAGCCGCCAGATCATGGGGCTCTTCATCGAGAACGACCCCTCCGTCGTCGCGATCGGCACGAGGGGGCTCCGCATCTACCTCGCCATGCTCCCCGTCGTCGGGTTCCAGGTCATCAGCGCGAGCTATTTCCAGGCCATCAACAAGGCAGGCCGGGCCATCCTTCTGAATCTCTCTCGGCAGGTGATACTCCTGATCCCGCTTCTCCTGCTTCTCCCGCTCTGGTTCGGCTTCGACGGCATCTGGATCGCGGAACCGGTCGCCGATGGGCTCTCCGTGTTCATCTCCCTCGCCTTCCTCATCCCGGAGATGAGGCGACTTTCGAGGAAGGGGCAATCTGAAAACATCAGTTTTTAGATTGTTTCCGATAAAAATGCAATTCCTGTAAGGAATCGCTGAAGTCCGGTTTGAAAACACCCGGTTTTCGGACCGGACTCCAGGAAGGGGCGGCAGGTCTCAGCGTCCGTCCTTGATCACGGCCCCGAGGTACTCGATCATCGTGATCGCGTCGGGGAGGCAGAAAATGGCCTTCTTGATATTGTTGGTCATCGGGTTGATCTGGTAGCCATGGGCGTCGGTGAAGTTGGCCCGCGAAAGGTTCGTGTTGCTGAAGGTTGTTCCGAATATGTTCGAACGGGAAAAATCTGAATCGCTCAGGTCTGTGGTGATGAAATCGCACTCGCTGATCTCGCAATCGGTGAAGGGCGTCTTCTTCAGAAAGAGGCTCGAGTAGTTGCAGGTCTTGATCATGCACTTCGTAAAGCCGATATCCAGGGCAAAGGGATCGCAGCCCGAAAAATCGACGCCCAGGAGCTTGCACTCGTTGAAGCGCACCCCCTGCAGCTTCGTGTGCTTGAACACCGTGAGGCTGAGGTTGCATTTCTCGAAGCTGCATGACTCGAACACGCCGTAGGCGAAATTCGTCTCGGAGAACTCGCAGTCGACGAAGACGCATTGGGTGAAGTTTTTTTCCGAATGGTTTTCCCTGACGGCCGAAACGTTCCGAAATTCGGTCGAATCGAAGGCGTGCGACGATCCGAGATCCGGCGCGGTGGAATCGAAATCCATGGTGTTCTGTATCATGCTACTCCCGATAGTTCAGCGCATCATCGTCGGGATTTTCATCCTCGCTCGGACCGTGGTATCCGGGCCAATCCTCATGCTCGGGGCGGGGCAAATCGCCGTAGAACCAGGTGAGGAAGGGCTTCATCGCGGTAAAAACCTCGATGGTATGGGGCAGCAGGTCGTCGGACAGGACCGCCTCGTCGGAAAGCGGGTGGACCGCCATGAATTGGGTGTGCTTCAGGAGCTCGATCTCGGGGTGATCCTTCGGGAATCCGTGGGGCGCGGTCTTCAGCGACTCGCCCTCGAGGTGGCCGAAATACCGAACGAAGGAGTCCGAGGCGAGGATCCGCTTGAGGCCGTCGGGGTAATGGGCGATCTTTCGCCTGAACTCTCCCAGCTCCTTCGTCGACGGGAGGTAGGGACCGCCGGCTATCATCGAGCCTCCGCCCGGCTCGAGCTGGATGTAGTAGCCCCGTCCCGCCGCCTTCCTCCCGCCCTGGCCGATGACGGCGCTCATGTTGGTCTTGTAGGGTGTCTTGTCCTTCGAGAAACGCACGTCGCGATAGACCCGGTAGATGCAGTCCTCGGCCCGGACACCCTCGAGGTCTTCGGTCCCGGAGAATCCGGCGATGAGGGCCGAAACGATGAACTCGAAGTATTCCCTCGCCGTGTCGTAGCGGGATCTGTTCTCGGTGAACCAGGCCCTGTCGTTGTGGGCCTTGAGGTCGGCGAGATACCGGAAAATGAAACCGACGGTTTCAGATGTGTTCGCTTTCATGGAGATGAGTATAGCATTAATTTTGTTCGGGGAATGGGCGATGGCGGGATTGAACCACCGACATTCTGGGTGTAAACCAGACGCTCTCCCAGCTGAGCTAATCGCCCGAATCGCCCGACACTACCACGCGGGGCGTCCCGCTGTCAATGAGAGGGGAGGTGAGCGGTGTGTGGGAAGTCGCCTATATTATGTATGGGGTTCCTTAAGTGCGTCTGCCAGGATGCTGAAGAGTTGTTGGCTGACGACAATTCGATCATCCGGGGGCAGGACACCTATGCGTTCCGCCTCCTTCGTTTCGATTGTGGCTATCTTTACCGTACGGACAACGGACTCAACGGGTAATCCAGATATTCCAAGGTCAGTCACATGAACATCGCCGGACCATCCCCTATTCTCCAAACTGGTAATCATCATCACCCAGAGCAAGCCATGTTGATCTTGTATACCGTCAGCCGCGATCACCAGGGCGGGCCGTCGTTCGCGTACTGGACGGTCCGTATAGGGGAAGGGAACCTTGATGATGTCCCAGGTGCTAAAGGTCGGCATACGCTCGCCGATCCGCATCCGAATTCCATTCGTCGAATGTGGTAAAAGGATCCTCAACCACGCCGATCCGTACGCGACTCAGTATAACTTTTTCGCCTTCGATGGCGTACGCAATGGTGTCACCATTCTTCAAGTGCAACGCTTTTCTTATTGGCTCAGGAATCGTCGTCTGTGCTTTGCTGGTAAGTTTGCTGGTTATCATGGAGCCTTCCCTCCTGAAATTCCTTACGGCAAATGTAAGGAATGTCCTTACTGTTGTCAAGTTTCACGATAGAATCAAAAACCCGTAGTTAATGGTCGAACTGGAAAGACGAGGATTTACCACGACGCACGAAAACACGAAGAAGAAGGAGAAAGGCATCTTTCCCATTTCTTCCTTTATGATCTCTGCGGCTTAGCGTGAGGTCCATTTCAAGAAATTTCGCGCCAATTCGCCAAGGGAAAGCGATTTTATCCATATCTTCTCCTTGGCGATCTCTGCGGCTTTGCGCGGAAGAATTTATCCTACCGGCAGAAGACTGACCATGAAAACACGAAAAGACTGGGAGAATACTAGAAATTCTCTCTTTTCGTGGCTTCACGATTTCGTGGTAACTCCTTTTTCGGTATGCGTGGGGCCTGTAAGGATTATGTGAAATCAGTCGATTCACAACGACACACCCTCACGTTGGGGCAATATTTTCCTAGTGTCGTCTTGATTTGTCACATCAATGCGATATACTTCTTCTTGCCGGCGTGGCCGGATCAAAAGAAAGCAGGAGTCGCTAGGTTCATTGCTACTTCTGTGTAGCTCCAATCAGCTTTCGAAAAATGTTTCTGCATCGAGGAGGCTTTCATGAAGAAACGTATTCTACCTGTTGCGCTTGTTCTGTGTTCGTTATCGCTCGTTCTCGTTATTTCATGCTCATCGGGTTCCTCAGGCTCGAGCGGCTCGAGCTACAAGGCGCCGAGCATCACGGTAAGCGATGTTTCGTCGCTGTCCTCGGGGGCGACCTCGACTCCGGCCGACGCGACCGCCGCAAAAACGCTCTATACCGACGCAATAGGCGCTTTCTCGACGGCGATGTCGAGCGAGCTTTCCAGCAGCCTGTCCACTTCTTCTATCATGCGGAAAGGGATGAAGACCACGACCAAGACCGGGCCCACGACGATCACCTGGAAGGGCGCCCTGGGAAGCGGGACGGTCGACATGACGGGTAGTTACACGACCACGGAGACGTCGATCGATGAAAATACCACACCGGTGGTGGGCAAGACCTACGACGCGGGTGCGACCATGTCGTACAGCATGGCTGGGACGGTCACCGGCGCGACGGTCACCAAGGGCGGGCATACCTATACCATCAACGGTAAACTGGATATGGCTGATGATTTCAGCTACACCGTGAGCGTCAAGGTGACCGCGGTGACCCCTGTGGCGTATAGCGCCTCTTTCAGCCTGGATCTCGGGCTTTCCTACGGTACCGCCTTCACGGTGAAGAGGGAGGACGGCCTCGGTGCGAAATTCGTGATCGCTTACGGCGGAAAGGCGAGCATTCCCAAGACCGCGATAAGCGACATGAACGATACCTCTGCATTCGAGGCGGACTTCGAGAAGCAGCTTACGGCCCAGCCTGCCACTCTGACGGTCTACGACGATTCGAACAACAAGATCGCCGAGACGACGCTTACCCTCGCCGATCTTGACGCCGCAGGGCTTACGTTCGGTACCTTTTAGCGGACAACGAGCCTAGCCGCCGCGGGTCTTGCGAGGACCGGTCGCGGCGGTTTGCGATCCATGCCCCCGCTTCCCGCGGGGGCTTTTTTTTTCATCTCCCATTAACAGGGAGCTCCGGGCCGCCGATACTTGAAGAGGGTCATGGAGGTTTCCGTATGGTTCGTGGCATCTATACCGGCGCGAGCGGCATGCTCGCCGAGCAGACGAGGCTCGATACCATCTCGAACAATCTGGCGAACGCCGACGTCGAGGGCTACAAGCGCGACGTGACGATCGAGAAGGCGTTTCCCGAGCTCCTCATCCGGCGCATGAACGACGACGGTGTCCGCAAGAACCCCCTCGGTTCGAGCGATTACGCGCCCGTGGTGGGCAGGATCGGCACCGGGGTCGAGGTGAACGAGCTTTTCACCGAGTTCGAACAGGGCTCGATGAAGCAGACGGACAACGACTACGACGTCGCCCTCGACGGAAAGGGCTTTCTCACGGTGAAGACCCCCGACGGAGAGAGGCTGACCCGGAACGGTTCGTTCACCCTGGGGAAGGAAGGCTACCTCGAGACGAAGGAGGGCTTCCAGGTCCTGGGCGAGAAGGGGCCGATCCAGGTGAAGGCGAACAACTTCACGATCGACAAGGACGGCAACGTCTTCATCAACGCGACCTTCCAGGGCGACCCCAACCGCCTCGTCTCGCGAGAAGAGAACACCTGGGACAAGACGGTTCTCCTCGACCGGCTCAAGATCCAGGACGTGGATAACTCCCGCTACCTGCAGAAGCAGGGCAGTTCGCTCTGGAGAACAACGGAAATCTCGGGCGACGCGACGGTCATGGCGACGGGACGGCCGAAGATCGAGCAGGGCTTCGTCGAGGCGTCGAACGTGAATCCGGTGACCGAGATGGTCCAGATGATCGAGGTAAACCGGGCCTACGAGGCGAACCAGAAGAGCATCCAGACCGAGGATGCCATGCTCAACAAGCTTCTGAACGAAGTGGTTAGGGTCGGTTGATGACAGATAGAATCAGGACCAACGAAAAGTCAGGGAGAGATTAATGGTACGTTCATTGTGGTCGGCGGCTTCGGGCATGATAGGGCAGCAGGCGAATATCGACACGATTTCCAACAACATCGCGAACGTCAACACCACGGGTTTCAAGAAGATCCGGTCCGAATTCGAAGACCTGCTCTACCAGACCGTGAAGGTGGCCGGTACGCCCGCGACCGAGGACACGGTGGTTCCGACGGGAGTCCAGATGGGCCACGGCGTGAAGCTTTCGGCCACCCAGCGGCAGTTCACCCAGGGGGCGCTGCAGAATACGGAAAACGTCTCCGACATGGCCATCCAGGGCGACGGCTTTTTCCGCGTTCTCCAGTACGACGGTTCCTACGCCTACACCAGGGACGGCTCCTTCAAGATCGACTCGAACGGCCAGCTTGTTTCCTCCAACGGCTACAAGGTGATGCCCGAGATCGTCATGCCCCAGGGCTTTCTCCCCGATTCCCTCGCGGTTTCCCAGGACGGGCGGGTGAGCGTGAAGGTCGCCGGCGGCGACACTCCGATCGACGTGGGTCAGGTGGGGCTCTTCCGTTTTCCCAATCCCGAGGGCCTCCAGTCCATTGGCGAGAACAGCTACAAGGTTTCCAACGCCTCGGGCGACCCGATTGCCGGACGTCCCGGCTACGACGGCATGGGCAAGACGGTCCAGAAATTCCTCGAGATGTCGAACGTATCGGTGGTTCGCGAAATGGTCGACATGATCGTCGCCCAGCGTGCCTACGAGTTCAACTCGAAGGCCATCCAGACCAGCGACAACATGTTGGGCACCGCCACGAGTTTGAAACGATAATTAATCGGGTAATAGGCGGTACCGCGGGTACCGCCACGAGTCTGAAACGATAGCAGGGTAGGTGAATGATTTCCGATATCCTTTCGTTGTACCAGAAGAACATCGCCCTCTCCCGGGCGCTCGAATCGCAAAAGAGCTCTATGGGCGATTCGGATTCGAATGTTTCGGGTATGGACGACGGGTCTTCGCGGACCGATTTCAGCGCCCTTCTCGAGCAGGCGGCAAAGGCGACAGAAAAGCTCGCCGATTCGAAAAGGGCCTCGGCTCCGGCGGCCAAACCGTCGGCAGCCGTCACCTCATCCGGTTCGCCGGTTTCCGCGAAGCCCGCCCGCATGAAGGACGGCATCGACAAGAAAAGCGACCTCTACCAGCAGTGCCAGGAATTCGAATCCATTTTCGTGAAGCAGATGCTCGATGCGATGCGAAAGACCGTGGACAAGTCCGGGCTGACCGACAACGGCATGGGGCAGGACATCTTCGAGGACATGCTCTACGACGAGTACGCCAAAACCATGAGCAAGACCGCGAATTTCGGCATCGCCGATACGATGTACCGCCAGCTTTCGAACCTGAGACCGGCCACCTCCATCGCCAGATAAGGGGGTTCCTATGGACTTGTCCGGAGATCAGCACCTGGATTCAGCCTACCTCGAGCAGTTCAATCTCCTCCAGAAATCGGGGGTGCTGGGCAATCTCGAAATGCTCCGAAAGGAGAACAGGGAATTCGAAACCCTTATCAACGACGCAGCCGCCATTTTTTCGCTTGGCGGTATCGACTCGATGATGGAATTCGTCATCTCGCGGCTTCTGTATCGATTCATCCCCTCCCATCTCGTTTTTCTTGTCGAATCCCCGCGGGGCGATTCGCTCAGGCAGTACTGCTACCGGAACCTGACCCAGCATGCCGACGAATTTCCCGCCTCCTATTATCCCCCGCTCAAGGATTTCTTCCTCGCACATCAAGCCCCGAGCAGTTTCACCAATCTGGAAGAGCAGATGGGGCGCGGATTTTTCAACGAAGAGTTCAGGAAGCTGGAACCGGAATTCATCATTCCCATGCGTGGGATAGGCGGCCTTCATGGCCTCGTCCTGTTCGGAAGGAAGATCGTCGACCAGGATTATACGACGGCCGAGATCCTGTACGTGGATCGATTCATCCGTTTCCTTTCGATCGCCATCCAGAACAACCTCTTCCATGAAAGCGCGATTACCGATTCGAAGACTGGGCTCTACAACCATTCCTATTTCATGAAACGGCTCGAACAGGAGATCGCACGCATCGACCGGCACCGTTCCCTGGCGGGAATTGCCATGCTCGACGTCGATCATTTCAAGATGTTCAACGACAAGTGGGGACACCTGGCGGGGGACGAGGTCCTTTCCGCGATCGCGAAAACCCTGCGCAAGACGGTACGGACTGAAGACGTTCCCGCTCGCTTCGGCGGCGAGGAATTCATCGTCCTCCTGATCGAGTGCAACGAATTCCAGCTGGTCGAGGCGTCGGAACGCGTGAGGCGGGCGATCGAGGAACTCCGGGTTCCCTATAGGGGCGATCTGCTCTCCGTTACGGTGAGTATCGGCGCCTGCTACCTCGATCCGGGCTATCAGCTCGACTCATCCGAA
This sequence comes from Spirochaetaceae bacterium UBA1318, assembly GCA_002307015.1. Lineage (GTDB taxonomy): Bacteria > Spirochaetota > Spirochaetia > Treponematales > UBA1318 > UBA1318. The sequence goes on from DBTK01000104.1 coordinate 16,798, forward strand.
TTCGTGTCCCGGGCCGATCTTGCCCTTTACGATTCGAAATCCCTCGGGAGGAACCGGGTAACCCTCTACAAGCCCGGCCTCCTCCATCGGGCCGTCCTGAAACGCCCCGCCGAAGACCAGTCCTGACGATTTCGGCTCCGAGCACTTCGGGTCCTTCCGCCGGTCGGAAATCCGCGATCGATTTTTACAATCCCTGAAAGGTGAGCCAGCGGCCGACTGCCGGTGCCGTCGAGATGATGCCGACAAGCTCGAGGGCAGCCAGGATTACAAAGCACGAGGCGACGACGAGCCTCGCCGGCCGTATCGGCCTCTTTCTTGCGAGAGGAAGGGTGACGGTCGCGGCCGCCACCGTCGCGTAGAAAACGGCGAACCCAATTTCGAACCCTCTCCGGTTGGAGGCCGCCGCCTCCGAAAGCCCGTAGCCCGTTCTCAGGAGAAAGGAGTTGAAGGCCTCGAACCTGCCCATGACCATCGCCGCGCCGACGATCATGAGGAAAACCCCCGAGAGAATCCGGATCGTGTCGAGGCGGGTCTTGAGCCAGCGGAAGAGAGGGTCGAGCCTGGAGAAGAATACCGCCATGGCGAGGAAGGGCAGGGCGAGCCCGAGCGAGTAGAGGGCCAGGTTGCCAATCGCCGATCCGACCTCTCCCCTCCTGCCCGCGAGGAGGAGGATGGAGGCGAGAATGGGCCCGACGCAGGGACTCCATCCCGCGGAGAAGGCGAGACCCGCGAGGAAGGAACCCGCGAAACCGGCCGGCTTCGTCGTCAGGTGGAAACGCCTTTCGATGTTGAGGACCTTCCAGAAATCCAGGATCATGTTGAGTCCGAGCAGGGCGACGACGATGCCTGCCGCCACCGTGAGCCTCCTGCCCAGTCCGCTCAGGGCCAGGGCCGAGGCCGAGAACGCGATGCCGAGGGCGACGAAGACAACCGTGAAGCCGAGGCAGAAGAAGGCCGTCCTCGTGACGACCCGGCCTCGCGCGCTCGCCGGCCCCGCGAGGTCCCGAACGCTCGTCCCTCCGATGAAGGAGAGGTAGGAGGGGATGAGGGGAAGCACGCAGGGTGAGAGGAAGGAGAGGAGCCCCGCGGTGAAGGAGACGACGGCGTCGGGATGCACGATCACTTTCCGACGAGGTCGTCGAGGATCTTCGAGACCTCGACGGTGTCCCATTCCCTCGAGCCGATGATGCCGGCTATGGCCTTTCCATCACGCCCGATGAGGTAGGTCGTCGGGATTCCCCTGCCCACGAAATTCCCGCTGATCGAGCCGTTCTCGTCCAGGGCGACCGGGTAGCTGAATCCGTTTTTAGTGAGGAAGTCCCTCACCGTCTTTTCCCCTTCGCTCACGTCGACCGCGAGGACGGCGAAATTCCTTCCCTTCATGCGGTCCGAGAGCCGCTGGATCGACGGCATCTCCTGCCTGCAGGGCGGGCACCAGGTCGCCCAGAAATTGAGGAGGACGAGCCTGCCCTTGAGCGAGGAGAGGCTCTGCTTCCCGCCGCCGATCATGGCTGCGGTGAAGTCGGGAACGGCCTTCGCCTCGGAGAAAACGGTGAGGCCGAGGGCCTCGAGGGCCTTCGCCTGGCCCGGAGTGAGCCCCGCTGGGGCGGCGGGCAGGGCAGGGCTTTTCGTATCGGCAGCCGCGAAGGAGAGCGATAGAACCGCGACAAGGAAGACAAGAGCTGGTTTGCGCATCGATGCCTCCGTCCATAAGATAGGCGATCCACTATATAGAATCAAGCCGGCACGGAATGGACCGGCAACGCTCACTGCACAAAAAGAAACACGCCCTTGCCGAACCCGGCCGTTTCTGCTTTCCTGTACCCATGATACCGGAACATGTACGAAAAATACTCGACGAGTGCGGCCTGGCCGCGCGGGAATTCGACGCCGGAACGACGGCGACCGCGGAAACGGCAGCCCGGATGCTCGGAGTCCAGGTGGGACAGATCGCGAAGAGCCTGCTTTTCGCCGGCAAGGACGGAAAATACTACATGGTGCTCTGCGCGGGGGACAAGCGGGTTTCCTCGTCCTTGATCAAGAAACTCGTCGGCTGCAAGGTTTCGATGGCCGATGCCGAGACGACGGAGACGGTCACCGGCTTCCGTCCCGGTGGGGTCTGTCCCTTCGGCGTGACGAATGTCGCCGTGTACATAGACCGGAGCCTCTCCGCCTGGGATACCGTATATCCCGCGGCGGGGACCGATTCGAGCGGCGTGCCCGTCGCCTACGAGAGGCTCAGGGCTATCGTAGGCGCGACGGAGTGCTCGGTCACCGACTAGGTTCGCGTTTTCAACAAGCTTCGGGACAGAGATTTTGCCATCAGCCACTGGCTGATGGCAAACAGAGATTTTACCATCAGCCACTGGCGATGGGCAACAAAGTTTGCTTCTACGGAGCCGGCCTCACCGGCGCGCCCGCCCTGCTCGAGGCGAAGGTCGACTCCATGAGCCGGACCGTCCCCTGCCGTCCCGGCCGGGGCGATCGCCCCGACGGCCTGGACAAGGCGAACGCGGCGATCGCGCTCGACCCTGAAAACGGGGAAGCTCTCCTGCAGCAGGGGCGCGCCTACAAGAACCTGGGCAAGACGGCCAAGGCCATCGCTTCATTCGAGGCCTCCCTGAAGTACTACAACTATCTTCCCACCCCCTGGTGAACCTGTCCCCTGCTACCGGGACCAGGGAAACATCTCCAAGGCGAGAGAAGGCCTCGCGAAGGCCCTCGAGCTTCAGCCGAATGACAATTGGGCGAACAGGGAGATGGGCTGGACGATGTTCTACAAATTCAACGGTGCGACGACGGGACTCCGATACTGGTCCGTCGCGGTGGAGCAGGGGGCCACCGATCCCTGGATCTACAACGACATGGCCGTGGCCTACGAAAGTCTCGGGAACACGGAGAAATTCAAGGAATTCGTCATGAAGATGAAAAAGGACATCGACTCAGGCCAGGGCGACGACTACATCAAAAGGCAGGTGGCTGAAAAGCTGGAGAAGCTCAAATAGTCGAGCCGGCTCCGATCGACGTCTCGCGCCTCGCCTGTCCCAGGACGGCGAAGCCGACGCACGAGGCTCCCGCGTGGGCGATGAGGAGGCCGCCGAATCCCTCGAGGATGGCCTCCATTTTTTCCGGGTTCACCACCTCGGTCGAGGCGTAGACGATGCCGACGACGTCGGTCGTTTCGGGCCTGATCTTGCCCTTCATCGAATCCTTGCAGGGATTCCCGATCGGTCCGCCCTCGGAGCAGGCGCACGGGAGCCCCTCCACCTCGATCTCCTGACCGCCGGAGTTGAACACGTAGGATTCCCCCTGGAGGCCGTAGCGGAGGATGAGGCGGCCATTCTCCGGATCGCCGTCCGGCTCATCCCGTGAGAAAGTCGAGACGTCGAGGAGGCTGACCGGAAAACCCGTCTCGAGGGACACGAGGTTGTTGATGTCCACGAGGCCGTTGATCCTCGGGAAGCGGCCCTCCCTCGCGGCCTGGGCGAGGTATTCGCTCGCCGGCTTGTTGCGTCCCGAGGGTTTGAATCCACCCCTCCTCAGGAGGGACCTGATCCCGTCCTTGATCCGGGGCGGGGGGAAGTCCTCGGCCGCACGCAGGGCGACGAGGGCGTCGAGCCGCTTTTCCAGCGCCGAAGGCGAGGGGCCGACCTCGACGCCCTGGGCGAGGACGATGCCGACGAGGGCGGCCGGGTCGTCGAAATCGAGGGAGGCCGAGAGCCTGATCAGGACGGTTCCTCCGGCTTGTGCCCGGAAATCTTCGCCTGGGTATCCTTCTGCCTTTCCTCGACGACCTTTTTCACCTGGGCGTCGAACTCCGGGTACTTGCTCCTCAGCACGTCGAAATCGGACTTGGAAAGCTTGTAGACGTCGCAGTAGGTTTCCGCACGGATGCTCGCGTTCCGTTTCTCGCCCTGGATCAGGGCCGTCTCGCCGAAGGGGGAACCAGCCCCGAGCCTCGCCACCTGCTGGTCGCTCACGAGGACCTCGACGTCCCCCTGGCTCAGGAAGTACATGCAGTCGCCGAACTCCCCCTGCCTGATGATGTAGTCGTTGGGGAGGAATACCATGGGCTCGAGGAGCTGGACCACCTCGCGGATGAAGATGTCGTGGGCGTTCTTGAAGAGCGAGACCTTTTCGATGATGCCCCGGTTCAGGAACAGCGACATCTCCATGCGGAGGGTATGGGGCATGTCCTCGAACATCGTCCAGGTCGTCACGTTCTTGCGGGTTTCCCAGAGGTAGGCGTAGTAGTTCTTGACCTTCTGCTGGATGTTGGCCGGTATCCGCTTCGCCCTCATGTAGTTGTTGATTTCCTCGAGCTTCTTCAGGTAGGCGGCCTTCGCGACGTCGATGTTGGCGATGAGGCTGGACACGTTACCGATGATGTAGCCGTACATGCCCACGCCGATGATCTGGACGACGATCGTGTAGATCAGCTCGACGTTTTTTTCGTGGTTCGGATAGTAGTCGCCGTAGCCGATGGTCGCTATCGTCGTGGTGCACCAGTAGAGGGCTCGAATGTACTGGTCGATCGAAGACCGATTCTGCTCGGAGGCGCCGATCAGGCACCAGCCGAGGGCCATGAAGTTGATACCCTCGGCAAACCAGAAGAGGAAGTTGATCAGGCGCATGATGCCGGGATTCACCTCGACTTCGTCCTGCATCTCCTTGAAGACGCTGTTCACCTTGAAGAGCTTCGTGAGGCGGGCGAGGCGAAGAAGGGTGAAGAAAGCAAGGATTACCGGGTTGGATATTGCGACCGCATGGGAGATCTCTTCCAGGAAAAAGGTGAAAGGGAAGGCCGAGATGATATCGATGCAGAACCAGTGCTTGAGATAGTGACGGGCGATCCCCTTGCGGTCCTCGATGACGTCGAGTTTGACCTTGACTGCCTTCACGAAACTGACGGCGATGTCGAGACAGAAAAGGACGACGAAGATCCAGTAGACCGCGTCCAGGTGGTCCTCCCCGAAGGTCAGCCGATAGGAAAAGACGGCTGTCGAAGCGAGGATCATGATGACGGTGAGAATGTCCCAGGTTATCCTCAAGCGGCTTTCATACCTGATGACCGGAATTCGGTTGAGAACTTTTTCCATGGTCGACCCCTCTCGACTGATACGCGCGGAATCCACAGGTCCGCAGATTCATCTACAAGTATCGACGCTGCGGAGGAAATATGGGAGTAAAAAGCTGAGGAAGGGTCGAAAAAGCCTGTCGAGGCTTCGGCTCGCCGCCGAAAGCCGTCCGCGTTTCGGCGGACGGCCCCGGTCTAGTCGGAGAGTTCCTTCACGTACTCGCGCATCTTGTTCACGCGGCGCTCGGTTTCCTCGAGCTTTTCCCGCTCGCGGGCGACGATGTCGGCGGGAGCCTGGGCCGCGAAGCCTCCGCTCGTGAGCTTGGCCTTCGTCCTTTGGGCGAACTGGGAATCCTTGGCGATTTCCTTTTCGAACTTGGCGACGAGCTGGGCCACGTCGATCGCCTCCTTGACGAATACGAAGGCCTCGAAGCCCGATCCGACGAGGGTGATCGTTCCGGTGCCCGCGGGCTTTCCGTCGGAAAAGCTGATGTCGCCGAGGTTGGCGAGGAGCTTGGCGATGTCCTGCCGTTCCCTGAAGAAATCGGCGGCGGCGAAGCCCGGTTCGAGTTTGACGTGGACGCGGAGCTTTTTCTCCTGGCCGATCGTGAACTCGCTCCTCAGGGTGCGGATGAGGCGGACGAGTTCCTGGAGGGCCTGGAATCGGGAAGCGGCTTCGGGCGACTCGCGCGAGGGATCGACCTCGGGGTATTTCGCCGTGATGAGGAATTTGTCGTGGACGGGGATCTTCTGGTAGATCTCCTCGGTGATGAAGGAGAGGAAGGGATGCATGAGCCTCAGGGACTCCTCCAGGATCGAGAGGAGGAGGGTGACCGCCCCGTCCTTCACCTTCGGATCGGCCGAGTTGAGGGCGCTTTTGGTGATCTCGACGTACCAGTCGCAGAAGTCGTTCCAGAAGAACTCGTAGACGGCGGTCGCGGCGTCGTTGAAGCGGTAGCCCTCGACGCTCGTCCTCACGAGCTTCGTCGCCTCGTTCAGGCGGTGGAAGATCCAGCGGTCGGCGTCGGTGAGGGGGATGGTCTTCGGATCGAGCAGGGTCCTTCCCTCGAGGTTCATCAGGAGGTAGCGGGAGGCGTTCCAGACCTTGTTGGCGAACTTGGTGCCGAGCTTGAAGCTCTCCTTGTCGATCAGGATATCCTGGGTCGAGGTGTACATGAAGGCGAGGGTGAACTTGAGCGAGTCGGCGCCGTACTCGTCGACGACCTCGAGGGGATCGATGCCGTTCCCGAGGGACTTCGACATCTTCCTGCCCTGCTTGTCCCGGACGAGGGTCGTCATGCAGATGTCGCGGAAGGGCACCTGGCCCATGAACTCGAGCCCGGCCATGATCATCCGCGCGACCCAGAAGAAGATGATGTC
>DBTK01000104.1:23622-23754 GCA_002307015.1 Spirochaetaceae bacterium UBA1318
GGTGTCCAGGACGTCCTCGTCCTGCCAGATCTCGGAGGAGCCGCACTGCTGGCAGTAGGTCGGGTCCTCGCGGCTGACGATGATGGCGCCGCAGTGCTTGCAGTACCAGACCGGGATGCGGTGGCCCCACCA
>DBTK01000104.1:24040-24424 GCA_002307015.1 Spirochaetaceae bacterium UBA1318
GGCGGCTGATGCACCAGTCCCTGATGTTCGTCATCCAGTTCTCGTAGGTGCTTTCCCAGCGCTGGGGATAGAAATGGATTTCGCCGTCCTTCCAGGCCTTGAGGGCCTTGTCGGCGAGAGGCCGCATTTTCACGAACCATTGCTTCGACTGGTAGGGCTCGATGACGGAACGGCAGCGGTAGCAGTGGCCGACCGAGTGCGTCACGGGCTTCTCGGCGACGTAGAGGCCGGCCGCCTTGAGATCGGCGATCACCGCCTGGCGGGCCTCCTTGACCTTGAGGCCGCGATACTTCGCCGGGACGGCGTCGCCCAACGTGCCGTCGGGGTTCAGGATGTTGATCCGCGGCAGGCCGTGGCGGTTGCCGACCTCGAAGTCGTTGGGGT
>DBTK01000104.1:24546-24708 GCA_002307015.1 Spirochaetaceae bacterium UBA1318
CCTTGAGGTCCTCGATGACGGCCTTCCTCGCCTCGGCGACCTTGAGGCCGCGGTACTTCTCGGGGACGTTCTCGTTGAGCCTGGCGTCCGGGGTGAGGATGTTGATCTTCTCCAGGCCCTGCCTCTCGGCGACGGCCCAGTCGTTCGGGTCGTGGGCCGGGG
>DBTK01000122.1:0-452 GCA_002307015.1 Spirochaetaceae bacterium UBA1318
GTCGTGGAGGGAAAGAGTGAAGATTCTGATGGTGACGAGTGAAATTGCCCCGTACGCGAAATCCGGAGGGCTTGCCGACGCCGTTTCGTCCATCGCCCGTTCCCTCGCCGCCGAAGGACACGATGTCCGCGTGATCCTGCCCCGGTACTATTTTCTCAACCGCGACAAGCTGACGAAGATCGACGGCCCCCTCGGCGTCCCCATCGGCGCGAGGGAGGAGTGGACGGCCGTCTACACGGCCGACCTTCCGGCCCAGCGGGTAGGCAAGAAAAAGGTAATCGTCTATTTCATCGACCACGAGGGGTGTTACGGGCGGGACGGGATCTACGGCATCCCCTCGATGCCCGACTTTCCCGACAATCCCCGGCGCTTCGCCCTCCTCGCCAAGGCCGCCTTCCAGCTCTGCCGGAAGATCGACTGGATACCCGACATCCTCCACGCCCACGACTGGC
>DBTK01000122.1:793-1473 GCA_002307015.1 Spirochaetaceae bacterium UBA1318
GATCCACAACCTGGGCTACCAGGGGATCTATCCGAAGGAGGATTTCCCTGTGTTCCGGCTTCCCTGGGAACAGTTCCACGATTCCGGGCTCGAGGACTTCGGCCGGATCAACCTCCTCAAGGCCGGGCTCACCTCGGCCAATTTCCTGACGACGGTCTCTCCGACCTACGCGAAGGAGATCCAGACCAAGGAATACGGGTGGGGGATGGAAGGCATACTGCGCGCCCGATCGGGCGAGCTGGCGGGAATTCTGAACGGGGTCGATTATGACTCATGGAACCCCGAAACGGACACGATGCTTCCCTTCAAATACACGACCGAGGACCTCGCCGGCAAGGCCAAGATCAAGGACGCGATCCAGCGGGAACTGGGGCTTCCCCCGAATCCCGACGTTCCCCTCGTCGGCATGATCACGAGGCTCGCCGACCAGAAGGGGATAGGGGAGCTTTTCGGTCCCTCCTACGGGAGCGCCTATTCCATATGTTCGGACATGAAGCTCCAGTTCGCCGTTCTCGGAAACGGCGAAAAGTGGTGCGAAGACGAGCTCCGGAACCTGGAGAAGCGGCTGCCCAACTTCAGGGCCGTCGTCGGATTCAACAATCGCGTCTCCCACCTGATCGAGGCCGGATCCGACTTTTTCCTGATGCCCTCGCGGTACGAGCCCTGCGGCCTCAATCAGA
>DBTK01000122.1:1729-8969 GCA_002307015.1 Spirochaetaceae bacterium UBA1318
CCTGCGGCCTCAATCAGATGTATTCATTACGATACGGAACCCTTCCCATCGTCCGGAAAACGGGAGGGCTCGGGGACACGGTCGAGCAGTACAATCAGGATACGGGTTCCGGGACAGGGTTCATGTTCGACAAGCTGACCCCGAGAAGCATCTATGATACGGTCGGCTGGGCCGTGTGGGCCTATTACAACCGCCCCGACCATATCGCCGCGATGCGAAAGCGCGCGATGAAAAAGGATTTTTCCTGGGCCCGCGCGGCGAAGGAATACGAGTCTCTGTACGTAAGCCTCGTCAAGCACCATTAGCGGTTCGCGAGGTCCACATCTCTTCCGGGGTATTGACAATGTCCCGTAGCGCGGTGAAATTTACCCGATGAATTCCGTCATTCCCCGACATTCATTGAACCTGCTTGGTTTGATTGCCAATCCTGTCTTTGTCGCCGCATTCCTGAGCTGGTTCCTGACCCAGATTTTCAAGGTCGTCTACGGTCTCATGAGGGGAAAGCTGAAAACGCCTCGTGCCATCCTGCTGACCCTGTTCTGGAAAACCGGCGGCATGCCCTCGAGCCACGCCGCCCTGGTCGCGGGCGTCAGCACCGCCATCGCCTTCGACGACGGCATCTCCTCCGATATCTTCGTGCTTTCCCTCTGCTTCGCCCTCATCGTCATCCGCGACGCCATGGGCGTCCGCCGTTCGGCCGGTTCCCAGGCCCGGGCCCTGAACGAACTCGGCCGCGAGCTTCGCGTGAAAATGGGCGTCCATTACCGTCCGGTTAAGGAAGTTCTCGGCCATACCCCCGCCGAGGTTACCGTGGGAATCATTGTCGGAATTCTCATCGCCCTGTGCTGCTCCCTGCTGCTGTAGCCGCCGATGTACGGAATATCCGCGTTCAGGCGGTCCCTCATTCCTCTCCTGGCATGGGTGGTCCTCTCCCTCCCCTTCGTATTCGTCCCCTTTGCCCGACCGAGCGGCCAGCCCTGGCCCGGCTGCTACCTGGTCGCCGTTCCCGCGGGCGCGGACCAGGATCTGGCCCTTTCTTCGCTCGAGAAGGGCGGTTTTGCGGGACGGATCGTCTCCCCGAAATCTGAGACCGTCGATTTCTACGATTTTTCCGGAATGGCCAGGATCCCGCTTTCCGAGGCCGGAAAGCGGCTCCAGCCCTACGATAGCCGCCTCGATGCCTACATCAGGTCCCTCGACCGCTATTTCGACGCGTCGGCAGGGGACGAGGCCTACCGCCTCTTCTATATCCGGTCGAGCGAAGCCCCCGCGTTTTTCACCGACCGGGTAAGGCGGGCGCTTTCGGGAATCGGTGGATTCAGGCTCGTCGGGACCGAGGAAGGCGAGGGCGGTTCGATCCTCTACCTGGGGGCCTTCCTGCTCATGGCCGGAGGCTGCCTCCTCATCTTCAGGCGGATACGGGCATTCACCCTGCTCGGCGCCCTTCCCTGGCTTTTCATCGGCTGGCGGGGGGATTTCTACGCCCTCCTCTTTTCCCTAATCGGCTATTTCGCGAGCGTCGTCTTTTTCGAGGCGATCGAGGGTCCCGTCGATGAATACGTCTACTCAGGAAGGATTCCGAAACCCGCGGATATCGTCAGGCTTCTCGTTCCCGCCCTGGCCGTCGGCGCCGTCGGAATCCTCCCCATGGTCCGCATGAGCGGGCCCCTCCTCCTCCTCCTCGCGGCCCCGATTTCGACCCTTCCCCTCGCGATCGCCGTCGCCCTGGCGATGCGGGTTCTCAAGCGGGACGACGAGCACCGGGTTTTCCGTTCCCTGCCCCTCCGGCCAGGAAGGCTCGCGATCCTGCCCGCGGCGACGCCGTCGTTCAGGAAGGCCGTCGTCCTGATGGTGGCCGTCGTCGCGGCGGCGGGCATCCTCTCGCTCTCCGACTCGTCGCGTCCCGCCGTCGCGGGAGGGGCCAATTCGGGGGAGGCCTTGAGCATTCCACTCCCGAAACGGTATACTGCCTCCCGATCCTGGGACTTCCCCGATCTGATGCGTATCATCGAGGGACACGGCAAGTCGGAGACGGGGGAACTTCCCGATCTCGCCGATTTCGTGGTCCACGAAGCCTACCAGCAGGGGCTCGCCTACGGCAGGGTGACTTTCAGGCTTCCCACGGAGAACGAGGCGGTCACGGTCGCCGATTTCGTTCCCGGCCCCGACGGTACCCTGGCGAAAACGGATCGCGTGGCGGTCAGGTTTTCCAGGGCTTGGCTTTCGACGGTGCTGAACCGACAGGGCCTGCCTCCTCTCGAGAGGATGCTTTTCGATCTCGGCTCTCCTTCTATCGTAAAGCGCCTTCCGTACGCGCCTTCCGTGTCGGCGCTTCCGGAAACGGGCGCGATTGTGATATCTGCGGCGGTTTTCGCCGTTTTGGGACTTTTCGCCGCGGGAGCGGGCAGGTTCCGGCGTAAGGTCCGGGCCATCGTGACGTGGAGCAAGCAGCAGGAAACATGAAAGGATCTAAAACATTCAGTATGGGGGGGGTCGAACCCCTGCCGGGAAAAAGCGGAATGCCGTCCATGGAGACCCGAAACGCGATTCTGCCTTCGGTTGCCGTCGTACCCTTCCTCCAACATGCCGGGGCCGAGGCCGAATGCCTCGTCTCCGAGGGTGAATTGGTCCGCGAGGGCCAGATCATCGGCCGGGCGAAGGAATACCTCTCCGCCAACGTCCATTCCCCGATACCGGGCACCGTGGTGGGCATCCGCTCCATCAACCTGCCCGAGGGCGGACGATCGAAGGCTGCCGTCATTCAGCTCGGCGGGGCCTTCGACCGTCTGGGAAGGCGGCCCGAGCGCTACCTCTGGCAGTCCCTCTCGGCGACCGACCTGATCCGGACCATTGCCGACAAGGGAGTCGTCGGCATGTCGGGCGACGGGGTTCCGACCCAGGCGAGGTTCGCCCTCGACCGCAAGAACAAGGTGAAGACCCTGATCGTGAACGCGGCCGAAAGCGAACCCTACCTGACGGGCGACCATCGCCTGGCGGCCCAGAAAGCCGCCGAGATAGTCGAGGGAATCCGCATCGCCTGCAAGATCCTCCTTCCCGACCGGGTTTTCGTCGGCATCGGCGAGGGCCAGCAGGATTCCATCGCGGCCCTCTCGGCCGCCGTCGCCGCGCTGGCCGACCAGAAGCCCGCCATCGAAATCGTGCCTCTGGAGGACCGCTATCCCCAGGGTGACGAGATCCTGATGATCGACGCCCTGACCGGCACCGTCGTCCCGACCTCATCCGACCCCGCCGAGGCCGGCTTCGCCGTTTTCAACGTCGCCACCCTCTACGCCGTCTGGGAGGCCATCGTTCTCAACAAGCCCCTCTTGGAGCGCTACGTCACCATCTCGGGCGACGCGGTGAAGTTTCCCGCCACGCTCAAGGTCCGGATCGGCACCCCGATCGGAGATCTCATCGAGGAATGCGGCGGCTTTATCGGCGTTCCCCGCAAGGTGATCGTGAACGGGCCGTTCAAGGGAACCTGCGTCTTCAACCTCGATATCCCGGTGACGAAGCGGACTTCGGCCGTCCTCGCGCTGACGGACGGGACCGTCCACGCGGCGAGGGAAACCCCCTGCATCAACTGCGGGCGGTGCATCCGTTCCTGCCCCGTCGGCCTCAATCCGGCCCGGCTCCGCCGTCTTCTGGTCCACCGCCTTTTCAACGATGCCCTTTCCGAGGGGCTCGCCGAATGCAGGGAATGCGGGGCCTGCGCCTTCATCTGTCCGGCCCGGCTTCCCCTCGTCCAGGTGCTCCAGGAAGGCAAGAACTCGGCCAGGAAGGGGGCCTGAACATGGGTAGCAAAAACGCGATGGTAATTTCCGCCTCTCCCCATATCTACAACGACCAGTCGACCGCGTCCCTCGTGTGGAGCGTCATCGGCTGCCTCGTGCCCGCGGGGGTCTGGGGCGCCTACGTCTACGGCTTCGGTTCCCTTTTCGTCCTCGCCGTCGCCATCGGCGCGAGCGTGATGGCCGAACTCGCGATGGGTCTCGCCTTCAGGCGCTTCACCCTCGCTGACGGCACCGCGGTGCTGACGGGGCTTCTCATCGGCTACGGCATGCCGCCGGCCGTTCCCTGGTACATCCCCGCCTCGGCGGCGGTTTTCGCCATCGTCGTGGTGAAGTGGACCTTCGGCGGGCTCGGCTCGAACTGGATGAACCCGGCCCTCGCCGGACGGGTCTTCGCCTCCCTTTCCTGGGGTGACGCGATGACCTCCTGGGTGATACCGAAGACCCTGACCGGGGTGGAGGGCGTCAGCGGGGCGACCCCCTTGGGCTTCATCAAGTCGGCCCTGACGGACGCGTCCGGCGTCGGGTCCCCGATGGAGATCCTCAAGGTCAACGGCTACATCCAGAGCGGGGCCGATTCAGGCGTCACCGGCTGGCTCAACGCCAACCTGCTCAATCCCCTCGGCATCCAGCTTCCCGGGGGCTATTTCGACCTGTTCGCGGGGAACGTACCCGGCTGCATCGGCGAGATCTCCGCCATCCTCCTCCTCCTTGGAGCCGTCTACCTGATAGCGCGCGACGTGATCGCCTGGGAGATCCCCGCGGCCTACATCGGGTCCTTCATCGTCCTCGTCTGGGCCTTCGGCGGGATGAGGTTCGGGTCGGGCCTCGGGGAGGGCGACGCCCTGTTCGCCCTTTTCTCGGGCGGCCTCATTCTCACCGCCTTTTTTATGGCCACGGATCCGGTCACCTCGCCCTTGGGCCGAAGGGGGCTCTGGATATTCGGAATCGGCTGCGGTCTCCTGACCTTCCTGATACGGTACTACGGATCCTTCCCGGAGGGCGCCGCCTTCGCCGTCCTCATCATGAACATCTTCGTGCCGATAATCGACAAAGCGACGAAGCCGACCCGGCTGAGCCAGACGTCCCGAGGAATTCGGGATCGGAACGCCGCTTCCCCTGACCCGGCCTCCGTGAAGCCCGCCGTCGGCATTCATGCCGCCGGGACGGGAGGTGCGCGATGAAGGCCGAAGACCGGAATCGTCTCCGCGGCGCCGCCTTCGTGATGGGCGTCTGCGCCTTCTGCGGACTCCTGATGCTGCTGACGAGTTTCCTGATCAGACCCATGATAGACCGACAGCGGGATGCGGATACCGAGCAGGCCTTCGCCGCGCTCTCCGACGGGGCGACCCTCGGGGACATGAAAGCCGTCGAGGGCGACGGGCCGGTGCGGGCTGCCGCCCAGGTCGTCGCCTCCTCGGGGGCGAAGAACGGCTGGTGCCTCGTGATCGGCGGCCAGGGCTACGGCGGGAGTTTCAGCCTCGTCGCCTGGTTCGCCAACGACGGCAGCGTCAAGGGTTCCCGCATGCTCCTCAATTCCGAGGTGGCCGGCCGCGTGGCCGAACGCGACTCGTACATGAAGAAATTCGTCGGCAAGGGCGGCGCTTCGCCGATCCCGGCCAAGAGGGCCCAGCTCAAGGGCGACGAGGCCGACGGGGTCGCCGGAGCCACCGTGACCTTCACCGGGGTCGCGGCCGCCCTGGCCGCCGGATCGGCCTACGTCCAATCGCTGAAGGCGGGTAAATAGCGATGACCAACGATACGAACGGATACCGGAAAACCATTGTCTTAAGTCTTTTCGCCGGGCTCTGCCCCGCCCTCGCGGTCACGGCGCAGACGGTGAACGCCATCGTGCTCGGGCTTGCCGTCGTTTTCGTGATGACGATGGCAAATCTCGTGTTTTTCATCGCCGAGGACATCATTCCCGAGGGAGCCGAACGGGTCGTGAAGCTCGTCTTCGTCGCCACCCTCGTCGCCATCGTCGAGATCCTGATGGAGTCGCTCGCCCCCCGAATCTGGAAGAATATGGGCATTTACCTTCCACTTACCGCCGTCAACTGCCTCATCCTCGAGGAGACGGGGATCGGCTCGGGGCTTCTGCCCCCTGCGAGGGTCACGATCGAGAGGACCATGGTGATCGGGGCCGCCTACGTCCTGACCCTGACGGGCATCGCCGTCGTCCGCGAGGTGCTCGGCGCAGGCCGGATCACCCTGTTCGGCTTCGGCGATTTCGACGGGGTCCTGATGGTCCCCGGTCTCGCCGATCATCCGGCCCGCTTTTTCGGGCTTCCCGCCGGGGCCCTCATCGTCGCCGGGTACGCGAGGGCGGCCTTCGCGAGGGTTTTCGAGCGGAGAGGGGGGCGGTCATGACCTATATCGGAATCATCCTTGTCTTCACCCTGATCAACAACGTCGTCTTCTCCCAGCTTCTGGGAACCTGCGAGTTCGTCTGCGAACCCGGGAACGCCCTGAGAAAGCTGAGGCTCGGCATCTCGATAAGCGCCGTCGCCTCAATTACCGCGGCCGTCATCTGGGTGGTCTTCCATGGGCTCCTCAGGCCCCTCAGCGCCGAGATTCTCCTCCTCCCCTCGGTCATTCTCGTCGCCGTCGCGGTGACGGCCGTTTTCACCAGATTTACGCATCTGCTGTCCCCGGGGCTGGATGTCGCGCTCGGGGATTCCTTCGCCCTCATGTTCGCCAACTGTGTCGTCGTCGCCGTGGCACTCTCGGGGATCAGGAGCGATTATACCATCCTCCAGAGCCTCGTTGCGGGGGGGGCCGCCGGCCTCGGCTTCATGCTCGCGAGCTTCCTCCTCTCATCGGTCAAGGAGAGGCTCGACGTGGGCGACGTTCCGGAAACCTTCCAGGGCGCCCCGATCATGTTCATTTCGGCCGGCCTCATGGCCCTCGCGTTCATGGCTTTCGACCGAGCATTGCTCGTTAACCTGGTGGGGTAACCTCATGACGCTGATCCAGATTCTCCTTGCATTCATCGCATTCGCCGTCTTGGGCGGAATCGTCGGCTTTATAGCCTGGATATCCTCGCGGGGCGAGGAGCTCGTCGCAAAGGCCCCCATCCGATCGAAGGCCCTCTCCCATCCTGAGAATTCGAAGAGGAAGGTCGCCCAGATCCATTGCGCAGCCAGGCCGGATGATGTGGCGACCCTCTTCTCGTACTCGGGCTACGCCGACTGCGGGGCCCTCTTCAGGCTCTACGGGGGCAATCTCGCCTGCAAGTTCGCCTGCCTCAATCTCGGCAGCTGCATCCGCGCCTGTCCCGAAAAGGCGATCCGCCGAACCCCCGAGGGCCTGGTCCAGGTCGACCGGAAGCGCTGTACCGGCTGTGGTGTCTGCCTGGGCGTTTGTCCCGTCGACGTAATCCGGATGATACCGGCCGACGCCGATTTCATAGTCGCCTGCTCCTCCCGCGACGCCCCCGACGCGAAAAA
>DBTK01000088.1 GCA_002307015.1 Spirochaetaceae bacterium UBA1318
TGCAGGATGAAGATCCGCAGAATGGAGGCGTGAATGGTTTCATGCCTCCCATACGCGCTTTGTAGTCCCCCTGCTTCAAAACAACAAGCTTCGAGGAACTAATAATTCATTGACCTTTTCAGGTAGATCGGATACCGTCAACAATGAACTAACTCGGCTTCACCGCACACCCAAGATTTTTACCGCAAAGGCTTTGAAATGGAAACCACAGGAATAGGAATATCACGACATCTCGAGAAAGGGCCAGAAAGTCCCTCTCCAGGAAGCGGCTTTTTGTCTCGTATCGACAAGCGCGGCGTCATCATTCCAGCGACCTTCCTCTTTTCTATCGCCGGCGGAACCGCAGGCCTCGCCCTGATTTTTTACCTCAACGATGTTTATCACGCGACGGCGGAAACCATCGGGCTTTTCTCCGCACTGAACCTGATGAGCTACAGTGCGGGTTGCTTCCTCCTGAGGCCGCTCGGAAGGAAGCTCCTCCCCCGCCACTCCATGGTGCTAGCGACGGCGGGCGCCATCCTGGGCATCATCCTCCTGGTTTCGGTACGAAGCATCGGCTGGGCCTTCCTCTTCTACGCCCTATACGGCTTCTCGACCGCGCTGTACTGGCCTCCCATCATGGGCTGGCTCACCGCCGGAATCGAGGGAAAGGCGCTCAACAAGGCCACATCCCGGTACAGCATGGCGTGGAGCCTGGGCGGCGTGCTCAGCCCCTACCTGGCCGGCGTGGTTTCCGAGATCAACCCGATCTATCCTCTCTACCTGAGCTTCGCCCTGTTCGCGGGACTCGTGATTTTCATCGTGGTCGCGACCCTCGCCCTGCCGCGCGTGAGATTGGACCTCCACCGGACCGGGAAAAAGGCGGAGATCAGGGCTGCCGAGGATCACAGTACCCCGATGCGCTTTATTTCTTGGATAGGTCTTTTCTCGTCCTATCTTACTCTCGGGGTTCTCTACAACATCTTTCCAATATTCGCCACCCATGACGGCGGCATGTCGCAGTCGGGCGTCGGCCTCGCGCTGCTGATACGAGCGCTGGCGACGACGACCGGATTCCTTGTTCTGGGACGGATGGCGTTCTGGCAGTTCAACGCGAAGGTCGCCATCTTGTTGCAAGTGATGATCGCCGCTGTCGTGCCGCTCGTCGCCTTCGCGGGGAGCTTCCCCGCTCTGGCGGCGGCCATGGTAGCCATCGGCTTCCTCAACTCCCTCGCCTACATGAGTGCGACCTTCCACGCTGCCTCGGGGGCGATCGACCGCGAAAAACGCATGGGAATCGGCGAGGTCGTCCTGACCACAGCCCAGGTCATCGGTGCGGTCGCGGGGGGAATCATCTACAATCGATTGTCGATGGGCGCCGTCTTCGCCTTCTGCTCGGGCGCTACCATCCTCGGCCTTGCGGGCCAGGTCGTGTTTCTCGCAAAAACCCGGATTCCCGCCCAGAGCCGTTAGTATGCTGTCGAATGCTCGGCATTTCAACAGCATGCCGGGCTAGCGGGCTGCTATCGCTTCGATCTCGACCAAGCCTCCAAGGGGAAGGGCGACAACGGCGAAGCAGCAGCGTGCGGGAAAATCGCCCTCGAAAAACCGTGCATAGACGGCATTCACCGCGGCGAAGTTCTTCATGTCGGTGAGGAAAATCGTCGTCTTCACGATGTCCGACATGCCAAGGCCGATGTCGGCAAGAACGGCCCGTATCGTATCGAGCGCCCGCTTCGCCTGATCCTCGACGCCCGTCGCGAGCACCCCGGTCGCCGGGTCGAGCCCGAGCATGCCGGAAACGTATACGAAGTTGTTGGCCTCGCAGGCGTGGGAATAAGGTCCGACCGCTTTGGGGGCCTTCGCGGATATGATCGCTTTCTTACTCATTTGTTTTCTCCGTTTCCATGGCTCTACCTTTGATGTCACGCAGGTAGTTGTAGATTGTGAATTTCGAGACACCGAGTTCCGCGGCTACACTTTCGACCGAACCCTTGATGGTGAAGATGCCGAGTTCATGAAGCTCCTGGATGATCTGACGGTTCTTCTCGATGGGGGAAACCCCGGTCGCCTGGTTGACCCTCGACATCGATTTGTAGAAAGCCCCCTTGACGAGGTCGTCGACGCTGCGCGAATAGTTTTCCTTCAGGGCGTCATGGGCAAGATCGGTTTCCTTCGGCAGGAGGGCCGTCATGAACTGGGTCAGGGGGGCGCTCAGGTCGAGGTTCACGCAGAGAAAACCGATGAGAGTACCGGCACGGCTGTGAATCAGCATCGTGACGGAGCGCAGCCGCTTGCCGGTATCCGTCGTGGAAAAGTAGGGGCCGATGACCTTTTCGTTGGTGATGCGGGAACGGCCCAGGATCTCGAGGGCGAGGTCGGTGAGCGGCGATCCCACGCCGCGGCCGGTGATCTCTCCGTGCTCGATGCTGACTACCGAACTCGAGGGATCCTCGAGCGAGTGCAGGGCGACCTCGCAGCAATCGCCGAAAACCCGGCCAATTCCCTCGGCGACAACCTGGTAGGAAGCGAGAATCTCCCTATCCTCGGATGAGAACGGCTGAACTGAAATTTCGTCGATCGATTCCATCCTGCCCACCCTCGTCATTTTATAACGGAAATTGCCAACAGCACAGAAAATATTTGCAACATTTGCGTAGCTAATAATGGCGAAACCTACAATTTTGTCAATACAAATTAAAAAAGATTTCAATAATTAAAATCAAACTTTAAAATTTGTTGACATATTGCAGTTTGTATACTAGTGTACCCTGGGTGCTACAGCCCGAAGATATTCTATCGAAAAGGAGAACCGAATGAAGAAAGCGCTTATCGTGCTGCTCGCGTGCGTCACGCTCGGATTCGCCGTTTCCTGCAAGGGTTCCGGAAAAGTGGAACTTACGTTCATGGAGACGATGACCAGCCCCGAACGGACCGCGGTCTTCAAGGAAATGATCGCCGGCTACGAGAAGGAAAATCCCAACGTAACCATCAACCTGATCTCCCCGCCCTACGATCAGGCCGAGAACAAAGAGACGATGATGCTCAACAACAAGCAGACCCTGGACGTCATCGAAGTCCGGGACTACTCGGTCAAGCAGTTCGTCAACAATAAGAACCTCGAGAACCTCGAGAAGCGGCTCGCCTCCTGGGAAGATGGAAAGGATCTCCTGCCGATAACCCTCGCCTCGGCGCGCACCGTCGACAACACGGCCTACATAATCCCCGAATTCTTCTATATCAAGGCTCTGTTCGTTCGCACCGACATCCTGGCCAAGCACGGAATCAAGACCTACCCCGCCACGATGGATGAGCTGATCGCGGATTGCATCAAGATCACGAACAAGAAAGCCGGCCAGTACGGCTTCTCCTTCCGCGGCAAGTCGAACGAGTTCAAGATCTCCGACCTTCTCCTCCTCTCCGACGTGCCGAACATCGATCCGGAGAACGTCTACAAGACCACCGACGGCAAGTTCTCTCTCGCCGAGCCCGCAGCCATGGCGGCCTTCACCCAATACGTGAAGCTGTTCAAGGAATCCGTCCCCGCCGACGGCATCAACTGGGGCTTCAACGAGCAGGTCAACGCCTTCGTCTCCGGAACCTGTCCCTTCCTCGTGCAGGATCCCGACACGGTCGCCCTCGTCGACCAGCAGCTGGGCCGCGACAAATACACCGTCGTTCCGCTTCCCGTCGGAAAGAGCGGCAAGGCCTACCTCGACTATGGATTCGCTTCCCTCGCCATTCCGTCCTACTCGAAGAACAAGGACGCCGCCTGGAAGTTCATCACCTACATGAACTCGCCGAAGGAGAACTCCTTCCTCTGCCAGAAGTACGGCCCGCTGCCCGTCCATGCCTCGACCTTCAAGGACGACACCTTCTTCTCGACTGGCGTCTACCAGGCCTGGAGCACCGAGATGAGCAAGACCGACAGCTACGTCTTCGTGAAATACCCCCTCGCCTCCGACAAGTGGCCCGGTTGGGCACAGCTCCACGAGCAGTACATGCAGTCCGTCCTCCTCGGGAAAATGACCCCCGAAGCGGCGACCGCGAAGTACGCGGATTACTGGAAATAGCCATTCGGCCGGATGCGGTTCGACAGGATCGCGTCCGGCCCCCCTTCAATGAGGCGAGCCATTATGAAGAACGAGAACCTCAAATACCGGCTCATGATACTGCCGGTGTTCGCCCTCCTGACACTGTTCATGTACATTCCCGTGGTGCGCAGCATCGGGATCGCGTTTCAGCACTATACGATGTTCGACCTCTCGAAAGTGAAGTACTGCGGCCTGGAGAATTTCTCCAAGATCATCTTCGACCCCGACTTCAATTTCTTCCAGATCCTGCTCAATACGGCGCTGTGGATTTTCGTTTCCCTCTTTTTCCAGTTCACGCTGGGTTTCTGCCTCGCCCTCCTCCTGAAAAAGCCCTTCAAGGGACGGGGCATCTACTCGGGCCTCGTCTTCTACGCCTGGGCCCTCTCCGGCTTCGCGATCGGCCTCGTATGGGCCTGGATGTTCAACGGCCAATTCGGACTAGCCAACGATCTTCTCCTTCGGGCGGGAATCATCGGTCTGCCGATCGGGTTCCTTTCCGATCCGAACTTCGCCCTCATTTCCGTCATCATCGCGAACGTCTGGTACGGGATTCCCTTTTTCGCGATCATGCTGCTTGCGGCCCTCCAGTCGGTCCCGACGGAGCTTTACGAAGCCGCCTCGATCGACGGGGCGGGACCGGTCGCGAAGCTTTTCAGGGTCACGATCCCGACCATCATGCCGACCATCGTGAGCACGACGCTGTTACGGACCCTTTGGATCATGAACTTCCCGGACATCATCTACGCAATGACCAACGGAGGACCGGCCAACTCGACCAACATCCTCGCGACCCAGATGATCAACAAGATCTACAAGAACTACGACTACGGGCAAGGTTCCGCCCTGGGCGTCATCATCATCGCCCTTCTCATGATCTACGCGGTCATCTACCTGAAAATAGCGTCGCGGAAGGAGACAAGCGTATGAAGGGCGCAACGAAGACAATCGGAACGGCAGCCAGATTCCTGGCGCTCGCGATCTTCCTCATTCTCGCGATCGGTCCGCTCTACTGGATCGTGGTGACCTCGCTCAAGGGCCCCAAGGAGATCTATACCTCGCCCCTTCTCTACTGGCCCAGCCATCCGGGGTTCGCGAGCTACGTGAAGCTGTTCAGCTTTTCGAGCTTCGGAACCTATTTCATGAACAGCCTCCTCGTCTCCGTGATCGCGGCGGCGGGAGCCCTGGTGATCTGCGCCTTCTCCGGATTCGCCCTTTCCCGCTACAAATTCCAGAAGGAAAAGGGCAAAATCCTGCTCGCCTTCTATTTCACGCAGATGGTTCCCGGCTTCATCATCATGGTGCCCCTCTACGCCATGATGGCCAAGATCGGATTGACCGACAACCTCCTCGTGCTCGGCGTCATCTACATCTCGATGACCATCGCCTTCTCGACGATCATGGCCAAGGGGTTCTTCGACAACATCCCGGCCAGCATCGAGGAAGCCGCCATGATCGACGGATGCACGACAACCCAGGCCCTGTTCAGGATCATCCTTCCGGTCATGCTTCCCGGCCTCGCGGCCATCTTCGCCTTCGCCTTCGTGAACGTATGGAACGAATTGTTTCTCGCCGTCATGCTCCTCTCCTCCGAGGGAAACATGACCGTACCCGTCGCCCTCAACTCCTTCATCTCGAAAGCCGGGATCTCCTGGGACGTGATGAGCGCGGGCATCGTGGTAGCCCTGGTGCCGACGATGATCGTGTTCGGCATCGGCCAAAAATACATCGTAGCAGGCCTCACGGCCGGCAGTGTCAAAGGATAGAATCACCATGAATCAGCAGCAAGACATCACTGACATCCTCCATCACATGGGAGAGCATGACCTTCCGTTCAACGCGGTGAGCCCGCCCATTTTCCAGACCTCGATTTTCTGCTTCAAGTCCTTCGACGCCTTCAAGGAAGCCCTCGAAGACGAGGCCAACCACTTCATCTACACCAGGGGGAACAACCCCACGGTCAACCTCGTCGAGGAGAAGATCGCCGCCCTCGAGCACGCCGAGCGGGCGAAGCTCGTCGCCTCGGGCGCCGCCGCCATTTCCGCCTCGGTGACGGCCTTCGTGAAAAAGGGAGACCACGTCCTCGCGGTCCAGGACTGCTACTCGTGGGCGAAGTCGCTTCTGGTGAACTACCTCTCGCGCTTCGGCGTCGAGTCGAGCTTCGTGGACGGCTGCGATCCGGCCGAGTTCGAGGCGGCCATCAGGCCGAACACCAAGGTCATCTACCTCGAGAGCCCGACGACCTTCACCTTCAAGCTCCAGAACCTGAAGGCGGTGGCCGCGATCGCGAAGAAACACGGGATCAAGACGATCATCGACAATACCTGGTGCACGCCGATCTACCAGAACCCGATCGACCTCGGCATCGACATCGTCCTCCACTCGGCGACCAAGTACCTGGGAGGCAACAGCGACGCCGTCGCCGGCGTCATCGCGGGAAAGGAGGCCGACATCAGGCACATCTTCGAGACCGAGTTCATGACGATGGGCGCCGTTCCCGACCCCTTCATGGCCTGGCTCATCCTTCGCGGCATGAGGACCCTCCATATCAGGTTGCCCGTGCACTTCGAAAGCGCGAAGAAAATTACCGCTTTCCTCGCCGCCCACCCCTTGGTGGAAAGCGTGCTCTACCCCTTCACTCCCGACTATCCCCAGAGGGAACTCGCCGAGACCCAGATGCGGGGCGGCTCGGGGCTCTTCTCCTTCAGGCTCAAGACCCGCGACGTGAACAAGGTGAGGACCTTCGTCGACACCCTCACCCTGTTCAAGCGGGCCGTGAGCTGGGGAGGCTACGAGAGCCTCATCTCGCCGAGCGCCGTCGGCAATTTCCCGGACGGCATCATCCCGGATGACAAGGTCTCCCTCATCAGGCTCCACATCGGACTTGAATCGGTCGAGTCTCTCGTCGAGGACCTCACCCGAGCTCTCGACGCCATCCGCTGACAGCCTTACGACGGTCTGACGAAAATCAACAACCTCGCAGCAAGCTGCGAGGTTGTTGGAACGGCAAGGAATGGATTGTATGAGGGTCGCATACCCCTTCTTTCTCAGTCAAAAGACGCAGCAAGCTGGCGGCGTATGTGACCCTCCTGAGAATCAGGCCGTCGTAACCCCTGAAGGGGGCATGCATTCAGGGTTGCCCGTTCAGGGTCTATCGCTGGATCCCTCACCCGGAACGCTGTGCGACTGATCTTCCTCGCCCCGGTCAGGATAGATTTTCTTCATCAATTCCAGCGTTTTACTCTTTTCGTTCTTATACAGAAAATAGCTGATTACCGATGTCAGCAAGGCCCCAAAGCAATCGACGATTAGGTCCGACATCGTATCGCGCAATCCGCTTCCCTGATACGGTTGACCGAGCAGCATGGCGCTGTTGGGCAGATCCCACTTCTGGTTCGCGGTACCGAGAAGGGCGTCGGTCGCGAACTCGAAAATTTCCCAGAATACGCCGAGGCTCACCGCGAAAGAAAACGAAAAAACGGCAACGAGGAGTGGATTGATATCCATGCTGTATTTTTCGTTCAAGATGTACATGACGATCACACCGAGAAACCCGATTATCATCCCCGACAGTGTATGGAGCAGATCATCCCACCAGAAAAAACGGTAGTAGAGATCGAACTGCGCGCTCAGGAAGATAGCCGCGTAGATAAAAACAACGATTGCGACCGCGAGTACGGTCGGAAGGTGAACGCCATTCATTTTGGCGAAATACTCCGGCAAGAAGCTCAAGACGAAGGTCAAAATGGCCCAGGCCACCAGCTCGATCGGCTTGCTCGAAATATCGAGAAATTCCCTTTTCGTCGTCGCTCCGATTCGGTTTATCTGCGCGAACACGAGTACGACATTGAGTACGATCGAAATCAGAAGCAGAATTCGTATTGTCCAGACGATGTACAGATACTTTCTGGATTTTTTATCAGCGGTAGGAACGTCCATGGTTTCTCCACGGTAGGGCGAAAGCTCACCTACCCGATAATACCGCGGGAGAATTATTAGAACAATACCCGTGATTCGCAGGAGGGTCGCATACCTCGCGGCGGGCTGCAAGGTATGTTGATTAAGTACGGGGTTTCGGCTACTTTTTCCAATACGAAACAAGGAGAGAATCAATAATGAATCGAGCTCTGGAAACGCTGAAAGACAGAGGGTTCATCCAGCAGTGCACGGACATCGAGGGACTTTCGGCGCTTATGGATACCGGCCCGATCACCTTCTATATCGGCTGCGATCCCACCGGACCGAGCCTCCACATCGGTCACATGGTTCCCTTTTTCGCCTTCCGCCACATGAGGGCGGCCGGCCACGTCGGCATCGCCCTCATGGGCGCCGGAACGGCCAGGATTGGCGACCCGTCGGGAAAGACAGAGACGCGAAAGATGATCAGCTACGAGGCGATCGACGCGAACGCACGGCTCTTCGAGAAACAGCTCGACCGCTTCGTCGGCTTCGACGGCAAAACGGCCTTCACGGCGAACAACAAGGACTGGCTCGCGAACCTCAATTATATCGACTTTCTGCGCGAGATCGGAAGTCAGTTCTCGGTCAACCGAATGCTCAGCTTCGAGGCCTACAAGAAGAGGCTCGAGACCGGACTCTCCTTTATCGAGTTCAATTACCAGCTCCTCCAGAGCTACGACTACCTCCAGCTGAACGAGCGCTTCGGCTGCCGCCTCCAGATCGGCGGCGACGACCAGTGGGGAAACATCACCGCCGGGGCCGACCTCATCCGCCGGCTCAACGGTCACGAGTGCTTCGGACTCACCTTTCCCCTCGTGACGACGAGCGACGGGAAAAAGATGGGCAAGACCGAGAAGGGCGCCCTCTTCCTCGACCCGACGATAACGAGTCCCTACGATTTCTTCCAGTACTGGCGGAACATCGCCGACGCCGACGTCGAGAAATTCCTCCTGATGTTCACCTTCCTTCCCTCGGAGGAATGCCGAGAGCTGGGACGGGCGAAGGATGCCGGGATCAACGAGGCCAAGCAGCGCCTCGCCTTCGAGGTGACCAAGCTCATCCATGGCGAGGAAGAGGCGACCAAGGCACTCGCCGGAGCCAAGGCGGCCTTCGGCGGGTCGGGCAACCTCGATTCGATTCCGTCGAAGACGATTTCCCTCGCCAGCCTCGAGCAAGGCATCGGCGTCCTCGACCTTTACACGACGGTCTCCGGGATGCTGCCCTCGAACAGCGAGGCGCGACGCCTCGTTCAACAGGGAGGCGCAGTGGTCAACGACCGCAAGGTCGAAAGCGAAAAGACCGTGGTCGATCCCTCATGGCTCGCCGATGGAGCCCTGATGCTCCGCGCGGGCAAGAAGCGGGTGTTTCGCCTCGTAGTCGAGTGATCTCGTGCGGCCGCAAGGGCCGCCGAAAAACGCAGCCGCGGGAATTATCCCGCGGCTTTTTTTTGCCCGATTGAAGCGTCAGGTTCCTTCCTTGCGTAGCTCGGATGTCGGCCGCACCGAACATCCAAACCACCGCAAGGAGGCAGCCCATGAAAAAACTTCTCGTCTTCATCACCCTCGTGGTTTTCGCCTCCGCCGCATTCGCCGGCGGAAAAAGCGAAGGTTCGAGCAAGGGCGGAAGCTCAAGCTCCTCATCCGGCCAGAGCGCCCAGAACGTCCCCATCTCCTACCCCCAATCGGTCCCCAAAACAAGCTCTTCGTGCGACATCAGGGCCAACAACAACGCCTACGCCGCCGGCTACAACATGATCTCGCAAAGCGGCCAGCTTATATCGTACAATACCATGACGGTGAACCAGATCTATTCCCAGTGCTTCTCGAGCGGGCGTTCCCAGACCCCGCTCCAGCCGGCAGGACTGGCGTTTTACGGCGTATCCCCTGGTTCATCCGCGACGAAAACCCATGTCGAATTCTATACTTATAGCGGGGGGCCAACGTATTCGATCAGTGCAAATGACGGCTATATGGACCGAGGAACGGAATCCAGACCAGCCGCAAATCCATCGCAGAAATACACCTTCGTTCAACTTCTTTTGCTTCCCAAGAAATAAGTAGCGGATAGCGGCCGACATAGGGAGGATCATATGGTTCAAAAAAAGTATTTCATGATTGTCCTTTTGCTCTGTTTCACGGGTGCCATTTTTTGGTCTGAAAATATGCAGGTAATTCGTATCATCAACAAGAACGGAGAAGAAAGAAAAAAGGAAATCGCTTCAGAGTCCGTTTCATTTTCATTGAGTACCGAGGAAGCAACAAAAATCGAGGGACTCGAAAAATTGACACAACTGAAAAAACTGTCTTTCTATATTGTCAATGGATTGGTGGATCTGCGTTTTCTGGAAAACTGCAAAAAACTTGAAATCCTGGTTATCGACCGTTGTACCGACATTACCTATCTTCCTGATTTTCGGAAACTCACCAATCTTCGGGCACTGATGATCAGCGTATCATTATCGAAAGAAACTTCGGCTTCGATTTACACCTTCGACCTCTCCCGCAACACCAAGCTTGAATACCTGCAGATCGCCGACTGCAACCTGACGAAATTTCCCAAGCTCACGAACATCCCGCCGAGCCTGAAGTACGTCAACTTCTCGGGCAACCTCATCGAGTCGATCGACGAGGATTCCCTTCGCGCGCTGAAAAACGTCAAGGTCTTCGTCGCGGACAACCTGCTCCAGGAAAAGGACTACGCGCGATACGGCAACGTCGGCTTTTCCCTCGAGAAGATGTGGAAGGTCCTTCCTCCCGAGTTTATGGAAACGTACTGAGCGGTGAGCGGTGAGCGGTGAGCGGTGAGGGGTGAGCGGTGAGCGGTG
>DBTK01000077.1:0-318 GCA_002307015.1 Spirochaetaceae bacterium UBA1318
CATCTGCCAGCCGCCGGAGAACTCCTCGGTCTTCCTCCCGAAATCGCCCTGGGAAAAGCCGAGGCCGACGAGGACGTTCTCGATGTGGGCCCGGCGGTCGTAGTAGCCGCTTCCCGAGATGGTCTCGTCGAGCCGGTGGTACTCCTCGACGAGCTCCGTCGTCTTCTCGTTCTGCTCGGTGACCCCCTCGAGAAGCCTGCCGACCTCGTCCCTCTGGACGATCAGGGCCGCTATCGTGTCGAACGCCCGCTCGGCCTCCTCGATCAGGGTGGAACCGGCGTGGGCGATGCCGTACTGGGGAAGGTAGGAAACGCGGGT
>DBTK01000077.1:513-2259 GCA_002307015.1 Spirochaetaceae bacterium UBA1318
CGGCCGTCACCGCTCGACCGGCATCGGCCGGCCGCGCTTCTGGGACCGGGCGCGCTACTTCGGCGAAGAAAAGCGGCTCGCCGCCGCCCCCCCCCCCCCCCCCGGCCCCGACGCTCTGCCCCCCGCCATGATCTTCATCAGCGTGGTTTTTCCCGAGCCGTTCGCCCCCGCGAGGGTGGCGCGGCTTCCGGTCGCGAGGTTGAGGCTGACGCCGTCGAGGATCTGCCTCGGACCGAAGGCGAGGGAAACGCGTGAAAACTGAACGAAAGCCATTGGTGCTCCTGCCAGCAGAGTGTCGAAAAAGCCGATTGAGGCTTTTCGACACTACCTTGATTAGAATGCGAAAAAGACGACTACCGAGGCCGATCGCCTGACGGCAACGTTCCCGTCGAGACCGGAGTCGGGAAGGTATTCGAACTGGATGCCGAGGTCGGACCGCTTGTAGTAGAAATTGATGAAAGCCCCCGGCTTCGCGCCGTCGAAGGCGAAGGACATGACCCCGTCGAAGGTTTTCTTCAGGGAATCGTCGAGAAAAAGCCTGAGCTCGACCCTGCCCGTCTCCGAGACGTCGGCCGGGATCACGGCGGGCTGGAGGGCCGAAAAACCCGTCCACGAGAACCGCCCGTCGGGCAGGAACTTGAGGGAACCGTAGCTCGAGCTCTTGAGGTCGGACCCCTTGGAGAGCAGGGTCGAGAAGGCTGCCATGCGCCGGGCCTTCTCCGCATCGACCAGGCTCTGGATGTCGGCCGTGTTCGGGATGAAGAAGGCGCTTTTCTGGGCCCCCCGTTCGGCATACTGGGCCATCATCGTTCCGTCATCCCTGAGGGTGACGATGAGCTGGGCGCCCTCGAAGCGGTAGAGCTTTTCCTTGAGCCTGGAGACGTCGCTGTAACCGAAGGCGACCGAGGATTGGGGCAGCTTGATCGAGATCGTCCTCGCCGAGCGGTCGAGGAAAAAGCCGAAATCGGGACCGAAGCCGTCGAGGTCTATCCTTCCCGAGCTCTCCATGTCCCTGAAGTAGTCGGGACGCCAGTCCGTCGTGTAAAGCCGCTCCAGGTCCGGGTCGATGCCGGCCTGGACGGTCGCGACGGCCACGGGAGGGACCCCGAGGGCGTCGTCGTAGATCGAGAGGGCGTAGCTGAAGCAGTAGCCGACGGTGCCGTCGTCCGTGATCACCTGGTACCAGTCGCCCTGGAGGCTGTCGTCCCCCGTCGTGACCTTCTGGCCCTGGGCCTTCGCGAGGATCTTCACCGTCTGCTTGTCCCGAAGCTTGTAGACCCGTTTCGCCGCGTTGTCCGGCTGGTCCCGGAGCGGCAGGCCGTCGCGCTGGGCGATGGCGTACAGGGATTTGTAGGGAGCGAAGCCCTTCGCGAAGCCTTCCGCCTGGCTCTTCCAGCCGAATTTCTTGAGCTGCCAGAAGGGAACCTCGAGGCGCTTGCCCGCCTTTCCCCCCTCGATGATGTAGACGTTGTTGATATGGGACTCGGTAAGGACGTGGACGACGGATCCGCTCCGGATATCCGCGTCTGGAATGCTCCAGAGGACGACGCCCCAGCCCGATCGGGAGCTGCATCCGCATAGGATCGATACAAGGGCCGCGGCGATGATCGCCGTTGCCGCGAACCGAATTGGTTTCATCTCAAAAACGCCTCGAGGAATCGATGTACCCGCCGAACGAAGACGGACTGGAACGAAGTATACCTGAAAGGATGAAGATTGTCACGGTGAGCGGTGAGCGGTGAGCGG
>DBTK01000077.1:2587-29273 GCA_002307015.1 Spirochaetaceae bacterium UBA1318
CGCTTGTCAAGCGTTCCCTTTCGTGTTTTCGTGCGTTCGTGGTTATCTTCTCTTCCTCTTCCCGTTCACCCTTCACCGATCACCGTTCACTTCTTCGTACGTTCGTGGTTACTCTTTCTTCAACCAAGAAAAGAATTTACCACGAAACCGCGAAAGCACGAAAGCACGAAAAGGGGGACTTCATTTATCTTTTTCGTGTTTTCGTGCGTTCGTGGTTATCCTCTCTTCCTCTTCCCGTTCACCCCTCACCGTTCACTTCTTCGTACGTTCGTGGTTACTCTTTCTTCAACCAAGAAAAGAATTTACCACGAAACCGCGAAAGCACGAAAAGGCCCGATATCCCCGACAGCCTCAAATTGAGGCTGTCCCGTAACTCGCTGAGTAACGGGACAGCTACCTTATTATCGTATTACATCGAACTTCGTTGTCGCCTCGCACATTGACCTGACCGATGCTCGCAGGTTCTTCTGTCTTGCAGATAGGTGAGCGCCCACGATTGCATGCGACGGCTCTTCGAGCGGTCACTCGAAGAGCCTGCATTACTTTCTATTCTGGTATCGCTGCCAGCAGGGCGCGCGTCTCGGCTACAACGCGGTCCTGGAATTTCGGGTCGCGCACGAGCGCGGAACCGAGCATCGGACGGCCGCCCTCGTCGTAGTAAACACCTGTCTGGCCGGATGCATCGATCAGAATTTTGGTGATCACGCGAGCGGCTCGCTTCGGAGTGCTCAAGATCTTTATAAAAGGCCTGAGCAGTGGCACGAACAGCGGAATGATGCGTTTCTGCAGAAAGCGCATGAAGCCGCCGACATCGGCTCCCCCGAGACCGGTGGTCGGATTTACGCCCGGCTCGATTGCGTTGAATCGCAGCCGATGCGTCTCACGGGCGAACGCCATCGCCGCAGCGAGGATGGCTTGCTTGGATGTGGCATAGGCGTCTGTGCCCGGATTTGAAGAACCGCCGGGTTTCCATTCGCCGCGGGCGCTAGCCTCCGCAGAGATATAGCGGCCTCCACGGAAACCGAATGCCCGAGCGGCCTTGCGCTCGGGATCCTCCACGGCGGAGACGACGAAGAGGACGTTCGCAGCGTCGCATAGATGCGGTGCGAGCGCCTCGGTCAGCGCGAAAGGGCCGAGATGATTCGTTGCAAACGACATGTCCCAGCCCACCGTGTTCTTCGTGGCGCGCATCTGCATGATGCCCGCGTTGTTGAGCAAGCCGATGATCGGAAGATGGAGCGCGACGATCTGAGCGGCCGCATGTCGCACACTCGCGATATCCGACACGTCGCAAAGCACCGAAACCGCGTGCCGGCCCTTTCGCTCGATGGCCTTTTGCACCTCGTCGAGCTTTCGGCGATCGCGGCCGACTAAAACGACCGTGCCGTGCTTGGCCAGCTCGAATGCTGCGCGACGGCCGATGCCGGAGGTCGGACCGGTGATAATGTACGCTTGGCGATCTGATCGATTATTTGAAGCAGAAATAGCCATGTTCGTCTCCTTAATTGTATGTCCAGTCGGTCATTTATGAGCTAAAAAACTCAGGCCACCATTCGCCACAAAGCGTCGAACGCCGCCGCGCAATGTTGGTCTGCGTTGGCCGGGTCCTGAATCATGAAGTCGATGGTCGTGTCTGCGAGCGCGCTCATCAGAGCGGCGACGAAGCTCAGCGGGACGTCGCGCATAGGACCGTTTTCGCGGCTCCGTTCCAGAAGCTTGACGATACCGGCCATCGCTTGTTTTCCTGCTTGATGGCTTTCCGGCGTGATATCATCCGAGACAACGAGTTGGGCAAGGGCCCGACGTTTTTCGGGGCTGGACGTCGCCCAGAGCAGCCACTGGGACCACATGCGGGCCATCTGCTGGCGGATGTCGCTCTCGACCGGGAGTCTGTCCATGGCAACCGCGGCCATCTCAGCCTTGAGTTCTACGTAAAGATGGTTGAACAAGTCGGCCTTCGTGTCGAAGTATGTGAATAGTGAGCCATTAGAGACTCCTGCCTCCTTCGCGATTGTCGCCGTAGGTGCGCCCAGCCCCTGGGAGGCGATTATGCGGATCGCCGCCGACATGATCGCGCTCCGTCGGTCTTCGCTTCTCGGTCTGGCCATTTTTCTCCTCCTTGACCTTCAAAACAATTATAATAAGAGAGCGGCTAGTCAGTCAATAAATATTGTTGAGTGTCGATGAAATTCCTCCAAAGTTTCCGTCTCTGGCGGAATGAGTTGCGGGTGGCAGCGACCGTTCCTATCAGGAAGATGGGTTGTTCGATCGGCTCGCTCAGTAGCGGAGTATCGGTCAACCGATCGAGAGACTATCTTTTCATTGTCCCACTAATCTGCGAAAGAACCTGTTCCCAGTCAATTTAATGTGCGCCCCTACATTCGCCATGCTCTTCCCGTTCACCGTTCACCGTTCACTTCTTCCTTCTCAACCATCCTGATTCCATAGACGCCGAGGAGGAAGGCCAGCCGCGGGAGCCGGATCAGGGCTGCTTCCATACAGGCTTCGGCCATGAAGAGGA
This sequence comes from Spirochaetaceae bacterium UBA1318, assembly GCA_002307015.1. Taxonomy (GTDB): domain Bacteria; phylum Spirochaetota; class Spirochaetia; order Treponematales; family UBA1318; genus UBA1318. The sequence continues at coordinate 5,109 of DBTK01000077.1, forward strand.
TTGCCTGGCCTCCCCGCTTTCCGTAGGATTTGTACAGGATCTTGCCCACGCAGGTCCCGTCGGGGGGATCGGAAAACAGGGCACCGACGGCCTCGCCGAGAAGCTTCGCGGCCCCGTCCCCCTCCTTTTCCGAAACCTCGGCGATGTAGTCGCGAAGGATGGCCTCCCCGTCGGTTTCGTCCTCGAGAAAGCGGAGGTAGAGGGGATAGAAGGATTCCTCGATCCCGACCAGGTCGGCGACGGCGAGGACGACCTCGTCGCGGAGGAAGGCCGGCGGGTTTTCGCGTTTCAGGAGGTCGAACATGGCCGGAATCGAGCCGACGCTCCGCAGCCTCTCCAGGGCGTCGACGGCCATGATCGTGAGCCGGGGATTGTCGGTTTTGCCCATCACCCGCTCGATCTCGGGGGTCGAACCCTTGTCCCCCACGCGGGCGAGGGCGACCATGGCCTCCCCCGAGAGCATGTAGTCGGGAGAGCGGATCGCGGCCCGAAGCTCCGGCACGGCCTTCACCGCTCCCTTCTTCCCGAGGACGCGGGCGGCGCCCCAGGCCGTGGTGAAGGTTCGGTCCTTCATCTCCGCGACGAGGGCGTCGACCGCCTCAGGGGGCAGGTCCTCGAGGTTCTCGAGGGCGGTGATCGCCTCGGTCCGGACCTGGAATCGGGGGGAGGCCAGGTGGGAGAGGATGTCGCCGACGGTGACGGCCGAACCCGACTCGCCGATAGCCTCAAGCAGGTCCTTCTCCTCCCAGGGGTTGTGGATGTGGTCGAGGCGGTTCACCAGGGCTATGGCCCTCAGGTCGCGGAAGCTGAAGATGATGCCCAGGGATCGCCTGGTCGAGTAGGCGCCCAGACGCACGAGGCCGGTCTGGCCGACGAGGGCCGCGGCGATGATGACGAGGAGGCCGCCGAACAGGATCCGGTAGACCATCACCGAGGGGAAGCCCGCCGCGCCGAGGGACTCGATGGCAACCCCGCCGAGGAGTGAGCCGAGGGAACCGGCCGCGCCGTAGATCAAGTAGTAGACCACGGCGAGGTCGAGCATCTCCTCGGGCCGGGTGAGGGCGAAGAAGTAGGTCTGGGCGGCGTTCTCCTCCCCCGAGAGCCCGAAGTTGGACAGGAACTGGACGAAGCAGAGGAAGAGGATGGCCGGGATCGCCGCGTACAGGAAGGGCGAGGCGATCATCGGGATGAGGCTCAGGGCGCAAACGGCCGAAAAGATGATGTACAGGGGCTTCGCCCCGAGCCTATCCACCACGAGCCGGGTGAGGAATCCCATCGCCATCGCCCCGATGCCGCCCGCTATCGTGTAGGCGATGATCATCGAATCGCTCTGCCGGTACACATCCTTGATGTAGACGATGAGGAAGGTCCTGACGACGCCGGCCACGAAGGCCATCGCGAGGAAGACCGTGATGAACTTCCGGAACGGCGGACGGGAGAAAGCGGCGCGGGCCGTCCTCAGGAGGCTCGTGCCGGCGGGGGGGCGGAAGCTCTCGGGCTCCGGGATCCGGCGAAGGAAGCCGACCGAGACCATGCCGACGATGATGCCGAGCACCATGAAAAGCTGGTAGCGCTCCAGGGGTGCGTCCTTCCCGAGGACGAGGGCGATGGCCACGCTCCCGAGGATGGCCACGGCGCTGTTGATGATCTGGACCTGGACCATGTAGGCGCCCCTATCCTTGCCGCTCGCGACGAGGCCGAGGACGGGGTTGTTGCCGATGAGGGCCATGCCGCGCAGGTAGTTGAACAGGGCGGCGCACACGAGGACGATGGCGAGGGCGGCCCCGGTGAAGCCGGCGCGGAAGAGGAGGGGGGTCACGAGGACGGGAACCATGGCCACGTTCCGGAAAAACCAGCCGGCGGTGAAAACGCTCATGATCTTGTGCCGCCTGATCAGGCGACGGCCCTCGAGCATGGCGAAGTAGGTGAAGTAGCCGAAGGCGTTGAGGAGACCGATGTAGGTCGCCCCGGCACCCATCTTCAGGGCGAACAGGGTGATGACGCTCCCCGAAAGGGCGAGGAAGGCGTAGGAGTTGAGCATGTTGTAGATGTTGAACCGGCGCCTGGCCTTCTTGAGTTCAAGCGGCGAAAGAGAGTCCGTCATACCCGTCGTCCGTGCTATACTGGATGATCGCCCCTAGACAAGAGGCCGGTGGACTTCCCGTTTTGGCGCCCATGGGTTAGAGTATACGCCGTTCCGGCCGAAACCGCCATGGGGGTGGTTTCAGCCACGGCCGAAGACGTTCCGATGCCGCCATCCCGCCTTGAGGAGCTCCGATGCAACCCACGATTCTGTCCATGCTGAACGACGCCGTGCGAGATTTCCCCGACGAACCCTACGCGCTCAAGAAAACCGACTCGGGCTACGTCGGCAAGAGCTTCGCCGAGGTCCGCAGGGACGCCCGGTTTTTCGCCTCCTGGCTCATCGACCGCGGCTTGGGAAGGGGAAAGGCCGTGGCGATCCTCGCCGAGGGAAGCCCGGAATGGATAACCGGCGAGTTCGGCGCCGTCTATGCGGGCTGCGCATCCGTCCCCCTTTCGATCAAGCTCCTTCCCGACGAGATACCCTACCGCCTCGCCCATTCCGAGTCGAAGGTCGTCATCGTGACCAGGAACACCTTCGACAGGGTGGCTCAAGGCCTCGCCGGGGAGGGAACGCTCATCGTCTGCGCCGACGCGGGAAAGGCCGATCTCGCCGAGAAGGCCAGGGCCCGGGGACTCGACCCCGAGTCCGTCATCGGCTTCGACGAGGCCGTCGCGGCGGGCCAGGCCTCCTACGGCAGGAACGCGGCGACCGTCGACCGGATCGAGACGGCGACGACCGAGGACGACGTGGTCACCATCTGCTACACCTCGGGCACGACGGGCAACCCCAAGGGCATCATGCTCACCCACCGGAACTACGTCGCCAACTGCCGGGACGGCGTCGACATGTTCAAGGTTCCCCGGGGCTTCCGCACCCTGCTCGTCCTTCCCTGTGACCACTCCTTCGCCCATACGGTCGGGATCTACGCCGCCCTGCTCAGGGGAATCCAGCTCTTCTTCGTCGACGCCCGGGGAGGCGGCATAGCCATCCTCAGGAACATCCCCGTCAACCTCCTCGAGACCAACCCCACCTTCCTGCTCACCGTTCCCTCCCTTTCGGGGAATTTCATGAAAAAGATCGTTTCGGGAATCGAGGCGAAGGGCGGTCTCGTCGAGTGGATCTTCAAGCACGGGATTTCGGCCGGCATCGCGTGGAACGGGGACGGCTTCCACAGGCCGCCGGCGCGGAAGCGGATGGCCGCCTTCATCCCCTACCTCCTCGCCCGCGCAACCGTGTTCCCGAAGGTTCGCGAGATCTTCGGGAAGGACCTCCTCTTCTGCGTCGGCGGGGGGGCTCTCCTCGACGTCAGGCAGCAGGAGTTCTTCATGGCCCTGGGCGTGCCGATCTACCAGGGCTACGGCCTCACCGAGGCCGCCCCGATCATCTCCTCGAACACCTCCTACGTCCACAAGCTCGGCACCTCGGGCATGGTCACCCCGACCGTGACCTGCCGGATCGTGAAATCCGACGGGAACGGGGCCGCCGCAGGAGAAACAGGGGAGATCGTGATCAAGGGCGACAACGTCATGAAGGGCTACTTCAAGAACCCCGAGGCGACGGCTCAAGTCCTGCGCGACGGCTGGCTTTTCACCGGGGACCTGGGACACTTCGATTCGGACGGCTTCCTCGTGGTGACCGGACGGGAGAAGGCACTCCTCATCTCGGAGGACGGGGAAAAATACTCGCCCGAGGACATCGAGGAGACCATCCAATCCAGCCAGAACCTCGTGAGCCAGGTCATGCTCTACAACGACCACCGGAAATATACGTGCGCCCTCGTCGTCATCGACCGGGAGAAGGCGGCGAAGCTCATCGAGCGCGAGAGGATAGCCACGGCGGCCGAACTCGTCGAACGGATCAGGGAGGCCCTCTTCGCCTTCCGCGAGGATCCCGGTTTCCGAAACCGCTTCCCCGCCAACTGGCTGCCGAGCACCTTCGCGATCCTTCCCGAAGGCTTCACCGAGCAGAACCACATGATAAACTCGACCCTCAAGATGGTCCGCCACCGGATCACGGAAGCCCACCGGGAAACGATCGAGTACCTCTACTGCCCGGAGGGATGCGTCGTGGCCAATCCGCGAAACCTCGCGGTTCTCAGGTCACTCTTCGGGTTCCGGGAATAGCGATCGGGAGGTCCGAGAGGCCTCACTCCCGCCCGTCAGTCTCGGCCAGCCACTTGTGGACGGTCTGGCGGGATATCCCGAGCAGCGAGGCGGCGAGGCTGATGTTCCCGTCCGCCCGGCGGAGGGCCATGCGCAGGAGCTCGGCCTCAACCTCCTTGATCGAGGGGAAGCGGTCCCCGACGAGGCGGACCGGCTCGCTGTCGAGGCAGGTGAATTCCAGGACGTGCGACAAGGACGCCGCCGGCGTTTCCGAGGGAAGCTTGCGGGGAAGCCTCGCGAGGAGGGCCTCCGAATCGACGCTCGAGCCCCGGGCTCCGGCGACCGCGTCGTGGATGAGGCCCTCGAGCTCCCGGACATTGCCCAGAAAATCGTAGGACATCAGGGCCTCGCGGCACTCCCTTGAAACCTCGGGAGCTTCCGGCCTCCCCAGGCTTTCGGCTGATCGGGCGAGGAAGTGATCGATCAGGAGACCGATGTCGTTCCGCCGTTTTCTGAGCGGCGGAATCTCGATGGGGTGGGTCTGGAGCCGGTAGAATAGGTCCGAACGGAAGGCTCCCGCCGCCGAGGCGGCCTTGAGGTCGTGGGTCGTGGCGGCGACGATCCTCGTATCTGACCTGAGGGGCACGTCGGAGCCGAGGGGATAGTACTCGCCCTCCTGGAGGAACCGAAGGAGCTTGACCTGGGAGCGGCCCTCGAGATCCCCGATCTCGTCGAGGAAGAGGGTGCCGCCCTTGGCTTGGTTGACGAGGCCTGGCCTGGCGCCCTCGGCCCCCGTATACGCCCCCTTCCGGTGGCCGAAGAGGGTGTCGGAGAACACCGTGTCGTCGAGTCCGCCGACGTTGACCGCGACGAAGGCACCCGAACGGCCGCTCGCGTCGTGGATGGCCCGCGCGAAGAGCTCCTTGCCCGTGCCGGTTTCTCCCGTGACGAGGACGGGCTGGCGGGAGGGCGCGATCGCCTCGATGTACTTGAACAGGGAGAGCATCCGGTTGTCGGCCGTCACGATGGCCCTGAACAGCTCCGGGCGCGAAAGCCCGTCGAGGATTTTCTCCCTGAACGCGCTCATCTCCCGCTTGAGCTCCGAGACGGCGAGGCCGTTCCAGATCGAGGCGAGAAGCCTCGTGGTCTCGATGGGCTTGACGAGGTAATCGAGGGCCCCCGCCTTGATGCAGCGCACGGTCGTGCCGGTATCGGCGTTCCCCGTGACGATGATGACGGGAATCTGGGGGGCGAGGTTCGTGAACTCGGCGAGGAGATCCTCCCCCGACACCCCGGGCATGTGAAGGTCGAGCAGAACGAGAGCCACGCTCCCTGAGGAAACGAGGGCCCTGGCCTCGGCCGGATCCCCCGAGAGGACGATGCTGTCCAGGCCCTCAAGATGGAGTTCCCGCCTGATGGCGGAACGGTAGGATTCCTCGTCATCCAGAATCAGGATTGGCAGGTTGGGATTCGGCGCGGGCGGCGTCTGGTCATTCATTTCAGCCAAGTGTAGCCCATCCCTACGACGGCGGCAACCGAAAACCGTTATTTGTTCCTCGAAGCTTGTTGGGAGCCATTTTCGGGGCCCGTTCAGGAGGAAGGAACCTGGATAGAAATTGCGGGGCCCCCGGCCTAGTCCATCAGGCGATAGGCGGGATCGGGGGGAAGGGGCTTCCACTCGGTCCTCGCGCGGAAAAGCTCGGCCCCATCCCCGTCGCGGAGGATCCGGTGCCAGCACTCGGAGCCCCTCTCGAGGGTTACGCAGCGCAGCCTGTCGCCGGGGAAGGCCGCGTGGGCGAACTGGGTGTCGAGGGCCGTCGGTATCATCGTCCCCATCCTCCCGGCGGAAACCCCGTGCATGATCCAGTCGACGTAGCGCACGTTCGTCACGTGGCCGTTCATGTCGGCGTCGATCTCGGAGGCGATGAAGGGCCACTCTCCGGTCGACTCCTCGGGAACCACCAGCTTCCGGAATCCCGAATCGAGAGCCGACGCCGTCCCGTCGGGAAAGAGCCGGTCGGCGAACCTCGCGAGCCTCGCCGGTTTCCCCGTCGTTTCGTCGAGGACGAGCCAGGTCGAGGAGGCCTTCACGAGGGCCGTTCCGACGAGGCCCGGGGTCTGTTCCGACTTCGAGAGCGTCACGAGAAAATCCCGGACGGCAGCGAATCCCCCCGTCTCCTTGCACCAGGTCTCGATCTCGACCTCGTCGAACCAGACGGGAAAACCCTCGATCCGGATGGACTGCCTCGTGATGACCCAGGTGTGGCCGATCCGGTTCAAATGGGGGATGGACATGCCGTCCTTAAAGCAGTGGTCGGCGGCGGCATCCTGCATGAGGTTGCAGAGGGTGGCGAGGGTGGCCCGGTAGTTTCGGTCGATTTCGTAGGTCGTGATCCGGTGGGATTCCCGATGATGGTTCGTGTCGTTCATGATGTGCTCCGGATTCACCCTATCAGGAGCCCGGAACTTTGACAAGAGAATGGTTTGTGTCATCCTTGGAAGGCTGGAAGTCCAGGGCCCTGGTCATGGGGGAAAGGTGGCCTCGGGGCGAGCCCGCCTTCGGTCGGACCGCTTTCTTTTCAGGGCCGGGAAGCCTGGAAGCCGGGGCGGGCGCCGCTTTCGCCGACTCAGGACTTTTCTCACGGCCCGAGCCCGAGGCGGCTTTCCCCGGAGGCTGGACGGAGACGGCGTCGTCCAGGAAGTTCCGCGCGCCCAGGAGCCTCTTCACGTAGTATCGATCGTGCAGCGAGGAAACGATGACCCCCGTCGCCGGTCCCTCGGAGGCCGCGTGGATCATCGTCCCCTTGCCGAGGAAGATCCCGACATGGCTCGGTCCGCCGCCGACGGTATCGAAGACGAGGATGTCGCCTGGCTTCGCCGATCCGTCCACCGGCACGCCGACATCGAACTGCTCCCGTGAGCTCCGGGGCAGGTCGATCCCGGCCGCCTTGTCGTAGACGTAGCGGACGAAGCCGGAACAGTCGAAGGCCTCGGGGGATTCGGCCCCGTAGACGTAGGGAACGCCCCGGTAACCGAGGGCGGTTTCGATGATGGACTGCCTCAGGCGGGCGGATGTGGGATCGGCGTGGATGAGAGCCACGGAACTGCAAAGCAGGAGAAACAGCCTCCCCGCCTTCCGCCACGCGTCTTTCCCGGCCGATTTCCGCATCGAGGCTACCGTATGACGCCGGGCCGGAGGAGGGATGCGTTGAGCCGCCCGCAGCGCTGGCCTTCCGCGACGGCCTCGGCGAAGGACGAGCCCGTATGGAGCTTCGCCGCGAGGCCGGCGGTGAAGGCGTCGCCCGAACCGATCGAATTGACCGTCGCGATCGCTTCGGTCGGGTGGATCGAGAATTCCTCGCCGTCGAAGGCGATGGCCTCTCGTTTTCCCCTCGTCAGCACCGACTTCACCCCGTATTCCCGGTGGAGCTCGGCCATCTTGCCCTTCACCCGGTCGAGGAAGGCGGGGCTTTCCCGTTCTCCGGAGGAAGCCTCGGGAAAGTAGGTCGCGATAAACTCGTCGAAGTTCGGCTTCACGACGTCGGGCCCCTCGGGTAGGCTCGCGAGGAGGTCCTTGCCGCGGTAGTCCAGGATCACGAAGGTCCCCTTCCTTTTCGCCTCGGCGACCATGGCCGGGAAAAGGCCGTCGGAGTAGCCGTCGGCCTTCGTCCCCGAGATGACGACGGTATGGGCGCCCTCCAGGAGGCTCCGGTAGGCCTCGAGGACAGCCTTCTCGGTGCCGGGGGAGACCGGGGCGGCCTCCTCGACGAGTTCGGTCACCGAGCGGTCGGACTTGTCGATCAGGGTGATGCAGGTCCTCACCTCGCTCTTCGAATCGGGGGAACGGACATCGAGGCCGTCCTTCTCGGCGAGGGAAAGGAAGAGGGAGCGGTTCACCCCGCCCGAGTGGGTCAGGTGGACGGCCCTCTCGCCGAGCTGGGAAAGGACGCGGGTGACGTTGATGCCCTTGCCCGAGGCATCCAGGCAGTATTCCCGGGAACGGTTCACCTCGTCCCTGACGAGACGGGAAAAGACGAGGGTCTTCTGCAGGGTCGGATTCAGGCAGATGCTGAGAAAATACGGTTCGCTCATGGTGTTCCTTATAGCCGTTCCCGCAGGATGGATTCGAGGGCTGCGGGGGGGAGAGCCGCGGGGGCGTTCTTGTTGCCCGAGGCGGCTGCGATCGAGGCGAGCTCGGCGGGGCCTACCCCGAAGGCCGAAAGCCGTTTCATGCCGAAATCGGCCGTCCACCGCTCGAGCAGCTCGAGAAGGATGGCGATCCCGGTTTCGGTGCCGCCTCCCCGACCGCGCCCGGAACCGGATGTCGAGCCGCCGTGGATACCGCCGGAAGACCCGAAAGCCGGGGACTTTCCGGAGAGGACGAGCCCGGCAAGGCCGAATTTGGCGAGGGAATCGGCGTCTCCCTTATCCTCGAGAAGGGAGACGAGGGCGGCGGTGGTGGCCGAAAGCAGGGTTCCGCAGGCGACGCCGTGGGGTATCGGATGAATCCCCCCGAGGACGCCGGCCATGCCGTGGACTGCCCCGAGGCCGGCGTTCGAGAGGCAGACGCCGGAAAGGTAGGCGGCGTAGGCCATGCCGGCCCTCGCCTCGAGATCGCTCCCCGACCGCACGGCCTTTTCGAGGGAAAGCCCGGCATGGAAAAGCCCCTCGAGGGCGAGGGCGTCCGTGAGGGGCGAGGCCTTCGAGGAAACGTAGGACTCGAGGAGCTGGGTCACCGCGTCGAGGCCCGAGGCCGCCGTCGCCTCGGGGGGACAGCCCGCCGCGAGGACGGGGTCGAGAACGGCGAAGTCGGGCATGTAGCCGTCGTGGCGGAGGGACTTCTTGAAGCCGTTTTCCCCGACACGGGAAAGGACGGCGTTCTTCGTCGCCTCCGAGCCGGTGCCGGCCGTCGTCGGGGCCATGAAGAGGGGAAGCCGTCTCCCCGAGGGGAGCCTCGTCCCGACGTCCTCGAGAAAGTCCGCGACGGAACCGGCCTCGACGGCCATGGCCGCGAGGGCCTTCGCCGTGTCGAGGGCGCTTCCCCCGCCGATGCCGCAGACCGAGTCGGCGCCGAAGGACTTGAGCGCCGCCACGAGGGCGTCGATCGACTCGGGCGTCGGCTCACCCGAGACGATGCCGTACTCCACCGCGATCCCGGCGGCGCTCAAGGCCTTCTCGAGGGCCGGCCTCGCGGGGGTGTCGTGAAATGACCGCCTTCCGGCGGCGACGAAAACCCGCTTCGAGCCCGAGGACGAAAGGGCCTTGGCGATCGCTTTCGCCGCGGGAACGCCGCAGGCGAGTTCGGGCATCCGTGAAACCGTGAAATTCATGGAACCGATGATATCACTGTACACCCCGCCGCGTCCATGATAATCTTCCCCCATGGACGAACAAAACCGGAACGGAACATACCGCCGCCCCAGCTGGGACGAGTATTTCATGGAGGTCTGCTCAGCCATCGCGAAGCGGGCGACCTGCGACCGGGGACGCTCGGGTTGCGTCATCGCGCGCGATCACCAGATCCTGGCGACCGGCTATGTCGGCGCCCCCGCCGGGCTTCCCCACTGCGACGAGGCTGGCCACCAGATGAAGAAGATGCTCCACGAGGACGGCTCGATCACCCAGCATTGCGTGAGAACGGTCCACGCCGAGCAGAACGCCATCTGCCAGGCGGCCAAGCGCGGCGTCTCCATCGAGGGCGCCACGGTCTACTGCCGGATGACCCCGTGCAGGACCTGCGCCATGCTCATCATCAACTGCGGCATCGTCCGCGTGGTGTGCGAGAGGAAATACCACGACGGAGCCGAATCCGAGGAGCTTTTCGCCGCAGCCGGAGTCGTTCTCGAGTTCGTCCACGAGGACGTGGAGAAGTACGACAACCAGTAGCGACCCTTCATCCCATGAGGGGTTAGGCTTCTATTTGATGGAACCGGCCACCATGCCCCGTATGATCGATTTCTGGGCGATAAGGAAAAAGATGACGATCGGTACCATAGCCATGAGTATCGCGGTCAGTATGAGATCCCATTGCTTCACGTACGCCCCCGCAAAATTGGCCACCGCAAGCGGAATGGTCATCACCTTGTTCCCCTTTCCGAGTATGAGAAGCGGCAGCAGAAAGTCATTCCATATCCAGATTCCGTTCAGCACGAGAACGGTCGCCTGTATGGGCTTCAGGATGGGGAAAACGATCCGGTAGAAAACCTGGGCTTTATTGCATCCATCTATCGTCGCGGCTTCCTCCAGTTCGAGGGGAATGCTCTTCGTAAAGCCATGAAACATGAAAATCGACTGGGAAATACCGAAACCGATGTAGGCCAGCAGTATCCCCGCATAGGACCTGAGGAGTCGTATGCCGGTAAGGGTCGACAGCTCGCGGAACCAGGACAGCAAGGGGAACATGACGATCTGGAAGGGAATGACCATTGCCGCGATGAAAACGAGGAAAAAAAACGATGAGGTCCTCGTCTTGGTCCTGACCAGAGCCCACGCGGCCTGGGCGGAAAAAAGATTGAGAAATACAAGAGAGGTAACGGTTATGATGATCGACGACAGAAAGGATTCCGGATAGTGGAGATTCTTGTCCGTCCAGATCGCCGCAATGTTCTTGAAGATGTTCGACCAGTCCTCGGGGAGGCTCATCGGATTCTGGGTTATCTCGAAAGGAACCTTCGCCGAGTTTATGAAAACGATAAAAAACGGAAACAGGAAGATGAGAAACAGAACCGCGGAAATAATCTCGAGCGCGAGTATCCCGATCTTTGCCTTTTTCATAGCTCGATCTCCCGCTTTTTATTGATCGAAACCTGGGCCATGGAGACGACAGCGAGTACGAGAAAGAATATGACGGCGCGAGCCTGCCCGCCGGCAAGGTCGTTCGAAACAAACGCCGTGTCGTATATGTTCATCGCAAGGAGCTCCGTACCGAAGATCGGCTTGCCCATGAATATCGTCGAAGGACCGCCGGCGGTGAGTGATACGTTGACGTCGAATTGCTTGAAGGATTGAACGAGCGTGAGGAACAACGTTATCGTGAAGGCTTGCGAGGCCATGGGAATCGTGATGACCCGCATGCGGGTAAAGGGCGAAGCTCCGTCGATCTGCGCCGCCTCGTGGAGCTCCACGGGGACGTTCTCTATCGCAGCTACATAGATCACCATGATATAGCCCGCATACTGCCAGGTTCCCGCGGCGATCATGGCGGCGATGGCGCTTGTCCTTTTCGCGAGGATGAGGTTGGCCGGATTAGCCCAGGAGGTGAACCCGAGGAAGGTACCGAGCGAGGGTACGGCATTATTGAAAATGAATTGCCAGATATACCCGAGAATGAGTCCGCCGATCAGGTTGGGAATGAAGAAGCCCGCCCGATACAGGTTCCTCAGTTTCGTCTTTGAAGTGACCAGCAGGGCAAGCAAGAACGCGACGACGTTGATCACGATCATGTTTATTACTGTATACACTATCGTGATGAGAAACGAATACCCGAATGTTGGATCCCTCAGGCCTTTCTGAAAGTTGACCAGCCCTACAAATCGCAGGGCGTTGTCGGCTCGAGCGGAAGAGGACCAGTTCGTGAACGAGTAAAATACGCCGAGGAAGAATGGAATGACGATAACCATGACGAAGGCGAACAGGACAGGGGCCAGGAAAAGCCAAAAAACAAGCGAGTTCTTGCCATTCCGTTTCATTTCAGTCTCCCTGTATAACCCATGAATCAACATACCCCGTAGCACGCTGCGGGGTATGTCGTCGCGTAAAGGTATGGGCAGAAATACCATCGCGTCGGTAAGCTTCGCGGCAGCTTAACGCACGAGGATCAACCTTCCAGGAAGCTGCGGGGTATTTCTGCCTCTCGGTCAATGATTCATGTTGACGAACGCAGCCTTCATGAATTCGATGAACTTAGCCTTGTCGATCGCCCCGGTGGCGAACTGGTTGTAGATGGGGCCAAGAGTCTTCTGCCGGAAATCCGTGGTAAAGTTATACTGGTTCCAGGAGTAGATCTTGCCGGAAGCCGCCCAGGCCTGAACGGAAGCGGAGAGCTGGCCGCTCGGTTTCATCGTAATATTCGAGTAGGCGGGGATCATGCCCGCGTCCTGAACCATGTACTTGTTTCCCGCTTCGGTGAATACGAGGTCGTTCAGGAACTTCTTGGCCATCGCGATGTTCTTGGACGTATTGTTGACGACATAGAAAGAGGGAGCGGCGACGAAAATGCCGTCGGTCGCTTTTGCCATTGATCCATGGGGGGCGAACGCCATCTTGAAGGTTGTCTTGGCGGCCTTCATGTTGGGGTCGACCCAATTGCCCTGGTGGAGAAAAGCAGCCTGGCCAGCGGCAAAGGCGCCAACCTGGGCGTCGTAGTTGCCCGTAGTAAGAACGCTCTTGTCCGCGTATTTGAAGAGAAGCTCGACCCAGTCGGCATACTCTGCCAGACGGGTATCGTCCACCTTGCCAGCGAGAAGATCGTTGGTCACGCTCATGTCACCATAGGACAAACCGTTGGAAAGCAGGGAGTTGAAGTTATGATCGGCGGTGACCCAGCTCATGTCGATGGAAGCCGCCATCGAGACGACCGACTTCAGGCCGAGTTTTGCCTTCATTCCGTCGATCTTCGCGAAAGCCTTGCTGTAGCCATCGAGGTTGACCAGGGTCTTGGGATTGACTCCGGCCTTTGCCAGGATGTCGGCGTTGTAGGCCATTCCCCAACCCTCGACAGCGACCGGGAAGCCATAGACCTTTCCATCCACTTTGAAAGGAACCGAGGTTTTCGAAACCCATTTCTCGCCGGAGAGGTCGAGAAGGATCGTCTGCCACTGCTTGAAATCCTCGGGGCCTGCGATGACGAAAATGTCGGGCATATCCCCGGCCGCATAGTCGGCCTGAAGCTCCTTGCCGAGGTCGGTGCCGGTGGAACCACCGACCGATTTTATGGTAACCTGGGTGTTATTGGCCTTTCCCCATATGGCGGCGTAGGCCTTGAGGGCACCGTCGATCTCGGGCTTGTTCTGCATCAGGGTTACACTCTGTGCGAACAGGCTTGCGGCCATGCACAACACTGCGAAAGTAGCGAGATACTTCTTCATTATATCCTCCTTTGGAAATGCACTGGAACTCTCCGGCTCCGTGGGTAATGTTCACGGACAACCCACACACGTCACCACGTTTACAAAACCCATTTTCGCCTTCAAGCTAGAGTATATGTCCACTTCTTCGGTCACGCAAGAGAAAAAGTGTACCGGTTTACTTCTTTTTCAAGAACCGGAAACGTACTCGAGTTTTCTTCGCAGGACCACACGTTCGATCACCATCATTGGTAGAACAAATCCATTGACCAATCATGAGGGAGGAGTCTAGACTGAGCCCGGTATCGGATTCTCCGCATACAGACCGGTGGTTCTCAAAAAAAGGTGGAAGCACATCATGCGTCCAACGATGAAAGACATCGCAAAAAAGGCGGGGGTCTCCAAAACCACCGTTTCCTTCGCGCTCAACGATCCTGGCCGCATTTCGGTAAAAACCTACAACCGCGTGATGGCTGTCGTCGCTGAACTCGACTATGTTCCCAACCCGGTCGCTCGCACCCTCACAACCAAGCGACTCGGCTCGCTCGGCTTTCTTCTTCCTCAGCCGATCACCGAAGCCCTCAAAAACCCGTACATCTGCGAGATTATCCGCGGCATCGGCGAGGTTTGCGAAAAGGGAGAGCTCTCACTGACGATCCTTCCGCCGATAAGGGGCAGAATAATCGATGCGGCACGACAGGCCTTCGTTGATGGCCTTATCACGATCGGTGTCGGTCCGGATCACGAGGTCATCGAGCTTCTCAATAAAAGACATATTCCCTTCGTCACGATCGATGGAGCCGAAACCGAAACGACGGTCAATGTCGGCGTCAACGACGAGGCGGCCGCCTATGGCCTCCTTTCATCAATTCTTGCCCTTGGACATCGCAAGATCACCATCCTCGCCCTCAGGCCTGAAACACTGAGCCTGCCGGAAAAACGATTTTCCCTTGTAAGCGACCGGCGGCTCGCCGGATTCGCTCGCGCCTTGGGAGAAACGGGGCTTGGCCTGAATTCGCCCGGCATCGAGATCATTCCGGTCGAATGCTCTCTCGAAGGTGGAATCTTCGCGACAAACGAACTACTGTCAAGGAGACAGGAGAGGCCTACCGCAGTGCTCGCCATGGCCGATATTGTGGCCCTCGGAGCCTACGAGGCCTGCCGGAGCGCAGGGCTTTCCATTCCCCCCGATCTCAGTATCGCCGGCTTTGACGACATTCCGATGGCAGCGGGTGCGGTGCCGCCGCTCACAACCGTACACCAGCCTGGACGTGAAAAGGGGGCAGTAGCCGCAGCTCTCGTCGTCAAGCTCCTGGCGGGAAATGAAGCACAGCATTGCTGCCTGGAAACCGAGCTCGTAGTACGCTCATCAACCACAGCACCCTTTTCACGTATCTAGGCCCCAGGAGTTTCGTTATGGCAGAAAAGAACGTATCGATATTCGACATCTTCGGGCCCATCATGATCGGGCCGTCGAGCTCCCATACGGCCGGCATCGCACGCATCGCCTACCTCGCCAGGAAGATCTTCCCCTACCCCGTCGACAGGGCCCGGGTCTCGTTCTACGGCTCTCTCGCCTGGACCTACCGGGGCCACGGCAGCGACAAGGCCGCCGTCGCGGGGCTCCTCGGGATCATGCCGGAGGACGAAAGGCTCAACCACAGCTTCGAGATTGCGGCGGAATCCGGCTTCACGTACGAAATCGTTCCCGTCTACGAGCTTCCCGAACGCTACCACGTGAACACCGTCATCATCGAGCTCGAGAACGCCGAGCGCAGGATCGTACTTCGCGGGGCGTCGATCGGCGGCGGAAGCATCCTGATCCAGGAGATCAACGGCTTCGAGGTCGACCTTTCGGGAGAGCTTTCGGCCCTCCTCGTCTCCCACCACGACGAGGTCGGGGTCATCGCGATCGTCTCCCACATCCTGGCGGCGAACCGGATCAACATCGCTGGAACCTCGTCCCACCGGAAGGAAAAGGGCGACGAGGCCCTCCTCGTTGTCGAGGTCGATTCCCCGGTGGGAAAATCGATCGTCCAGCAGATCGAGAGCCTGCCGCCTATCTACTCGGTGGTCTACATACCGGGATTGAGCAATTAGCGAGGGAAAGCCATGAAGACGAGATTTCATACCGTACAGGACCTTGCCTCCGTTCTCGAAAGCGAGAATCTCCCTCTCGGCGGCTACCTCGTCGCTCGCGAGGCCTTCATCCAGGGAAAGACGGCCGACGAAGTGAACGCCGAGCTCGACCGGCGCATCCAGATCACGAGGGCCGCCCTCGACCGAGGGCTTTCCGCTCCCCAGCTTTCCTTCTCGGGCCTCACCCGGGGGAACGCGGTCCGGCTCGCCGCCCCCGAGAAAGCCATCGTGACCGATCCGTTCTACACCAGGGCCATCGCCTACGCCCTCGCCGTAGCCGAGGTCAACGCCTGCGGCGGCCGGGTCATTTCCTTCCCGACGGCGGGCTCCTGCGGCATAGTTCCCGGAACCTTGTGGGCGTTCCGGGACACCCGTCCCTCAGGCGAGGAAATCGACGACGCCCGGTTCCGCGAGGCCTTCCTCGTGGCGAGCTGCGTCGGCATCCTGATTGCCGAGCGTGCGACCCTCGCCGGGGCAGAGGGAGGATGCCAGGCCGAATGCGGGGCCGCTGGTGCGATGGCGGCCGCCGGCCTCGCCTCGCTCTGCGGCTGCGCCTTCGGGGCGATCTTCGACGCGGCGGCCCTTTCGCTCAAGAACTCCCTCGGCCTCGCCTGCGACCCCGTCGCCGGCCTCGTGGAGGTGCCCTGCGTCAAGCGGAACGCCTTCCTCGCCGCGAACGCCCTCACCGCCGTCTCCCTCGAGCTCGCCGGGGTCACGAGCGTCATCCCCTTCGACGAGGTGGTGACGGCCCTCAAGGCCATCGGCGACTCCCTTCCCGCCAACCTCAGGGAGAACGCCCAGGGCGGCCTCGCCGTGACGCCGACGGGGCTCTCCTACCGGGAAAAGATTCGGGACCCGAGGCCCGAAGCCCCCGCAGGGGTCTAGCGGGGCGCTGAAGTGCTCCAGGTATTTCATCGCCCGGCAAGGGAATCGGCGTGAGGCTGAACAACAACTCCTTCCAGCGGAACGCGAACATCTCGATGATCGCCCAGCTCGTCTGGGACAACCCGGGCATCAGCCGGATCGGGATCGCGAGGGAGGTCGGCCTCTACAAGTCCACCGTCACGAACATCGCCTCGACCCTGATCGAAAAGGGCATCGCCTACGAGACGGAATCGACGGGCTCGTCCCGGGCGGGGCGCCGCCCGATCGGCCTCAGGATCAACGAGAAACTCGGCTGCTTCCTCGGCCTCGAGATCCAGCCGGGCCGCTATCGGGCGGTGGCCATCGACATCACCGGAACCATCCTGCTCTCGCGCTCGGCTCCCATCCATCCGGGCGGTCCGGGATTCGCCGACGGCTTCCTTTCGATCGTCGGCGAGCTCGAGGCCGCTGTCGCGGACCTCCCCTGCCCCCTCCTCGGCATCGTCGTCGGGATCCCGGGTCTCGTGAACCCGAACGACGGCGTCGTCATTCGCTCCGTCCCCCTCGACCTCGTCGACTACGATTTTTTCCGCGCCATAGCCGGCCGATTCTCGGTCCCCGTGATGATCGAGAACGACGCCAACTGCTGCGCCTGGGGGGAATTGATGGAGTTCCGCGGACTCAAGATTCGGGACTTCGTCTGCGTCCTGGGCGAGTTCCACCGTAAGGACGCCCTGCCGGGAGACAAGGGCGGCATCGACGTCGGCCTGGGGGTGGTCGTGAACGGCAAGGTCCACTACGGCTCCTCCTACGCGGCGGGCGAGTTCAGGAGCTCGTCGCTCGATGCCGACCGGATGGGCCGGTTCGGGTTCCCTGACGGTGACATGGAGGGAATCAGGGCGAGGAACGAGGCCTATCGCCGTTTCATGACCGAGCTCTCCAGGGACCTCGCCGTCGTCATTTCCGTGCTCAACCCGAGCCACCTCTTCATCGGGGGCGACATCGCCCGGGACCGCGGCCTCATCCTCGAAACGATGGGGAGGGCCCTCTCGTGCCGCTCCGCCTCGCCCGAAACCCGGTGCGCGATCGAGTTCTCGTCGCTGGGGGAAAACCTCGTCGCCTACGGGGCCGCCTCGATGTTCGTGCAGAGGCTCCTCGCCATCCCCGAGCTCTCCGAGCTCCAGGGAACCTACCACCTCGACTGGGACGAGATCTTCGCCCTGGTGAAACGGGACCCGAGGGCCTCGGGATGGATAACGCATTAATCCGCTAGCCGGCACATGGCCCCTATGATAGAATCCCTTCGGCCTTTCGCCATGCCAGACGTCATTCGCAGGAACGAGGAGATGAGCCATGCCCATTGAACCCGAGAAATCGCGGGTTGAACGCCGGCGCCAGGACGCCAGGAAGCGCATACTCGAGGTGGCTCACCAACTCTTCATCGTCGAGGCGAAATACGAGGAGACGACGATGAGGGATATCGCGAGCCGGGCGGACGTGAGCGTCGGGGCCGTGTATCTTCACTTCAAGAGCAAGTCTGACATCCTGGCCGAAATTCTCAACGAGTCGTTCAATTCGATCATGGTCAAGCTGTCCATTCCCTTCGAGGCGGAACGGTCGGGCAGCGAGCAGCTGAAGGCCTTCGTCGCCCTTTTCTGCCGATTGAGCACGGAAGGCGGTATCCATCTGCTGATCCTGTTTCTCCTGAGGATCGGCCCCTCGAACCTCGAGGACGCCCCGGTTTCCGCAATCCTGAACGCCATCGATCAGTTCATCGCGCTTCTCGCGAGAATCATCCAGAAAGGGATCGACGACGGCTCCCTCGCGATAAAGGAGGATCCCCGCATGGTGGCCGTCGTTTTTTTCCACTGCCTTCAGGGACTGCTGAGCTTCGACAGCGGCAACGACAAGATTCGCCGCCATCTCGCCGCCGGATTCAGCTTCTCCGAGGTGATCGAGGGCTTCATCAACCTCTTCCTCCAGAATTACGCCCTCGTCGGCGATCGTTCCGGCAACATCTAGCCCGCGAAAAATCCCAAGCCCATCTTTTCTCTTGACAGTTGGAACGCGTTTTTTTATTATCTCAACATGAACTGCGTTCATTATTGATCAATGATCATACATGAACCTTGATCAATAATGGAGAATTACGAGATGAGCATAGCGGACAGGGACATCATGAGCGTCGCGGAGGACCTTTTCGCCGAAAGGGGTTACGCCTCGGTGTCCACCCGGGAGATCGCCAGTCGGGCGGGTATCACCGAAATGACCCTGTTCCGGAAATTCCATACGAAGCGCGAACTCTTCAACCGAATTCTCGCAGAATCCTGGCCGGAAGCCGCCGGGTGCCCGGATCCGTGCCCCGCCTTTTCGGGAAAAGACAAAACGGAACTCAGGGCCTTCATCAAAACCGTCTTCGACGAGTGCGGCGGAAAACGAAAAATCGCGAGGGCTATCGCCATCAGCCCCGAGGTCATGGACGAATCCGTCCGCGACTTCATCCAAAAAAGCCTTGCCACGACCCATCGGCGGATGCAGGAGGTTCTCACCCGGATTTCGGAAAATCCGGTCGCCGATCCCGACTCGCTGGCCGCGACGACTCGGGGTCCATCGACGGACAGCGAGCTTGTCGCATCCCATCTGATCGCCCAGATGATGGGCTTTTTCCTTCTCGAAGAGGTATTCAAGGTTCCCTCGAACATGAACTGGGAAAGGTTGGAACAGGATTTTATGGACAGGCTGGTCGATTTCATCGGCTTAGTTTTCCTTCCGGATAGTGGTGGCTGCGTGCAAACTGGCGAGGTACTGGACGACGTTCGTGTTCAGGAACCCCGGTTATCGATAGATGCGAGGAGGATGGAATGAATCGGAGTGAACAGGGCAAACGAATCGGGGTGGGCCTTCTGGCCGTAATGGCAGTGGGTCTTTCCGCGATGGTATCGGGATGCGGCGCTCATAAGGCCGCTGAAGCGTCCTCAACGAAAACAGATTCGAAGGTATCGGTATCGATAATTCGACCGCAGAACAAGAGCGTGCAGGGTGAACTGGCCCTCAACGGGATCGTGCACACCACGACGGAAGTTCAGGTAGTCGCGGAGACCCAGGGCAAGGTGGTAGCCGTTTTCGCCGAAGCGGGAAAACGCGTCGAGAAGGGCGACGTACTCGCGCAGATAGACGACGAACTGAAACAGGCGACGTACAAAACGGCCCAGGCGGCCTATGACAAGGGCAAATCGGATTGGGCGAGGGCCCAGGACCTGTTCACGCAGAAGGTGATATCGGACTCGGACAGGCAGGGCGCCAAACTCGCCTTCACGAACTCGGAATCTCAGCTCCTTATGGCTCACCGCGACCTCGAGAACGCCCAGGTCCGCGCGCCGCAAACCGGCGTCGTCACCCAGAAGTTCGTCACCGTCGGCTCGATGCTCGCCCCCGGCGCCCCGGTCGCCCACATCGTCGATACGGACAACCTCAAGATGACCGTCAAGGTCGGGGAACGTGATGTCCTCAAGATCCAGAAGGGCATGGACGTCGATATCGATTCGGACCTCTATCCCGGCGTCATCTTCGCGGGCAGGGTTTCCGCCGTAAGCCCTCAGGGCGACGCGGCCCTTTCCTTTCCCGTTGAAATAACGTTCAAGAGCAACGCGCGAAAGACCCTCTATGACGGCATGTCGGCGGAAGCCCGCATAAACTTCGGCACGAGGACCATCCTCGCCATCCCCCGCGCGTGCCTCGTC
This sequence comes from Spirochaetaceae bacterium UBA1318, assembly GCA_002307015.1. Lineage (GTDB taxonomy): Bacteria > Spirochaetota > Spirochaetia > Treponematales > UBA1318 > UBA1318. Next base: position 25,105 of record DBTK01000077.1, read on the forward strand.
GGGGCCCGAGAGACGCCCCAGGTCTACGTGGTGAAGGACGGGATCGCGAGGCTCGTGAGCGTCGCGACGGGCGACGAGTACGGCACCGATATCGAGATCCTGAAGGGCATCGGCGAGAGCGACCAGGTCGTGGCTATGGGGATGAACAACCTGAGCGACGGTGCGAGCGTGACCGTGAACGGTACGGAGATGGGAACCAAATGAAACTACTAGATCTGCCATTCGTCCGACCCATCGCGATCGTCGTGATCGTGAGCCTTCTGTCGTTCGTCGGAATCTTCGAGTACTCCACCATGAAGTACGAACTGACGCCGCCGATGACCGCACCCTATCTGACTATCCAGACGATCTATCCCGGCGCCTCGCCCAAGGAGGTGGAGGACCAGGTGACCAAGAAAATCGAGGACGCCATTTCGGGCGTCTCGCACGTCAAGCACGTCACCTCGCAGTCGGTGGAAAACGTGAGCATCGTTGCCCTGGAGCTGGACGTCGGTACCGATTTGAACGTCGCCAGCCAGGACGTCCAGCGAGAGGTCAACGCGAAGATGAAGGACATGCCGTCGGCGGTGAAAACGCCTTCGGTGAACAAGCTGTCCCTGGACGATTACCCCATCATCCAGCTCGCCATCACGGCGAATGTCGGGAAGGGAGAGCTTTACGAGCTCGTCAAGGACACGGTAAAGCCGAGCCTCAACCGGATCAGCGGGGTGGGACAGATCACCATGCTGGGCGGAAACGCCCGTGAAATCCGCGTGAGCCTTTCCCAGGCGAAGCTCGAACAGTACGGCATACCCATCCTCCTCGTAATGCAGAAGATCGGGGCCTCGAACCTCGATTTCCCCGCGGGGAACATCAAGGCCGCAGACGGCGAGTACGTCGTGAGAATAGCCGGCAAGCTCAAGAACCTCGACGAGATGAAGAACCTCGTCCTCATCACCCTGCCGGGATCGGGCAGCATTCACCTCGGCGACGTGGCCAAGGTGGAGGACGCCCTCGCCGATTCCACGACCATCTTCCGGTACAACGGCAAGGAGGCTATCGGCCTCCTTGTTCTCAAGCAGTCCGGAGCCAACGCCGTCGAGGTGAGCCGCAAGATCCACGCAGAGCTCATCGGAATGGCGAAGAATTACAAGGCCTCCGACCTCCGCTTCGAGATAGCCCAGGACTCGTCGGTTTTCACCCTCGGTTCGGCCCACGACGTGGTCACCGACATCATCCTGGCCATCCTCTTTGTCGGCGTCATCATGCTCCTGTTCCTGCACGACCTCAAGAACGCGGGTATCGTCATGCTGGCCATCCCGGTGACCCTGCTCACGACCTTCATCGGCATGGGAATCGGAAACTTTTCGTTGAACCTTTTAAGCCTTCTCGCTCTCACGCTGGTCATCGGAATTCTGGTGGACGATTCGATCGTCGTCATCGAGAACATCCACCGGCACAAGACGCTCGGGAAAAGCGCCCGTGAGGCCGCACGTGTGGGAACCAGAGAGATCGCGTTCGCCGCAACATCGGTAACCCTGGTCATCATCGTCGCGTTTCTCCCGGTTTCATTCGCCGGAGGGATGATCGGCTCGATGCTGCTCCAGTTCGGCGTCACCATCGTCTTGGCGACGGCGATAAGCCTCGTCGTGTCGTTTTTCCTCACGCCCCTCCTCGCCTCGCGCATGAAAGACTCAAGGGTAGCCTATGAAACGGGGTCCATGGCCCGCTTCGGCGTCGTCTTCGATCGGGGCTTCGGCAAGGTTTCTGATCTTTTCCAGGTCATCCTCAATTGGGGAATCAGGCACAAGAGGGCGACGATCCTTTCGGCGGCGACACTCCTGGTACTCAGCTTCGTCCTCCTCGCGAAGGGCTTCGTCGGTTCGGAACTGATAACCGTGATCGACAGGGGAGAGTTCAACGTCATACTCGAGATGCCCGAGCGCACGACCCTGGAGGAAAACGACCGCATCGTGCAGACTATCGAAACGGGCCTCAGGGCGCACCCCGAGGTCGAGCGGGTCTACGCCAAGGTCGGGTACAGCACGATGGGCGGGGCCTCGAACTATAAAAGCCAGATCGACGTTGGGCTGGTGCCTCGAAGCGCGCGCAGCAAGAGCTCGAGCCAGGTCGGCGTCGAGGTCGAAAAGGCAATTCGTGATATTCCCGGCGTAAAGGTCCATGTGACTCAGGTCGGAATCATCGATACCGGAGATTTGATGAGCCCCATTTCGTATAACGTCGTGGGACCCAATTACGAGGATAACCTTAAGGTGGCCCAGGCTTGGGTCGCCGTGATAAAGCAGGTCAAGGGTACGGGAGAGGTGAGCACCTCCGTCGGGGAGGGCAAACCCGAGCTACAGGTCGATATCGACCGCACGAAGCTCGCGGACCTGGGCTTAAGCCTCGACATGGTGGGGGCATCGCTCCGCACGGCCCTCGCCGGCAACGACGACCTCTACTATCAGGAAAACGGGACCGACTACACGATCAAGATCGTGCTCGACTCCTTCGACAGGACGAGTACGACCCAGGTGGGAAACCTGAGCTTCACGAACAACCAGGGGCGGCAGATACGGCTGAATCAGTTCGCGAGCCTGAGAAACGCCTTCGGTCCCACGGTGCTCGGGCGGCTGGACCGGCAGAGCAGCATAACCATCTCGGCCCAGGCGATCGGCCGGGCTTCGGGCGATATCGACAAGGAGATACGCGCCAAGGCCGCAAGCCTCTCGATCCCCTCGGGCGTCGAGATCAGGTCTGCGGGCCAGCTTTCGATCCAGGGTGACGCATTCGGGAGCCTCGGGTTCGCGCTGTTCCTGTCGCTCATCCTGATCTACGCGATCCTCTCTATCCTGTTCAACTCGCTTTCCTATCCGCTTTCGGTCATGTTCAGCCTGCCCTTCGCCCTGATCGGAGGATTCTTCACGCTCGCGATCACGCACCAGACCCTCAACATCTTCTCGATCATGGCCATGATCCTTCTGATGGGACTGACGGCAAAGAACGCGATCCTGCTCGTCGACCGTGCGCTCAAGAACCGCGACGAGCGGCATATGGACAACGTCGCGGCCCTGAAGGAGGCGGTCGCCACCCGAATACGGCCGATCTTCATGACGACCATCGCGATGGTCGTCGGCATGCTGCCGATTGCCCTCGGCCTTGGATCGGCCGGTGAAATGAAACGGGCCATGGGCCTTGTTCTCATCGGAGGACTCGTCTTCGGCCTCCTCATCACGATGGTCGTGGTACCCGTCGTCTTCCTCGCCGTGGACTCCCTGAAACACCGCTTCGTCCGCGCCCAAAAGACCACCATGGAGAACTCGAATGCATAACAGGATCATCACGTTTTTGGCCGTCGCGGCCCTCGCCTGCGCCTGCCTTATACCGGCGGCGGCCGAGCCGGCCCCGGCCGTCCTCACCGTGGATCAGGCGGTCGAGGCCGCCCTCCGAAACAACCTGGCCGTCAAGTCGGCCGCGACCCAGACCAGGATCAAGAAACGGGCGAACGACTTCTCCTACAACAAATTCCTCCCGGCCGTCTCGGCGACGGGAACGGCCCTCGAACTGAACGACGTGAGGGCGAAGAAGAGCCTCGTGGCCGTGGTGAACGGAACCGGCTACTACATGACCCCGGACAAGGGCAACCTCGCCCTGGGGCTCACGATCCAGGAGGTCCTGAGTCCCGTCTTCCTCAGGCTCATGGACCAGACGGCCCTCGACTACCAGGGGAGCCTCATCGACAAAGCCAAGGCCGAAAAGCAGATGACTTCCACGGTGAAGAAGTTCTACTACCAGCTCCTGGTGATGAAGGAAGCGATCGACCTCACCCGCTCGAGGCTTGCCAACGCCAGGGAGAGGCTCCGCCAGGCCCAGGTTTCCTACGAGATCGGTCAGGGAAACGAACTGAACTACCGGTACGCTCGGGCCAACGTCGAGAACCTTACGCCGGGACTGCGCTCCATGGAAACCTCGAGGCTCCAGGCCCTCACCCAGTTCCAGGAGATCCTGGGCTTCGACAAGCGCGAGGACATGGGGCTTTCGGGGTCCCTCGACGACGAGAGGATAACCTCGCCCGAGGACGCCAAGGTGGCGGGGTCCCGGTTCGACGTCAAGAAATCCTATATGTCGGTGAATCAGCTCGAGAACGCCCTCAGGATCCAGGACGCGACCCTGCTCCCGAACCTGATCGT